>NZ_CP118631.1:5474808-5812212 GCF_028993635.1 Mucilaginibacter sp. SJ
ATATAATAAGAATGATAACCAGTAATAAACAGTTTAACTTTAATTTCATCTCAATTTTGAAAATTAAAGTTAGTAAAATAGAAGGTATTTATGCACAGAGGGCCGTTAGTGATTGAACCAGTGGATAATGGCGTCCAGCCTTGTTTTTTTCAAAATATCAAGCCAGAAACGGTATAAAGGCATAGTTTTCATGTCAACTTGAATGTTACTATATAATAACTGGTTAATTGTAAAAATATTGTGGGAGCGGGGATTGTTCATGGTTGATAGATCATGGTTCATGGTTTTTGGGGTGGTAGATCATGGTTTATAGATGACTGATAATGATTGCATGTTGTGGTGATAATCGTTTTATAAAAGTACTGGTCTGCGTTAGGGATGGTAGCGGATACCGGCCAAGTGGCTAAGGCCTTGTGCAGTATGAGCGTACAGCCCGGGCCGCAGGCAACGCCATAATTCTGAACCGGGATTTGGGTGGATTTTTGGGATTAATGGGATTTTATAAAAATTTTTTAACTCAAATAAACTCGGATGGGATAGGTTGGTACGGTGAAAAAAACTAAACAATACGTAAAACAACTAAACGCTAATCTCAATTCTCTAATCTCTTTTTCCGGGCATTACCTCCGGCCCGGGCTGTACGCTCATACGCCTGCAGGCATTACGCCCGTGGGCCGGTATCCGCTACCATCCCTAATGCGGCCTACGCTCTTGACCGATCAAAAACTATCAGTTTAAAACCATCATCTATGAACCATGAACTATATTCCCAAAAAAATCCCCCAACCTTTGGCTATGAACCGTTAACTATCGTATTTTTGCGCGTTATG
Organism: Mucilaginibacter sp. SJ; assembly: GCF_028993635.1. Classification (NCBI taxonomy): domain Bacteria; kingdom Pseudomonadati; phylum Bacteroidota; class Sphingobacteriia; order Sphingobacteriales; family Sphingobacteriaceae; genus Mucilaginibacter; species Mucilaginibacter sp. SJ. Next base: position 5,475,639 of record NZ_CP118631.1, read on the forward strand.
AGTATTGCTAAAACATATATCCCTAAAGAAACCGAAGAAAAATGGTACAGTTACTGGTTGCAGCACGGCTTTTTTAAGTCGGTGCCTGATGAGCGCGAACCTTATACTATAGTCATTCCGCCGCCAAACGTTACCGGGGTTTTACACATGGGCCACATGCTCAACAATACCATACAGGATGTGCTGGTTCGCCGCGCCCGAATGAAAGGTAAAAACGCCTGCTGGGTTCCCGGTACCGACCACGCCAGTATTGCCACTGAGGCTAAAGTTGTCGCCATGCTTAAAGAGCGTGGTATCAGCAAAAAAGACCTTACCCGCGAAGAGTTTTTAACTTACGCCTGGGAATGGAAGGAAAAATACGGCGGCATTATCCTTGAACAGCTTAAAAAATTAGGTGCCTCCTGCGATTGGGACCGCACCAAATTTACCATGGACGAGAATCTTTCGGAAGCGGTTATTGATACGTTTATCCACCTGTACAAAAAAGGTTTGATCTATCGCGGTATCCGCATGATTAACTGGGACCCGCAGGGCAAAACCGCGGTGAGCGACGAAGAAGTTATCCGCAAGGAAGTTAACCAGAAGCTCTTTTATATTAAGTACAAAGTCGTAAATCCGAAGTCTGAAGTCTTAAGTCAGGAGTCTGAAGTAGAAAGTCAGACTTCGGACTCAGAACTTCAGACTTCAGACTACCTAACCATCGCTACTACTCGCCCTGAAACCATTATGGCCGATGCCGCTATCTGTATCAACCCTAATGACGAGCGTTACCTGCACCTGCACGGTAAAAAGGTTTACATCCCGCTGATCAACCGCGAGATCCCGGTGGTCCTGGATGATTATGTGACTATGGATTTTGGTACCGGCTGTTTGAAGGTTACCCCCGCACACGATTTAAATGACTATGAACTGGGCCAGCGTCATAACCTGCCGGTCATTGATATCCTGAATGACGACGGCACCCTGAACGAAAAGGCGCAGATACTGGTTGGTGAAGACCGTTTTGCCGCCCGTAAAAAAATAGCTGTGTTGCTGGAAGAAGCCGGCGTACTGGAAAAAGTTGAAGAATATAAATCGCAGGTTGGTTTCAGTGAACGTACCAACGCGGTTATTGAGCCAAAACTATCCATGCAATGGTTTTGCAAGATGGGCGAAATGGCCAAACCTGCTTTAGACTATGTGCTAAACGGCGAGATCAAACTGATCCCCGAAAAGTTTGTGAACACTTACCGCCATTGGATGGAGAATGTACGCGACTGGAACATCAGCCGCCAGCTTTGGTGGGGACAACAGATCCCGGCCTGGTACCTGCCCAACGGCGAATTTGTGATTGCAAAGAACAGGGAAGAGGCTTTTGAAGAAGCGAAAAATCTCAAATCTCAAATCTCAAATCTCAAATCTGAAGATCTTATACAGGACGAAGACGTAGTTGATACCTGGTTTTCATCATGGTTATGGCCTATCTCGGTATTTGATGGTTTTAAGGATCCGAACAATGCTGATATTAACTATTATTATCCAACTAACGACCTGGTTACCGCGCCCGAAATTTTATTTTTCTGGGTTGCCAGGATGATCATGGCCGGTCATGAGTTCAGGGGCGAAGTACCGTTCCGGAACGTATATCTTACAGGTATCGTGAGGGATAAGCAAGGTCGTAAGATGTCAAAGCAATTGGGCAACTCTCCCGATCCGCTTGACCTGATAGCTCAATACGGTGCAGATGGTGTGCGCGTAGGCATGTTATTATGCTCGCCTGCAGGTAACGATTTGATGTTTGACGAAAGCTACTGTAAACAAGGCAGCGGCTTTGCCAACAAAATATGGAACGCCTTTAAACTGGTAAAAGGCTGGGAGGTTGATGAAAGCCTTGCCAACCCTAACGGCGTAGCCATTGAATGGTTTGCCAACAGGTTTAACCAGGCGCTAACCGAAATTGAAGCTAACTTTGCCCAATACCGTTTATCAGAGGCCTTGATGGATACCTATAAACTGGTATGGGACGATTTTTGCGCATGGTACCTGGAGATGATCAAGCCGGCTTATCAGCATCCTATTGATAAGGCTACTTATGCAGCTACTATTCAATTCTTCGAAAATATTTTGAAGGTATTGCACCCTTTTATGCCGTTCCTTACCGAAGAATTATGGCATGATGAACTGTTTGGCGAGCGTTCTGAAACTGACTGCTGTATTGTAGCGCAATTGCCCGCTATTGGGGAAATTAATTCACGTCTGTTAAATGAAACAGAGCTTGTTAAAGATGTGGTAACCAACATCAGGAACACCCGCAAAACAAAACAAATTTCTGACAAAGAGCCGCTTGAGTTATTTGTTAAATCAAATTCAGGGATCAATTACGGCCAGTTCGAAGCTATCATTACAAGGCTTGCCAACATCAGCAAGTTTGAATCAGTAGCCGATAAAATTGAAGGGGCTATTAATTTCTTAGCCTCAACAGATGAGTTTTATATTCCTTTCAGCGAAGAAATTGACCCGGTTGCCGAATGTGCGAAACTGAAAAAAGAGCAGGAATACCTGTTAGGTTTCCTGAAATCGGTTAATGCAAAATTGGGTAACGAACGGTTTATGGCTAATGCAAAACCCGAGATTATTGAGGTGGAGCAAAAGAAAAAGGCCGATGCCGAAGCTAAATTAACCATCGTTGAAGAAAACTTAGCTGCTTTGGCTTGCTAATTGCAGAACTTACCGGCTTTGCGTAACAAGCTACCGTACAGTATTTTGATTGCTGTACGGTGGCCTGTTCAATTGCAGGGCCAATGTTAAGTTCTGAATATGAGTAATAAAGTAAGTTTTTTTAACTTATCAATTTATAAGATTTTGTCGAAGGAGCAATCGTTCCTTGACCAGGCCCGGATTCGTTTATTGTATTATGGGTTCTTCCTTATTTTTGTTGCCCTTGGGGCACTTTACCTGAACGTTTATTTCCAAAACCAAAAAATGCTTGCTGATACCGCCCTGTTTTTGATGGGAGCGGTAGTTGTGTTATTTAAGTATTTAACCTGGCGGCCCGACTGGCGCGGCGCAACACATGCCCTGCTTATTGTGGGTACCCTTGTTAATACCAGCCTGGTTTATGCCTCTATGCAAACGGTAAATATCATTACCGTGCAGGTTATTATAATCGTGATCGTATTCAGCTATTATATGCTTGGCCAGCAATGGGGGCTCATGTACTCGTTGCTTAATACAGTACCGGTTTTGGTATTTATGATCATTGAATACAACAGTGGGTACATTATTAGTATAAAACCTAACAAAGTTGATCAGTCTACCATTATCATCAGCCTGTTTGCCAATTTTATATTGCTTATTTTTATCCACAGCCATTTTTATACTGCTTTTTTAAAAAACATTAAGCACCTTAAAGATAGCAGCAGGGAGCAGGCCCGGCTTTACAATAAGATGGAAACAGCTATTGAAAAGGCAGAGAAATCAGCCCAGGCCAAATCAGAGTTCTTGTCAACCATGTCGCATGAAATCCGTACGCCGTTAAATGCGGTGATCGGGATGAGTAATTTGCTGATGATGAGCAACCCGAGGCCCGACCAGCGGGAGAACCTTGAAATTCTTAAGTTTTCGGCCAATAACCTGTTAGCCATTGTTAATGACGTGCTTGATTTCAGCAAGATTGAGTCGGGGAAGGTAGTATTTGAAAATATCCGCTTCAACCTTGTTGAGCTGATGAACAATATTTGCGGCGGGCAAATACTGAAGGCCGAAGAGAAAGGCTTGCTTTTTAAGCTTGATGTTGATAGCTCATTGAAAGATAAGGTGCTTTTTGGCGATCCTACCCGCATAACCCAGATCATTTTTAACCTGGTTAGCAACGCTATAAAATTTACGCCGCAGGGAAACATATGGGTAAGGGTTACTTGTGTGGAAGACCGGCATAACACCGTTACCGTTAACTTTTCGGTAAGGGACACCGGCATCGGTATCGAAAAAGAAAACCTTGAAACTATATTTGAACCGTTTACGCAGGAATCATTAGCTACTACCCGGGAGTATGGCGGCACAGGGCTTGGCCTGGCCATAGTTAAGCGTTTGCTTGAGCTGCAGGAACTGCAAATGACCGTTAACAGTACAATGGGGCGCGGATCAGAGTTTTCTTTTCATATGGAATTTCCTGTATCTACAGAGGTATTGCCGGTTGCAGTAGCCACCGCTCCCGAAGCTAAACAAATTTCAGAAAACCCGCTGGCCTGTTTACGCGTGCTTATTGCCGAAGATAATATGGTTAATGTGATGCTGATGAAGAAACTGCTGAGCAAGTGGAGCATTAACCCAACCATTGCCGAAAACGGGGAACGGGCAGTTGAGTTTATGCAGTACGGCAATTTTGATATTATATTAATGGACCTCCAGATGCCGGTGATGAACGGCTTTGATGCAGCTAAGGAGATCCGTAAAATGGCCGATCCTAAAAAATCAAGCATACCGATCATCGCGCTTACTGCTTCCGCGCTTTTTGACATCAAAGAACAGGTATACGAAGCCGGCATGAATGATTATGTATCCAAGCCTTTTAAACCTGACGACCTGCTGGAGAAGCTTAATAATTATACTTTGAAAAAGGTGATGTAAGTCCCACCCAAACCCTCCCCGGAAGGGAGGGCTTTAAAAACTGCTATCGCTAAACTTCAACCAGTTCAAGCTGCTAAGCAAAAGGGTGGGGCTCGTGCGATTCCCCTCTTGAGAGGGGCGGAGGGGTGTGTCTCTCTGCTTTGATATTCAAATCGTATAAACACACCCCTGCTCTTGCTCATTCCCTACGCGCCTCTCAATAGGGGATTTTAAAGCGCTCACCTAATGGCCTATCTATTCAACTTATCGCCCTCCTCAATCACCGCCTGGTTTACTTCGTTTACTCTTTCGATCTCCATTTTTTCAACGGCCCTGTCGTAGGTTAAAACGCCGTTTACTTCGTGTTCAACGTCGGTGGTTTGGGTATATATGGCAACGCTCAATCCTTTGTATTTCATTAATTGCTCTACCTCATCAAGCAAAAAAACATAACGGTCGGTAAGCCTGGCTTTGGTTGGCTCATAATCATAGGCATCGTTATGTACCGGCCACATATGACCGCGAACAAACAGGCCAACGCCGCCAAATTCGCCCAGCGAGGCCGCCCGGCGGCTATCAGGAACAGAAGCACCGTAAGGGCCAACATAAATGTGTGTGTCCACGTAATCGCCATTGCCCGGATCGCCGTAAGGTTTTTGATAGCTGGGATTATTGTTAAAGCCCGAATTGCCATTAACTAATCGCGACGGATCATATTGTTTAACCCAATTGGTTATGTTTTTTACATCAAAAGCACCCCAGTTTTCATTGAAAGGCACCCATGTAATAATGGAGGGCGAGTTATAATGATCGTCGATGATGGCTTTTAATTCTTTCCGGTAAACCGTCCTGTTCTTAGTAGTATCTTCATTCTGATACCATATAGCGGGCATATCCTGCCAAACCAATAAGCCCATTTTATCGGCCCAATAATAAAAACGCTGCGGCTCGGTTTTCATGTGCTTACGGATCAGGTTATAGCCCGCTTTTTTGGTGTATTCTATATCAAATTTAAGGGCTTCTTCCGTAGGTGCGGTTAAAACACCGTCGGGCCAGTACCCCTGATCAAGCAGGCCAAGCTGCATGATGAACTTGCCATTTATAAGCGGACGGATCACGCCGTTAAGCTTGCCCAATTTAATATCACGCATGCCGAAATAACTTTTAACCTCGTCGGCTTCGCTGCCATCAGTATTGTATAGGGTAAGCTTCAGATCATACAAAAACGGAAAATTTGGTGTCCATAAAACCAGGTTATCTATTGGCAGATAGAAATATGCTCCTCCGGTTGCATCAACCTTTGAAACCTCTTTGCCATTGTTTAGGGCAATTGCTTTGAGTTTACCTGCACCCATAGTATTAACAAACACTTTTAAACGTTTACCTTCCACGTCTGGCAGCAGGCGAATATTTTTGATATATGATTTGTTAACGGGTTCAACCCAAACTGTTTGCCAGATGCCCGAGGAGAAAGTATAATCGCCGCGGGGACCGTTCTTGCCCGATGGTGTTTTACCATCATTGGGGTCATGAGCAGCAACAATAAGGGTATTGCTGCCTTTTTTAAGATATGAAGTAATATCAAAGCAAAATGAATCATACCCGCCCGAGTGCGAACCTGCTTTTTTACCATTTACAAAAACGGTGGCATCATGATCAACCGCACCAAAGTGAACAATAACCTGTTTGTTTTGCCATTTTGACGGAACCTCAAAACTACGGCGGTACCACATGTTAATCTCCTGTTTGCGCTGTATGCCAGAAAGTATGGATTCGGGACAATAAGGTACCAGGATTTTATCCGGCTTGTCATCAAAAGACGCGGGCGTTTGAGGGTTCAGTGCATTAGGCGCGTTTTTACCGCCGCGGTAATCCCAATGTCCGTTCAAGCACAGCCAGTCGTTGCGCTGCAATTGAGGTCGGGGATATTCAGATAAGGGTATTTCGGACTGCATGGCGGTATTGGTCCATTGAGTAGGGAGTTTAGCTTCCTGGGCAGATGCTATACAATTGGCAGCTATCAGTACCGAAGCCAATGCAATTGCTTTGCTGTAAATGTTCATAGTAAGGATGTTATGATTGATGAGGTTATGAACGCCAAAATAGGGAATTGATAACTGTTATCATAACATTAAAAAACGTTTCTCATGGGTAGTCTTAGAATCAGGCTGACTCTGAAGATGAAATGACATTGGGTATAGCGGGTTGTCACCCTGAGCTTGTCGAAGGGTCGCGCGCAGAGGCCCTACCCACCATGCTTCGACGGGCTCAGCATGACACCCGTTTGGGTAGGAGCGAAGCATCTTCTTCGCGCCGCATAGCCATGGCCGTTAACTTAAGGAGAAAAACGCCTAAGAAGCGAAGGGAAGTGCGATTCCCCTCTTGAGAGGGGTGGAGGGGTGTGTCACTCTACGTACGACTTATCGCTTGTATAACACACCCCTGCTCCAGCTCTTTTCCAACGCGCCCCCTCTCGAGAGCATAGCCGTCAATTTAAGGAGTAGTATAAAAATTTTTAAGAGCAAGAATCGGCCAACCAAACCTGACAGGGTTATTTAAACGCTTAAAAGCGGAATTATTTGACCATGGATTTCTTGATACCCTTGCTAAAAACACGGGAGTGATCAAACGTTTAAGGAAGATAAGCGGATCAGATCTTCTGGATACGCTGCTATTTGACAGCAATCAATCATTTAATGGCATGAGTATGCAGCTGATGTTAAGGCATTCACTTAATATATCAAAACAGGCCCTGCATCAAAAGTATAATGAAGGGCTGACGGAGTTTATCAAAGGGGCTCTGGAGCGACTTTTAGCGATAGAATTGCCTTGTAGAGAGATACAAGGGCTTGAGATCAACATCAAAGATTCCACACGTTTTGCCTTACCGGAGGCAATGGCGGATGTTTATCCGGGGACAAAAGGCTGCGGGATAAAAGCTGGCGCGGCCCTGCAGTTTGAGTTTGGGATCAAAAGTGGAAGTTGTGATATCAGGCTAACACCGGGCAATTGCAATGACCAGAAAGAAAGCCACCTCGATCAGCAGATGATTCGACCGGGTGTATTATACATGAGAGACCTGGGTTATAGCCATATTGCTTATATGAGCAACATTATCGAAAAGAAGGCATTCTTTGTCAATAAGTTAAGCCCCAAAACATCGATACACATTCTGCGTAATGAAGTATACCAGGAGCTGGACCTGACCGCTTTACAAAAATCAGGAAAAGCATTTGACGGTTTAGTTTATATTGGAAAAGACAAGCTACCTGTCCGGATGATTATTGAACCGGTAAGTGATGAAATAAAAAACAACCGGATAAGCCATACCGATAAATACAACAAAAAGAAAGGCCATCAGACAACAGCGCTTTTCAAGCTCAGAGCAGGCTTTAATTTCATTGTAACCAACCTGGATAGCACTTACAGTGCCGAACTGATCCGGAAACTCTATCATCTCCGCTGGCAGATCGAGTTGGTGTTCAAAGGCTGGAAATCATCGTTGAAGATCCATCAGATGCCTAAAGGAAATACCCACCGTATCACCTGTGCACTTTACAGCAAACTATTATGGGCTATGTTAAGCTGGAAGATAACAATGTCAATCGGTAAGATCGGCGAGGTAAGTATCCTCAAGGTACACAGTTTTATAGCATCAGGTATGCAGGAGCTAAGGCTGCAATTGTGGGGATTAAGCAGTAAGTGGCTGGATATGCTCGAACAGCTTCCGTTTTACAAACTGCTTAAAGAGCAGAAAAAAGGACGGCTCAAAACAGAGGAAATTGTAATAATTATTTGATAATCAATATATTAAATGCTATCTTTAGGTGTAAACAAAGAGAAAGGCAGAACCCTTTACCGATCTGCCTTTCAAAAAAATAGAAATAAAACTATGAGAGCAAAAATACATAAAGTTTGCCTTTACGGGCAAACTACGTTCTGCCCTCAATCTCAAAAAAACAAACTCTTTTTTATTGCTTTCGCTTAAATTGACGGCTATGCTCTCGAGAGGGGAGTTTGATTCGTTTACGCTGAATTAACTTCTTAAGTTAACGGCTATGGCCGTATAGCGGCTACTGCGTATCGAAGAAGATTCTTTACCATCGCATAGGATGACAAAGGGCTAAAGGTGATTTTCTAACCCTTAACATACCCAGGCAGTTCTTCAATAAACTGGTAAGTACATTTTTCATGATCGATAGTACAGTAATAGTGCTGCAGGCCATTGCTTACCGCCAGCAATGAAACCTTATGCACCATGTTATACCGGGCAATCTGGTCGAAGGTTTTTTGATCGATAGTTACTGAAGGCGCTTTACATTCAACCATTAAAATGCGTTGCCCGTCGGGGTTAAACACCACAATGTCGGTACGTTTTTGCAGGGTGTTGAGCTTGAGGCCGCCTTCCAGCTTAATTAATGAGCGGGGATAGTTTTTTTGTTTGATAAGGTATTGTACAAAATGCTGGCGTACCCACTCTTCGGGTGTAATGATGATGGTTTTCTTACGGATCTCGTCAAAAAGCGTTAATGTTCCGTTATCGTCGCTTATTTTAAAAGGGTAGGGTGGCAGGTTAAGCGGTTGGAGCATTTTTGCGAAGTCTTAAGTCGAAAGTTATGAGTCTTGAGTCGGGCTTCAAAATTAATAAATATATTATCAGGGAAACGCCTTTGAGGTAATTCGATGCATTGAAAAAATAGCAATAAAATTTTCACACGAATTATCTTCATTCTTACTACAATTAATCGAATTACACGAATTTTTCAATTACATAAATTTAAAATTCGTGTAATTCGATTAATTTGAAAAAATTAGTGTAAAAATTTCTTATCCATTCGCCTCATGTCAACATAGATTTTAAAAGCAATTTTCCTGTTTATATCATTGCATCGCCCTAAATTAAAATACATTCCACTTTTGACTTTCGACTTAGTACTTTTGACGTCGAAATATGACTGCTGCCGAGATATTAAAGGACCTTAAGAACCGTAAGTTTAAACCGCTGTACCTGTTGCATGGTGAGGAACCTTATTTTATCGACCTGGTAAGCAATTACATTGAGCATCACTTGTTGCCTGAGCACGAACGCGGCTTCAATCAAACCGTAGTTTACGGTAAGGATACCGACATCATGACCGTGCTCAATGCCGCCAAGCGTTACCCCATGATGGCCGATTACCAGGTGGTACTGGTAAAAGAAGCACAAGACATGAAATGGGGCAAGGACGATGACAATAAAAAAAGCATTGATCCGGTATTGAGCTATCTTGAAAATCCGCTGCCAAGTACTATTCTTGTTTTTTGCTATAAATACGGCAAATTTGATAAGCGTAAAAAAACGTACAAGGCCATTGAAAAGAACGGGCTTATTTTTGAATCGGCTACTTTATATGATAATAAGGTGCCGGCCTGGGTTGAAGGTTATGTAAGCGAGAAGGGCTACAAAATGAACCAGCAGGGATCGGCCATGATTGCCGAGTACCTGGGCAACGACCTGGCTAAAATTGCCAACGAGCTCGAAAAACTGATGCTGAATGTTAGCGCCGGGCAGGAGATTACCCTGAAGCATATCCAGGATAATATTGGTATCAGTAAGGAGTACAATGTATTTGAGCTGCAAACAGCCCTCACCAAAAAAGATGCTTACAAGGTAAACCAGATCATCAATTACTTTGAAGCCAATCCCAAATCAAATCCCATTGTTTTGGTGCTCGGCAACCTGAATAACTTTTTCAGCAAGGTGCTGGTGTACCATTACGTAAAAGATAAAACCCCGCAAAACCTTGCCCGCGAAATGGGCGTTAACCCATACTTTATTAAAGATTATGAGCAGGCCGCCCGTAACTACCCGCTTGGTAAAATTTTCCAGGTGATCAGCTATCTGCGCGAGTATGATTTGAAAAGCAAAGGCGTTGAATCAAACGCGCCGCACGGTGAGTTGATGAAGGAGCTGATGTTTAAGATCCTGCATTGATCCTAAATCTCTTTATGAGCCTATCATCACAAGCAAAAGCCAATATTGCCTCCACGCTTATTCGCGTATCGGCGGTTTTGTACCTGGTTTATTATTATTTGAACGGCGGAAGGTCGGCTTCTTTTCAAATCGCTTTAGCAACGTGCATTGCGCTGGGTATTTTACTTTTACTGGCTTTCTTTATCAGGACGGGCTATAAATGGGCCAAGTGGGTGTTATTGCTTTTATTAATCTTAACTATAACACCTGACGCTATAAACCTCCCCGCAACTTTTAAAGCAAATATCTACGCGGGATGCATCGCCATAGTCATCGACCTATTACAAATAAGTGCGCTTGTTTTGCTTTTTATACCGGATAAGGAAGGGCCTGTTGCTGAAGAAATTTAAAAAAGCTCTCCAAAATCATTTCTAATAAATTAAATAATGTAACATTTTTGTTAAGTGTAGCATTGGTTAGTGTTTGACCGTATACATACGGTTATTCACTAAAACTTCATTATTAGCCGGCATAAGCAGGTTTTTAGCCTGACTTTCTATCTCGCTGGTTTACATGTAATTGATTATTTACAATGTAACAAAATTCATCAGCCGATTAATTTCCTAAGTTCACTTATCCTAAGCAAATGTTTTGGGCTAATTAACAAGGTATACTACTTAGAAATTACGGTCATGATACTTTTATTTTGTGGATTATCGGGCGCTGGAAAAACAACTTTGGCAAAAAGTGTAGCCGCCGAATTAACAAGCCTGGGCATTAAAATTGAGATCATTGACGGTGATGAATATCGTGCTGCACTTTGCCGCGATCTGGGTTTTAGTAAGGAAGACCGGAACGAGAACATCCGCCGCCTCGGCTTTGTGGCCAGCCGTTTTAGCGCACAGGGTATTGTTACCATTGTGAGTGCTATAAATCCATATGACGATATTAGGCAGGAACTTGCCGAAAAATATGATCATGTAAGCATTGTCCACGTGGATTGCCCGGTGAAAAAGTTGATAAGCCGCGATACCAAAGGTTTATATAAACGGGCGCTGCTGCCTGATGGGCACCCGGATAAACTAACCAACCTGACAGGTATTAACGATAGGTTTGATGTACCTGTTAAGCCTGATCTGTACATTGATACCTGCAATTATACCATACAACAAAGTACCTCTTCACTGCTTTATTATATTATCAATAATCTGCATCCTGTTAAGCAGATTAATAAAATACCAAGCTATACCTGACAAAAAAAGGACGCTTATAACAGTTTTATGCAAAAAAGAGTACTGATCATTACCGGGATGCACCGTTCCGGTACCTCGCTTATTACCCAATGGTTAAGCAAATGCGGCCTGCAAACCGGCGAAAAACTGGTACCTGGCGGGTACGGCAATGTGGAAGGGCATTTTGAAGATATTGAATTTTTAAAAATGCACGAAGAGATCCTGGCCGGCCATAACCTGCCCACAACAGGGCTTACGGTTGAGCATGTGGCGCAGTTTACCTTGTACGAAAAGGAAAAGCTTAAAAGCATTATTAAAGTTAAACAACAGTTATACGACCAATGGGGCTGGAAAGACCCGCGGACATGCCTGTTCCTGGATGTATATAAAGAACTGCTGCCCGATGCCTGCTACCTGGTTATCCTGCGCGATTATCAGTCGGTAGTGAGCTCACTTTTACGGCGCGAATTTAAATGGGTGGAAAACAGATACATGGCGCGTAAATATTTTTCAAGACTGGTATGGATGAAATTCAGACGGTCGCGCCGCATGGTGCAGTTTTATAATGAATACGCTACCGAATACCTGAAAGTTTGGATAGCCTACAACCAGGATATTTTGAAATGTATTGAAACACTGCCCCGGGATGCTTTTGTAGTTGTTAATTATTCGATGCTGAAAGACGAGGATGAACAGGTTTTTGAATATCTGAAAGACAAGTGGAACCTGGCATTAAAGTACTCAAGGTTTAAGGACATTTTTAAGGAAAACCTTATCGGCCCCGATGTCGCTTTTGAGCAATACATCAATGATAAAACCCTTATTACGCAAGCCATAAAACTACAGGCTCAGCTTAAAGAATATATGCTGACTGATTAGTTCCTGAAATTTTTTGAGGTTTATTATACATTGTTGCGAAAGAAGTAAACAGATATCTGTGCAATAAAGTGTAAAAGCAGTCCAATTTGCGATACAATCGTTATTATGGTTTGATAATCAGTTAATTATTTCTCCAAATTCGTTTTACTCAATGGCTTAAGTACCCCCTTGTCGCGGTGCTGATTTAGCCGTTGTGAAACGAAGGAGGAGGATATGAAAGCTAAGTTTTTTTGCTACTTGCCCTACAGAGTAGTTACGGGGCTTTTGATCATCATGTGTTTACATTCGCCGGGTTTTTCGCAAGCGGGGAAAATTGGGTCGCTGGCATATTTAAGGGCGCGCAACGGAATTGGCGGGTTTAACCTGGGCGGCTTGTTAACCGGCGAGCAGGAGCAGGCTTTAACTTACATTGATGGTGAGGGCAGCAAGCCCGACGCTGATAGCTGTGTTACCTATGAATATCATCCTGATAAGCAACTGGAGCTGGAAGGCGGGCTAACAGCAAGCCATATTTGTATACGTACCTGGCAAAATAAAATAGTAAATATTTATGTTTTCTTTAACCGCAACCAGGGATATAAAATGCTCAGTAAATTCTTGCACTGGTACGGTACCTTTACTGCAAAACCAAATGATTACCAGGACGTTTATCTGTGGGAATCGCGCACGGTAAAACTACTGTTGAGCTATCACCCCGATGATGACCAGGGAATTGCTGTTTACACTTCTGTTCCTTTAACAAACACCATCAACGCGCAAAATGCTAAAAGGCTAACCCAGTTGTTAACCAGTAATGAATAAGTAAAGGCTTTATTAACCCCTACATCACCACTCCACCCCGTAATTTCATTGTAACAATACCTGTATTGCCTGTAGCGCATTTTAGTTTACGCTCCCTTTTTTACATTTTTACGTTACAAAAATTTATACCGTACAAATGCAACATTGGTTAGTAAAAAGTGAGCCCTTTAAATACAGCTGGGAAAAATTTAATAAAGATGGTCGTACCTTTTGGGATGGTGTGCGCAATTACCAGGCACGCAATAACCTGAGGGAAATGAAAGAGGGCGACCTGGTGTTATTTTATCACAGTAACGAGGGTAAAGAGATTGTAGGCATAGCCAAAGTTGTTAAGGAAGCTTACCCGGACCCCACAACCGATGATACCAATTGGGTAGTGGTTGACCTGGCCCCGGTTGAAGCCCTGAAAACCCCGGTGACCCTTGAGCAGATCAAAGCCGACCCTAAATTACAGGATATTGGCCTGGTAAGGCAGGGGCGTTTATCGGTAATGGGGGTAAAGCGCGAAGAGTTTGATTACATCTTAGCGCTGGGCAGTAAATGAAATGTGGAAGCATCTTAACGGGTTGTTTTGTTAAGTCGGGCCTTGTCGCCGTTTTATTGGTATTGCCGGGACTTGCAAAAGCGCAGGATGCTTTCAGCGCCTTTCCCGATCTGTTTACCACCCCTTACGGCTATGTTGCGAAACATGTAAAGCAAGCGCCGGTAATTGATGGCGATCTGGAAGATGCTGTATGGCAGCAGGCCAAATGGACCCGGGACTTCCAGGATATTGAGGGCCGTCTTAAACCGCAGCCTCCGCTGCAAACCAACGTTAAAATGCTTTGGGACGATAGCTGCCTGTATGTAGCAGCCCGCATCAGAGATCCGCATGTTTGGGCTACGCTTAGCCATCATGATGATATTGTTTACAAAGACAATGATTTTGAGCTGTTTATCGATCCTGCCAACAGCACGCATAGTTATTTTGAAATTGAGGTGAATGCCCTCAATACCATTTTCGATTTGTTTTTGACCAAACCCTACCGTAACAACGGCGCCGCGGTAACCGGTTGGGATGCGCACGGCTTACGGTCGGCGGTAAAAGTTGAGGGCACACTGAATGATCCTACGGATACGGATAAAGGCTGGACGGTTGAAATGGCTATCCCATTTAAAGCCATAGCCGGTGGCTTTAACCACGCTGTGATAAAGGATGGTACTTTGTGGCGTATCAATTTTTCGCGGGTGCAGTATGATACTAAAGTGCAAAACGGCAAGTATGTAAAGCAGCAGGATAACAACCGTCGTGATTTGCCCGAGCATAACTGGGTTTGGAGCAACCAGGGACTTATCAACATGCATTACCCCGAACGCTGGGGCTACCTCCTCTTCAGCGATCATGAGGCTGATGACGCGACGTTTAAAATACCCTATGCGGAAGAGCAAAAAAAATACCTGTGGCTGGTTTATTACAAGCAAAAGCAGTGGTTTAAAGATCATCACCAATACTGCACCTCGTTAAACAACCTGGGTGTTGAAAATAAGGTAACAGTAGCAAGCCATGCTAATGAACTTAAGCTGGAAGCAACTGCCCATCAGTTTATAGCTTATATTGCCGATAGTAAAACCAAAGCGACCTATATGATTGACCAGGACGGCCTGGTGCAGCAACAGATAATCCCTAAATTCCATGAATAAGCGCGAATTTTTAAAGGCCGGTTTACTGGCCGGCGTGGCTGCCCAGTTGCCCTTAGTAAGCAACGCCGCTGTTGAAGCTGCCAAAAACAGCAAGAAAAAAGCCATGAAAAACTGGGTATGGATCAACCCTAACCCAAAAGATACGGATGATGAACTGGCCACCCGCTACGCTTCCTACAAGGCATCGGGCATTACCGGCATATTTTTCGAGAACGACAGCGAACGCCATTTTCGTGCCGCTAAAGCTAAAGGCCTGGAGGCCCACCGCTGGATCTGGACTTTTAACCGTGCCGAACTGGTAAACGAAAAGCCCGAATGGTACAGCAAAAACCGCAAAGGCGAATCATGTGCCGATCATCCGCCGTATGTGCAGTATTATCGCTGGCTTTGCCCGTCGCGCCCTGAAGTGCAGGAGTATTTAACCAAAACTGTCGATGATATTTTGGCTAAAGATTATATCGATGGCATCCACCTGGATTACGTGCGTTACTGCGATGTTGTGTTACCGGTAAACCTTTGGGATAAATATAAAATTGAGCAAACCAAAGAGCTGCCCGAATATGATTTTTGCTACTGCGACGTTTGCAAAGCCAAATTCAGGGAAGAATATAATCAGGATCTCGATCAGATCCAATACCCCGAAGCCAGTCTTTCATGGCGCTTGTTCAGGTATAATAACATAACCCGGGTGGTTAACGGTATCTCGACTGTTGCCCATCAGCATAAAAAACAAATAACTGCGGCCGTATTCCCTACACCCGAAGTAGCCCGTCGCAACGTAAGGCAGGACTGGACAAACTGGAATATGGACGGCATTTGCCCCATGATATACCATGGTTTTTACAAGGAAGGAGTGAGCTGGATAGGCAACGCAGTAGCCGAAGGTGTACATTTCCTGGCCGGCAGGTTTCCGCTGTATGCAGGCCTGTATTTATCAGATTTTAAGAGTGATGATGAAATCCGCACGGGTATACAGGTGGCGCTTAAAAATGGCGCGATGGGCGTGTCTTTCTTCGGTAATGTAAGGCCGGAAGTACTGGCGATACTGAAAGATGAGGTTGCGGTGTTTAAGGCTTCGTAATATTAAACTAAAAACCTGCGCTCGTTTGTAAACGAGCGTACTATAAAAATGTCATTTCGACGAACCTGTTGGGAAAAGTGTAGGGGGGTGAGGAGAAATCTTATACGCCATGCTTCCCACATGAATAGCCACTGGCAGGGCGTACAAGATTTCTCTTTCGCCCCGACGTTCATTCCCTTCCCTGCTCTATCGAAATGACATTTTTTTTGATTACTACAATCAAGGCAATAAACCTTTCACCTTTCACCTTTTCCCTTTCGCCTCAAAACAAAAACTATCCCCGCATTTTGTCCAATAGATCACTTAGGGTTGCAGCTTCATCTTCGGTGAGGTTATTGCTCAGGATCTCTTTTGTTTTAAACTCGGCATCCATTTTTGAAAGGGTTGCAAGGCCTTCTTCGCTGATGCGGATATCTACGGCGCGCCTGTCTTTATTATTGGTGCAGCGTGATACCAGTCCTTTTTGAACAAGGCGGTCAACAATGCGCGATGCATCCGACATTTTATCGATCATCCTTTCCTTCAGCAAATTTATAGTAGCCGGTTTGGGGTACTGGCCGCGCAGGATCCGCAGTATATTGAACTGCTGCTGGGTAATATTATGTTTTTCAAAATGACAACGAAAATAGTTAGCCAGCCAACCTTGCGTGTACGCCACGTTAATGGCTACTTTGTGGTAGTTGTCTTCAAAATTGGTACTTTGTATTTCGTCTTCTATTCGCATAGTAATAGTAATGAATGGGATGCAAATATGTTTAATTATTTTTAATTTAACATTGATTTATTTATCGCTACCGTCTGATTCAGTGCCATTTCCAAACAATTTTACCTTGCCATAGCCCCAGGGGCAATGCAGGCACTTGTTTTTACAGCAATAGCCCCGCTTTAAATGATAGGCTTCGGTAAAAACAAAATTGCCATCATCGTTGATATAATAATCAATGCCTTCCTGCAACATCAGTTCAGAATTTTTACAAAGATATCATCTTTAAAATAAGCTTTCAGATGCTCGCCCTTACCGTGAAGTGTCCACACTTGTTTGGGTTTAGTGTTGGCGATGGTTTGCAGGATATCGTTCCAGTCCACATGGTCGGATATAAAGAGGGTATCCTGGTTATTAACCTGCAGGTTTTTCCATCCCGATGCAAAAAGGCGTTTAACACCGGTGGCCCTGATGTAACTGTCGAACGTAAAGGGCGGCACTATATAAACAAACTCGTCCTGCACCTTCATCAGTTTGCGCCCGTAAATTTGGTATTTGCCAGGATGGAAGCCCATCTTTTCATAAATGGCATTGATGGGCATTATTTTATGATGTACCAAAATCTTTTTTTGCGGCGCATGTTCGGTAATGAGGTTGATTAAGCGCTGGCTTTTGCCAAGCGCATAAGCACCAAGCAAAATGTTACTCTTGATATCATTGATCTTGCGGATTTCGGCAACAGGATCGGGATGGATAACAGCCGGATTGGCGAAGGTACTTTCGGTGATCAGCACATCGGTGGTAACCCATTCAATAGGTTCGCAGGTGGCATCGGGCTGTAGCTTGTAGTCGCCGGTATATAAATATCTCGCGCCTTCATACTCCATCAGTATTTGTGCCGAACCAAGCATATGCCCCGCCGGGATCAGTGTTATCGTAACCCTGCCCACTTCAAATGGCTGGTTAAAGGCAGCTATGTTAAAAACTTTGGCGGCGGTACGGTCGTACCGCAGCTGCATAATGCTCGCTGTGGCGCGGGTGCAGTAAACATTGGTATTGCCACTTATGGCATGATCAGCATGGGCATGGGAAATTACAGCCGTTTTTACCGGTAGTTGCGGGTCGATATAAAAGTCGCCGTATTTGCAGTACAGCCCCTTTTCGTCAAAAGAAACAAAATCGTCAAGTATCATTAATGCTAAGCGAGCGATAAATACAGTTCATGCAGGGCTATTACCTGCGGTATAACCAATTGTTTACCATCGTTAATAATTACATCATTGGCCAGTTTCAGTTTTTCATCCTGCGATAGCTGGCGGGCCTCGCGGCTTTCAACATCGGCCCGGCTAATGCCGTCGCGCTCCATAACGCGGGCAATGCGGACTTCAAACGGGGCGGTGATCATGATGGCCCTGTCGCACATTTTGTATGAGCCGCTTTCAAACAAAATAGCAGCTTCCCGAATCACGTAGGGAGCATCCTTGTGCAGCTGGTCAAAACTATCAAAAGCCCTGAACACGGCAGGATGCACCAGGGCGTTAAGCTTTTCAAGTTCGGCTTTATTGTTAAAAACTATCCCCGATATATATTTGCGGTTCAGACTGCCATCATCAAAATAGGCCTGTGCGCCAAAGGTTTGTTTAATGCCGTCAATAAGCACATGGTCGGTAACCATTACTTTTTTAGCTTCGTCGTCGGCATAAAAAACAGGAATGCCAAGTAATTCAAACACCTGGGCAACGGTTGTTTTGCCGCTGCCTATATTACCGGTTAAACCTATTTTAAGCATTATTTTTTTATGTAGAAATCAATATTGGCAGGAAATATTCTTATCACTTTACAAAAGGGAGGCATATGGATAAGTTTTACCGGCAGGGCCGTGTACCCCTTATCGCGCCAAAGATTAAGATCGGCAACGGCTTCAAACAGGTCTTCATCAATATCGGCATACCGGCTTAAAGACGTAGTAAAAGTGACTTTAATTTTTTGCGGAAACACTTTTACGTTATAGTAGCTGTTGTTGTTGATCAGCTTTACGGGGATCTCCAGCGTTTTCTCGGTAAATTCATCAACCGGCACAATAGCCTGTACCGAGCGGGGATAAACATTCAGGTTGCCCTCATTGCTGGGCTTTAAGTTAACCCTGGTATTAATGGTTTCATTAACATTACTGAATTTAAGCGAGTCTGTTTTCCACGAGGTGATTTGCTTCAGGCGTTCAACAGGGCCGCTCACGGTTACATAAGCAGGCCTTACCGTTATGTTACCCGATACCGCAAATTGCTTTTGATAGCTAACGCCCATGGTAAGCTGAACAGGGACCTTTTTGATAAGGCGGTTACTGAAATCAAAATAAAGCGTATCCGGGTCAATGGATAAGATCCGGTTGGCCGGGTCTTTCCCTATATTGATCTGTTTAAGTTGCATGCTGTCAATAACCACATAATTTCGGGTTTCGAGCGAGCGGAGATCAACAGTTAGCGGCTTATTATCGCTGTTGATCCTGGAGAACAGCATTTGCCAGCCGGTACCCTGTATGGTAGCATCAACAGTATCGGGCTGCAGCGAATGAAAAGCCCGCCTTTGCGGAGCGTTTTTAAAAGTTAAAACTTTTTTCACTCTGTAAGGAAGCGGATCGGACAGCGTAGTAAAAATCCATGCAATGATAGCCAGCGACAAACAGGTAAAAAATACCGAGAGCCGCCTGCGTTCTGTTGCCGATAATTTTACTATTGCCATGTTTTAAGCTGAAGGCTTAATGCTAAAAGCTGAAAGCCGAAAAATGTATTGCTCATTTCTTAACCTTCAGCTTTTGCTGTTTTATTTATAAGTATATTTTGCTTTCGGCTTTAAGCGTTCCGCCTTAGTTTAAACTAAGGTTGTTTTAGCTTTCGGCCTTTAGCTTTATGCTTTAAGCTCAATTACGCTTTCTTCTCAACCGCCGGTGTATTCAATGCTTTTGATGCATCAAGCGATATGGCCGATTTATCAAAGCGGATCTTGCCGTTTTCAACCTCAACCAAAAATGTGGTTTCGTTTAAATCAATGATGCGGCCGTGGATGCCGGCTGTGGTTATAACCCTGTCGCCTTTTTTAAGTTCTTCAACGTATTTTTTTTGATCTTTTTGCTTTTTAACCTGCGGGCGGATCATAAAGAAGTAAAACACTACGATGATCAGTACCATTGGCACTAATGAACCGTAGCTGCCTAAGCCGCCGCTTGAAGCCTGTAATAAAATAGTAGCTATCATTTGTTTAAATTAATTGTTATTTTTTTAAAACCTCGCCAATTAAATGTACCATGGTTTCGGCGGGCTGGGTGTTTGCTGTAACGGTTATTTGTTTATCCTGTAAACCGCTTTTACCGGCACTGTTAAAAGTAACGCTGATCACGCCGCTTTCGCCGGGTTTAACCGGTGCTTTTGGCCAGGTAGGTGTAGTACAGCCGCAGGTAGCACGCGCGTTAGTAATAATCAACGGCGATTTACCGGTATTGGTGAACTTGAAATCGTACGATACCTTGTCGCCTTCTTTGATCTTGCCGAAATCGTGGCTTTCCTTTTCAAATTTAGCTACCGGCGCCTTAGCTGCGGTTGCGGCACTATCGGCATTAGCTTTTGAAGCGTTATCGGCTGTGTTGCCGTTGCTGCTGTTGCAGGCCGATAATAACATGCCTGCTGCTACTAAGCTTAAAAATAGTTTTTTCATTTTTTAATATTATTCTATTAAGCCACGGCCTATCTTTTTGATTTTGTTTTCGGCTTTAAGCTCTATTAAAATCTTGTCCAAGATACCGTTTATAAATGAATTACTCTTAGGCGTACTAAACTCTTTTGATATTTCAAGATACTCGTTTATAGTAACCTTAACCGGGATAGAATTAAAGTTAATAAACTCGGTTATAGCCATTTTCATTAACAAGGTATCCATCATGGCAATACGCTCGGGCTCCCAGTTTTGGGTTTTGGCGGCTATCAGCTCATGGTAGGCCTCATTGTGCCTGATGCTTTGCTGAAACAGGTTTACCACAAACTCACGGTCCTCAACCCAGTTGCCGGTAATTTCGGCAAGCTGGTTAAGCTTGTAATCATCGTGCGAAAAGTTTTTGAAGGTTTTGGCAATAAGTGCCTGCAGCACGTCTTTATCAACAGGCCAAAAAATAAACCTGTCTTCAAAAACCTGCTCGGCTAATGATGATTTAAGGATAACCTTTTTGAAAATGAATTTGATGATATCCTTATCTGTTTGCAGTGTATCGCCTGTTTTGGCAAGATATTCGGCATACTCGGGCGAGTTTTTAAGGATAATGAAAAGCGATTTTGCAAGTTCGGGCTCAAAGGTCCAGTCAACTTTGTACTTTTTCCAGGCTGTAATGTACTCCTTATTATCGTTCAGGCTCAGGATAAACCTGTTGGTGAGGATCTTTAGGTTTGCATTTAAGTCATCGGCGGTAGGGAGGTGTTTGTTGGCGCGTTCCTGCGCGTCATTCGCGGCAAAACTTACTACTTCATTAATTAATGATAGCATCCAGATATACATTTCGTAAACCTGGTCAATGCTGTTTAGCATGTTTTTCTCGAATAGCTTAACATCTTTCGTGTCTGACTGATGATACGCGTACAATGCCTGTAATACCTTTACCCGGAGGTGCCTTCTGTTTAACATTTTTGTAAGAACGATTTGGTTTGCTTATGCAAACGGTTTATATAAAAATTAATTGTTTTAATAGGATGATTTTACTTTTCTGATGTCTTCAATGCGTTTTTCGGCAATTTTATTGGCCGCGCTAATGGTTGGAATGTTTTCGGCTTTTGACAGCTTTAACACATTGCGCGTAGCTTCGTAAATGTTTTCTGTAAGCTGTAAGGTACGCTTTTTATTGAAATTCATCAACTCCGAATAACCGGTAATAATACCGCCCGCGTTGATCACATAATCGGGGGCAAAAAGCACACCTTTATCAAGCAGCATCTGTCCGTGCACGCTCTCGTCAAGCAGCTGGTTATTGGCTGATCCGGCAATAATGCCGCATTTTAATTTAGCAATGGTTTGATCATTTACTGTACCGCCCATAGCGCAGGGGGCGTAAATATCGGCATCGATATCAAAAATATTATTGTTTGATACAGGCTGTGCGCCATATTTTTTGGAGATCTGGCTTACGCGCTCCTCATTAATATCGCTGGCGTAAACTTTTACATTTTCGTCCCTGAGCAGGCGTACCAGGTTTTCGCCTACATGGCCAATGCCCTGTACTATAACCGATTTACCTGTTAAGCTGTCGCTGCCATACATTTCCCTCACACAAGCCTTAATGCCCATCAAAACGCCCAGCGCGGTTATTGGCGAAGGGTCGCCGCTACCGCCGATGTTTTCAGGGGCGCCGGTGACATGGTTGGTTTCCATTTTAATGTACTCCATGTCGCGCGGATTGGTGCCTACGTCTTCGGCCGCGATAAATTCGCCGTTAAGGTTTTTGATAAACCGGCCAAATTTACGCAGTAAAGCCTCGTTCTTATCCTGGCGTGAATCGCCGATGATCACCGAATAGCCGCCGCCAAGGTTAAGGCCGGCTATCGCTGCCTTGTAGGTCATGCTTTTGGCTAAACGCAATACATCATTAAGGGCATCACCTTCGGTTTTATAGGCCCACATACGTACGCCGCCAAAAGCAGGGCCAAGCGTTGTATTATGGATCGCGATAATAGCTTTCAGATGGGTATCAGGATCGGTACAAAAAACAACTTTCTTGTGCCCGAAAGCGTCAAGTTGGCTAAATATAGATTCCGGTGGATGTTGTTCAGGCATTAGTACTATAAGTAAATGTCTTTAAGCGCACAAAAGTAGAGGTTTTTTTTAATACTGGCAAAGATATTAAGCCGGTAACAAGTATGAAATCACTATTAAATAATTATGAGCAGCTATTAGTGGGGTATTTAAGTTTTATGATTACAGTAAGATTATAAAAACAAATTTTGAATTTGAGACATTTGTCTGTATATTGGTAGACATTATGGCAGAGGTAGCTAATCACCCAAAGAAAATAAATATCGCCGATCTTGAGATCGGGTCGACGGACGCATCGTATGTTTTTTCTTTTCTTTTCCCGGAGGATTATGTTAAAAGCAAGATGAAGTGCGATATGGAAAGTGATGTAATTGATTGTATCAGAAGCGGGATACCAAGGCGGGCTATTGATAGTATTTTGGAAAAAACCAATGTTTCCAGGGCGCAGCTTTCTAATATACTTCATATCAGTACCAGGCAGCTTAACCGCTATGGGCAGGACGACCGCTTATCGCCCGAGCAATCAAACTTCCTTTACGAGTTTACGCGTATTTACACCCGTGGGCTTGATATTTTGGGTGACGCGGCAACTGTAGATAAATGGTTAATGCGCCCCAATATGGCATTGGGAGATAAACAACCTTTAGAATTGCTTGATACCAGTGAAGGCTTAAGGATGGTAAACGATGTGCTTTCGCAAATAGAATATGGGTTTTACTCATGATCCTTTATCGTATTACAAGGGAAAAATATGCACACGACTTGTCGGGCAGGGGAGGATTGCTGTCATCGGCCCGCTGGCATGACCATATCCCGGTGATATATGCCTCTGTAAATTCATCAACAGCTATTCTGGAAGTATTGGTGCACCTGCAAGCCGAAGAAATTCATAATGACCTTGTGATTATGCGTATTATTGTGCCGGATACAACCGGTAGCGAAGAGTTGGAGATGGCTCAATTGCCTGCCGGCTGGGATAATTATCCGGCACCGGTGATATTAAAAAGAATAGGTAATGCATGGCTTACGTCAAAAAGCGCGCTGCTGCTCTATATTCCGAGTGTTATCGATCCTCTTGCTAAAAATGTGTTGATAAATCCATTGCACCCGGATGTCTCCCGGCTGAAAATAGGTGATGTGCAACCCTTTACTTTTGATAAGCGATTAATTAAAAAGGACTGATCATACTGACAGGATCCCGTCAGTGTTCAATTTTTAAAAAACGGGTGTTCAACTTTTTACTTCTTGATTTTGTAACTGATTGATTATTAGGATGTGTGTGTTCAATTGGACTTTTAAGGGCGTTTGTGTTGTTTGTAACCTATTGATTATCAATGGTGTTTATTTTAGAAAAATATGCAGGTGTTCACACTTTTAAAAATTGAACACTACCGGGATTGTTACGAGTGTATCAATGTAACTTTCTTACATCCTCCCGACTTTTCCATCCAATCACTCTCCTCAAATTTTAATACTTTTGATTATTATGTCAGGGCTTTCCGACTTTCGGACATTCCCGACTTCCGGACTATAATAAATGAAAGACCTCGCGTACCTCAATAAATTTTTTTACAAATACCGCTGGCGACTTATTCCGGGTGTGCTGTTTGTAATTATATCCAACGTTTTTGGTGTGCTGCCGGCACAGGTTATCCGTGTAGCTTTTGATTTGGTCACCGAAAACATCGGAGCCTACCAGCTTTTTTCGGGTTTCGACAGGCAAAGCTTTATCTATGATATTTTCGGTACCAGCTTGTTTCTGTTTGGTACGCTGGTATTGGTGCTGGCCTTGCTTAGGGGGCTGTTCCTGTTCTTTATGAGGCAAACCATCATCCTCATGTCGCGCCATATCGAGTATGATTTAAAGAACGAGATCTATAACCATTACCAGGAACTGTCGCTGGCCTTTTACCGCCGGCACAACACAGGCGATTTAATGAACCGGGTAACTGAGGATGTGAGCCGCGTGCGCATGTACCTTGGGCCGGGCATCATGTATTCTATCAATACGGTAGTATTATTTGTTATGGTGATATATGCCATGCTTACAGTAAACGTACAACTGGCCGTTTTTTCGGTACTGCCATTGCCTATTTTGGCAGGTGTTATTTACTATGTAAACAATATCATCAATCACCGCAGTGAGATGATCCAGGAGCGCCTGTCTGGTTTATCCAGCTTTGTACAGGAAAACTTTTCTGGTATCAGGGTGATCAAATCATACGTACGCGAAGGCTTTGTGCGCGAAAACTTTGCAAAGGAAAGCGAAGACTATAAAGTGCACTCCATGGAACTGGCCAAAGTACAGGCGCTGTTTTTCCCCATTATGTTATTACTGGTAGGCCTGAGTAACGTAATAACCATGTACGTTGGTGGTGTGGAAGTAATAAAAGGTAACATTACCCCGGGCAATATTGCCGAGTTTATTGTTTACCTCAATATGCTGTCGTTCCCGGTTATTTCGCTGGGTTGGGTAACCTCATTGGTGCAGCGGGCTGCGGCTTCGCAAAAACGCATTAACGAATTTTTGCATGAAAAGCCTGAGATCATTTCGCCGGTTGCAGAAAACCACCATGTTGAGGGATTGATTAAGTTTGATGATGTATCATTCATTTATCCTGATACAGGTATCCAGGCTTTAAAGAATGTTTCCTTTACGGTTGAACCGGGGCAGATGCTGGCAATCATAGGTCGTACGGGTTCGGGTAAATCAACCATAGCCAACCTGGTAATGCGTATGTATGATACTACAGGCGGGGAGATCACCATTGACGGCCGGTCGATAAAATCGTTGAGTCTTGAAAACTATCGTTCGCAGATAGGTTTTGTACCGCAGGAGGTTTTCCTGTTTTCGGATACCATTGCCAATAACATTGCTTTTAGTGCCGATGTACTGGACATGCCGGTTGTTGAGCAGGCTGCCAAAGATGCCGCGGTGTACAATAACATCATTGAACTGGAAGAAGGTTTTACAACACTTATCGGCGAACGCGGCGTTACCTTATCGGGCGGGCAAAAACAGCGTGTATCCATTGCGCGCGCCATATTTAAGCATCCGCAGGTATTGATCTTTGATGATTGTCTTTCGGCAGTTGATACCCGTACTGAAGAGGAGATCCTGAATAACCTTGGCCGGGTAATGCAGGATAAGACAAGCATCATCATAGCCCACCGCATTTCCACCATAAAAAATGCCGACAAGATCCTGGTAATGGATAACGGCGAAATAGTTGAGCAGGGTAACCACGCGTACCTCATGCAGCTTAAAGGCACCTACTTTGAGCTTTACGAAAAACAATTGCTGGAAGAAGAGCAGGACGCGTAACAAATGGGCACATTGAGCATTCCAGCAACCTCCGCACAACACTTACACAATGTCACATCCCAAAAAAGGTTTACAGTTTATAAAATAATTTTTGTTATACATTTACCCCGCATTGTAACAGGTGGCCCAAGTTAGCCTCCGCACAGCCAAACCCGCAAAACTTGCGCCAGTGAAGGAGATGAACTGGTGTACGCTCTCTTTTTACAACTCACCTGTAATTGCTGATCCACACAAAAAAATGACACTTTTGTTTCAAAAAACTCAATAATAACGAATAAAATACTTGCACTTTGAAAATTTATTTATATTTATGCCAACCAAAACTAATTACAGGTAAATATATATGGGAGATTTTGACAATAGAGAGCGTGAAGAGGTTTATTCAAAGAAGGTGAGAGCCGGGAAGCGAACCTATTTTTTTGATGTAAAAGCAACCCGTTCAAACGATTATTATGTTACTATTACTGAAAGCAAAAAACGTTTGGAAGATGGGGTGTTTGTAAAACACAAGATCTTTTTATATAAAGAAGACTTTGAAAAATTTGCCGAAGGTTTGAAAGATACCATCGATTATATCAAATCAAACCAGGAGGTAGTTGAAAAACGCTATGAGTATAGCGAGAACCCTGAAATTGCCAGGGCATCTGCCGACGAAGATTTTTCGTTTGAGATCTAACTACTACAGAACAATATTAAACTAAAAATAATTAAAGCCCTGCTTCTTATTTGGAAGCAGGGCTTTTTGCGTGTGTTATATTTATTTGAAAGCGAGGGTTACAATAATATGCCCCTCATAAATAGTACTGCTATGGTAAAGTAAATGATCAACCCGGTAACATCTACCAGGGTGGCTACAAACGGAGCCGACGAGGTAGCAGGGTCGGCGCCAAGTTTTTTAAGCAAAAGCGGTAGCATCGAACCTGACAACGATCCCCATAAAACAATACCGATAAGGGAAGCGCCTACCGTAAAGCCAACCAGCATCCAGTGCGGGCCGTAAATATTGCTGAACATGCTCCAGGCGGCTATGCGTAAAAAACCTATCAAACCTAAACAAACACCAAGCATTAAACCCGAAAGAATTTCCCTGCGCATAACCCGCCACCAGTCGGTAACGGTAACTTCGCCCAGTGCCATAGCCTGGATAATAAGGGTTGAGGCCTGCGAACCACTGTTACCTCCGCTCGAAATAATTAGCGGGATAAAATAGGCCAGCACGACTACTTTGGAGATCTCATCGCCGAAATAACCCATGGCGGTAGCAGTAAGCATCTCACCTAAAAATAAAATGATAAGCCAGCCTACTCGTTTTTTTACCAGTTTAAAAAGGTTGATATCAAGATATGGCTCATCCAGCGCTTCGGTACCACCTATTTTCTGGATATCTTCGGTATATTCTTCGTTAGCTATCCAAAGGATATCATCAACTGTTACTATGCCAAGCAGTACGTCATTATGATCAACAACCGGCAGGGCGGTGCGGTTATTCATCCTGAAAATGTTAATTGCTTCTTCCTGCGGATCACTGGCGCTAAGGGAAATCAAACGACCATCCATTAGCTCGCTCACCTTGGTTTCGGGCTTTACCAATAAGATCTCACGGATCCGGATATCATCAAGTAAAACACCGTGCTCATCAATTACATAGATAACATCGATGGTCTCTGAGTTTTTACCATACCGGCGAATATGCGAAAGGACACGGCTTACATCCCAGGTGCGTTTAACGGCGATATAGTCGGGCGTCATCAGGCGACCAACGCTCTCTTCTTCGTAACCTAAAAGTTTTAAAGCTTCCTCACGGTTTTCGCGTGAAAGTTTCTGGATAAGTTTTTGAACGGCGTCGCCATGCAATTCGCTGAAAAGCGCTGTGCGATCGTCGGGAGGAAGTTCATTGATCAGATCTTCAAGCTTTTGGCCCGAAAGTTTTTTGATGATCCGCTCCTGCACCGGGAACTCAAGGATCCGGAACACGTTAACCGCGCGGTTAAGCGAAAGCGTTTCGATGAATTTGGGGCCATGTTCAGGAAGTTCACCAATCAGTTCTTCAACATCCGATATGTTGAGGTTGTTCAAATATTCCTGTAATTGGGTATCGTCTTGTTTTTCCAGCAACAATTCTATTTGCTCAACCATTTCTTCCATATATAGGCCCTCCTTTTTTACATCGGTGTTTTAATATTTTAGCTTCTTTTTTCCGTGCGCAAAAGTCGTTTATTTTTTCAAATTACAAGGCAAAATTTTCTGTTATCTTTGCACGCTTTTAGTTCATGGCTTATTGTTCATGGTTCATAGCCTTTTTGGTATAATTTAAGAGGATTTAAGCTATCAACCATGAACCATCAACCATGAACCTGCAATATAAATTAGATAAAAACAAACAATGGGTTTACAATGTGGTATAGTAGGTTTGCCTAATGTGGGCAAATCAACACTTTTTAATTGCTTATCAAACGCTAAGGCACAAGCGGCTAATTTCCCGTTTTGTACTATTGAGCCAAACGTGGGTGTAATTACAGTGCCGGATGAGCGCTTAACAAAGCTTACCGAAATAGTACAGCCAAAATCAATTGTACCAAATGTTATAGAGATAGTTGATATTGCCGGTTTGGTTAAAGGAGCCAGCAAGGGTGAGGGTTTAGGTAACCAGTTTTTGGCTAATATCCGCGCTACCAATGCTATTATCCACGTGTTGCGTTGCTTTGATAACGATAATGTGATTCACGTTGACGGCTCGGTTGATCCTATCCGCGATAAAGAAATTATTGATACTGAGCTGCAGTTAAAGGACCTCGAATCTATCGAGAAAAAGATTCAGAAGGTTGAAAAGATGGCCAAAACCGGCGGCGACAAAGAGGCCAAAAAAACCTTTGATGTGTTAACCGTTTATAAAAATCACCTGCTGGAAGGCAAATCGGCCCGCACCGCCCCTGTTGAGGAAGAAGATAAAGAATATGTAGCCGACCTTTGGCTGCTTACCGCTAAACCGGTATTATATGTTTGTAATGTTGATGAAGGTTCGGTAAGTACCGGTAATGCTTATGTTGAAAAAGTAAAAGCAGCCGTTAAAGATGAAAACGCCGAAGTGCTGATCATCTCAGCCCAAATTGAATCTGAAATTTCACAACTGGAAACTTACGAAGAACGCCAGATGTTTTTGGACGATTTAGGGCTTACCGAATCGGGCGTTAACAAACTGATTAAAGCTGCTTACCGCTTATTAAATTTGGCAACTTATTTTACTGCCGGTGTACAGGAAGTACGCGCCTGGACTATTACCCAGGGTTTCACTGCACCGCAGGCGGCAGGCGTGATCCATACCGATTTTGAAAAAGGGTTTATTCGCGCCGAAGTAATTAAATACGAAGATTTTGTGAAATTCAATGGCTCTGAAGCTGTGATCAAAGAAAACGGCAAGCTGGGCGTTGAAGGCAAAACCTACATTGTGCAGGATGGCGATATTATGCACTTCAGATTTAATGTGTAAAGGATAGAGTCAAGAAATCAAGAGTCGAGATCCAAGAATTTAGATTCAAGACAACAAGATACAAGAGCCAGGAAATGAGTACCAATCATTCCTGGCTTTTTTATGTCTTAGTCTTGACTCTTGATCTCTCTTGACTCTTTTTTTCGTCTTGTTTCTTGACTCTTGCTTTCTTGCTTCTTCCCTCAGCGGTTACACCGCTGACGGCGCTACCCCATAAGCTTTTTTAAAGGCGAAGGAAAAGTGGGAGAGGTCTTTAAAGCCCACATCCATGTAAACATCAGATACTTTGTGTTTCTTTTCTTTGATCAGGAAATAAGCATCCTTTAATCGTTGCTGCTGGATCCAGCGGTTGGGTGATATATTAAAGATCCGTTCAAAATCGCGCTTGAAAGTAGCCAGGCTGCGACCGGTTAAATAGGCAAAGCGGTTAAGGTCGACATTAAAGCGGTAGTTTTGTGCCATGAAGGCCTCCAGGTCTATTTTGCCGGGTTCGCTGAAATCAAAAAGGACATTTTTTAGCTCCGGATTGGTTTCAAGCAATATCATCACAGCTTCCTTTACCTTGTGCAAGGTAAGGGCAGGATTGATCTCATCGCTGCTTTTATCCATATAGGGGCTTAACGATTTGATGTAATTGCTAAAAAGCTCATTAGGTTTTAGGAAAAGTGCGCTTTCGCCGGTGTATGGCGCATCTGCATGCAAATCAAGTTCGATACTTATACTTTGCAGAGTGGTCTGATCCATACCGATGGTTATGGTTTTGAACTCGCCCCCTGCGGGTGGATGCTTTACAAATTTTGCCAGTTCGTTCCGTTTCAGAAAGCGGTAGTCCCCCTGTTTAAAATAGTAGTTTTTACCATTTACATAAAGCTCCGAATCGCCCGAAAGGATATAGCCGAAAATATGGTCGGCAATGAATTGCTCGCCAGCCCTGCTTACATGCGAGTAGCAGGAGTAAAGTATGCGAGGCGATGTTTTTGGATTTGACAAAGGCATGTTGCTCAAATTTATATAATATTTCTACATATCCCCAAGGGCGTGTCCTCACGCCCGTCGCATACTTGTGACATCGGGGCATACACCGGGGCAAAAAAATGGCGGTCGTGGAGACACAACCGCCAGGAAAAGGAATTACATTATGCTTTTTGAGCCGTTATTGATTTCCCAAATTCCGTATTCAGAAAATCTTCCGCTTCGGCATGATCAGTTGAAGTTGTAACAGGGAGCCATTTTTCAAATTCGGCCTTGCGTGCTTCGTCGGCTGCTTTTAATAAGCCAGCGGCTTCACTGCCTAATATAAGGTGTATAGGAGGCTCCGGATGTTCAACAAGATCAACCATTACCTTCGCTGCTTTTTCAGGGTCACCTACAGGAATAAATTTGCCGCTCGATAAATAATCGGCACGCGCGTCAACAGTTTGTTCATAGCCTTCAACCTTTGGTGCATAGCTCATCGAATCACCAGCCCAATCGGTACGGAAACCTCCCGGCTCAACGCTGGTAACCAGTATGCCAAGTGGCTTTACTTCTTTAGCTAAAGCTTCGGTGAAGCCGCTCAAACCAAATTTAGCTGCCTGGTACATGCTTAAACCTGCATTACCTATACGACCACCAACCGAGCTGATCTGTAAAATGCGGCCCGAACGCTGCTTGCGCATATAAGGCAACACTGCGCGGGTGATTTCGATAGGAGCATATAAGTTAGTTTCCAGCTGACTGCGCACTTGCTCATCAGTAAATGCTTCGGCTGCACCAATGATGCCGAAACCGGCATTGTTTACCAATACATCAATTTTACCAAAATGAGCTACCGCATCGGCAACGGCTTTGTAAACTGCCGGGTAATCGGTAACATCTAATTTTATAGGATAAACCTGGCCGGGATATTTATCTGCCAGCTCTTTTAATTGTTCGGGGTTACGCGCTGTAGCGGCAACATTATCGCCCGCTGCTAAAACTGCTTCTGTAAGGCTGCGGCCTAATCCGCGGGCGCTGCCTGTTATAAACCATACTTTTTTCATTTCTTATCTTTATTTTGATAACACAAAGTTAGGCTGACAGGCAGCGCGGCGTTTTGTTAAAAAGCTCAAGTTGTTTTGTTGAAAAGCTCGACCTTGATGCGCTTGATTAGAGGATTTCCAGATGAATTGATCTAACTATCAAGTAATCCCATAACTCTTAAACCATGATTCTTTTGATTAAAGGATTTCTCGATTGCAGAGATTCAAAGATCAAGAAATCCTCTAATCCTACAAATCATGGTTCTTAAAAGAAGCTGCTCATTTTCTCCATATATTCCTCAATAGGCATGGTGTTACGCATGTCCATCAGCATATTTCCCATATCGCCTATTACAGTACGGAACCTGTTGCTTTTACTGGTAGCAAGGTCATCAATAGCGTTAACAATCAACATCGGATCATCAAGCTGCGATTCATCACGCGAGCTCATCAGGTTTTGCAGTTTGTTGGTAAGCTCCTTGTACGCGGTTATATCCGGGTTTTGGTTCCAAACCACGCTTTCAACAAAGTTGTTGCCCTTTGAGCCGCCTTGCTCTATCAGCCTTAAATGAATATTAAGCGGCTTTAGTTCATAATAGAGCCCTTCGGTAAGGCCCTCCAGCGCAAATTTCGACATGTTGTATAATGAGCCAAGCGGCACAGCGGTAGTAATACCCATAAAAGAGCTGATGTTGATGAACATACCTCCTTCGTTTTCCCTGAAATGAGGCAGGAAGGCACGGATGATATTAATAGGGCCACGGGTATTTACCGCAAACTGCCAGTCGATATCTTCTTCTTTGGCAAGCTCCAGTGCTCCGTATGTGCCCATACCTGCATTGTTCACCACAATATCAATTTTACCGAAAGCGGCTATTGCCTGTTCGGTTGCTGTTTTTACCTGCTCAAGATTGGTTACATCTAACTTAAATATTTTGATATTAGGATATTGTGTAAGTTCTGTTTCCTTTTCGGGGGTGCGCATGGTGGCGGCTACATTCCAGCCTTGTTGCGCGAAATGTTTAGCGGTTAATTTGCCCAGTCCGCTGCTGGTTCCGGTTATAAAAACTGTTTTTGACATGGTATTTTATTTTTTGATGCAAAAGTATAGTGAAATTGATATAATTTTGTAACCAGTTACACAGAGTATACCAGTATGGAAGGGGGAATAACGTCACACCAACGTAATCATGCCGATGAGCGGCAGGCTTTACAAGATACCATGTACGTTATCGGTGGTAAATGGACACTGCCAATCATTAATTCCATTTGTAATGGAAACAAACGTTTCCGGGAAATTGAGCGGAGTATTCCCGGCATCACCACGCGTATGTTGTCGCGGGAACTGAAAACCATGGAAATGAACAAGCTTGTTAAACGCACCGTAACGCCAACTTCGCCGGTTTTAATTGAGTATGAATCTACAGCGTATTGCAGGAGTTTTGGTGGCATCATTTTAGAAATGATAAAATGGGGCAAGGAACATAGGGAAATGTTGAGGAAGGCTGATAAGTAAACAACTGCATTGATTGCTTTGTAACTATCTCTTACGAAACATAAATCGAAGCCTTTTTCATTAAGTCGGCCAATCTATGCAAAGTGTCCTCTATTTTCTTAGCCTGATTTGCCGAAGGGTGCTTTACACCGGAAGCATACTGGCGTAAAAGCCCTGAATGGATACCTGAATAAACGGCTATCTTACTTATATTCAAAAAGTCGAAATCCTTAAAGAGAGAATATATATCGTATACTGTATTAAACACGATAGTTTTAGGATCGACATCTTCGAGTTCGTGTAAAATGTCTTTTATTTTGGTTTCGAGTTCGTAAACGTTAACACCCGTCTCAATTATCAGGTTATCATTGTAATTAACCCTTCCCCAAAGACCACTATCACCTTTTTCTACAATTAATTCTATTTCAATCTTTTCCATCTTTTTTTGACTTGTTAATTATTTCAACCCCGCTTGTTTTAAAATTGAATTCAATGTTCCGATAGGTATGTCGCCAGAGTGAACAGGAACTGTTACTTTTCTTTTTTACTTGGATGAATTAATTGGAGATGACTTCCTTTTTGGGCTTTCTCTACCCAACCATCTTCTTTTAAGATTTTGATAAGCTCTCGTGAATTCATATTAATATAAAGGTAGCATTTTTGCTACCTTTGAGCAAGTTTATTTTGTAAAAGATGAATTATTTTGGCTAAGCTCATGGATGATGCGCTATCTTCACCGGGTAATGAAACATCTAACCAAATTAATCTGCAAAGGCCTTTTCCTTTTGGCTTTCATATTTTTAATTGCACCTGCTTCGGCACAAAAAAAGCAATTACCTAATATCATTTTTATATTAGCCGATGATATGGGGTACTCTGACTTGAGTTGTTATGGTAACCCGGTGATCCGCACGCCGTTTTTAGATAAGATGGCGCAAAAGGGGGTGAGGGCAACCAATTACGTGGTGAGCAGCCCAACCTGTACACCATCAAGGGCTTCATTGCTTACCGGGCGCTATGCTTCAAGGATGAACCTGCCTTACCCTATAGGTCCCGGTTCATCGCTTGGGATCCCTGATCAGGAAGTTACCATTGCCGAAATGCTGAAGCAAATTGGCTATAAAACCGCCATGATAGGTAAATGGCACCTGGGCGATCATGCAGCTTATAACCACCCCATGGCGCAGGGTTTTGATTCATACTATGGTTTGCTGTACAGCCACGATTATCGTTCGCCCTATGTGAAAACAGATACCGTTATCAAAGTATTCCGAAACCATAAGCCCGAAATTTTAAAACCTGCCGATTCATCATTGATTGAACTATATCAGCGCGAAGCCATCCGATTTATCAAGGAGCAGAAAAAGGGTGATAAACCATTCTTCCTTTACCTCGCTCACAACATGCCGCATTTACCGGTAGCCTTTGCTTCATCGGCGAAAAATAAAAATAGAAGCGATGGCGGGCACCTGGGTGATGTGGTTGAACAATTGGATGAAAGCCTTGGTCAGGTTTGGGCAGAACTTGAAAAGCAGGGACTGGCCGATAATACGATATTCATGTTTTCGAGCGATAATGGTCCGTGGATAGATTTTCCAGACCGGATGCTGGGCGATAGCGCTACCAAACATTGGGATGCAGGCACAGCCGGGGTTTTTCGTGGTAGCAAAGGCTTATCATATGAGGGCGGGGTACGTGAGCCGTTTATTGTTTACTGGAAAAATCATACCCCGGTTGGAGCAAGTATCACCAGTATGATGAGTAACCTGGATGTATTGCCTACGCTTGCCAGTTGGACAGGTGCCCCGCTGCCGAAAGGCCGTACACTGGACGGGCAGTCGATAGCTGATGTATTAACAGGCAAAGCGCCTAAACACCCCGAACACAGACCTATTTACTATTATAACAACAGTGTTTGCGAGGCTGTGCGCCTTGGCGACTGGAAATACCGTGAAGTAAAGGCAAATAATAACGTTGGGGGCGTAGCCGGTTCACCGCTACCTGCAAAAACAGAATTGTTTAACCTGGCTTATGACCCCAGCGAGCGGACTAATGTGATCAGGGAATATCCTGAAATGGCTCAAAAATTAAAAACTCTTTTTGACCAGTACCCGGGGATGAAAGAGAATTAGTGAAGCTATAGTTATGCAAATCTCTTTGTATAAAAAAAGGACTCACAACTTGCAAGTCCCTTTTGTGCTCCCGACGAGATTCGAACTCATATCGATGGTACCGGAAACCATAATTCTATCCATTGAACTACGGGAGCAGGCAGGAGCAAAGATATAAAATTGATTTAAACCAAAAGCATTGTTTAATACATTAACGTATTGTAATAATGCGCAAGTTTGGTAACGATTATTATCGACGAGATTTACTTTATGTAAACGTTTACGTAAATAAAAGTACGTTGGTGCCGATATTTAAGTTGAAAGTTTAATAGTTTAGGTGTTTAATGTACAATTAAACGCTTGTTATTACATATTTGAAAAGCGATAAACCTGCTTAAATAGCTTTCTTAATAAGAATATAATGAAAAGTCTTTATTTTTTAGCCTTGCTCACAACGCCGTTTGCCGGTTATGCCCAACAAAAAGTATTTAACATTGCCGATTATGGCGCCAAAGCCGATGGCATTACCAACAATACTATCAGCATTCAAAAGGCTATTGATAACGCAAGCATACAGGGCGGGGGTACAGTATATGTACCAGCCGGCAAGTTTTTGACGGCTGGTATCAGCATGAAATCAAACGTTACCCTGAATCTGGCTGAAAACGCCGTGCTGCTGAGCAGCGCGAAAAGAATTGATTTTGGTGAAGGCCATGCAGCGCCATTGATAGCAGCCAACAATCTGCAGCATATTGCCATAACGGGCAAGGGAACAATTGATGGAAACGGGGAAGAATTGCTTAAGGATGTTTTTGCGATGCTGAAAGCGGGCAAATTAAGGGATTCGTTATGGCAAAAAGAAAACCCGTGGGGGCAAACTCAGCCCGAGGAACCAAACAGGCCTAAACTGATCCATTTCTCTAATTGTACAGATGTGCTGATAAAAGGTGTAACGATGAAAAACGGCCTGGTGTGGGTGCAGGATTATACCAAATGCCGCGATCTGGTTATCGACAGCATAAAAGTTGAAAGCAATACCTATTGGAATAATGATGGTATTGATTTAGTTGATTGCCAAAACGTGAAGCTTACCAATAGCTTTTTTAATGCTGATGATGATGGCATCTGCCTTAAATCAAGCGACAGGAACAGCAGTTGCGAAAATATTTATGTGGCAAACTGCACTATTCGGTCAAGCGCAAGCGGAATCAAATTTGGCACGGCTTCGCGCGGAGGTTTTAAAAAGATAACTATAAAAGATGTGAAAATTTACGATACCTACCGGTCGGCCATTGCTTTGGAATGTGTTGATGGCGGGGTGATGGAAGATATTGATATCAGCAATATCAACGCGGTAAATACTGGCAACGCCATTTTTATTCGTCTCGGCCATCGTAATAAGGATACTGTAGTGAGCCGCATCAATGGTATTCGTATCAGTAATGTAACTGTAGATGTGCCGAAAGGTAAACCCGATAAGGGGTATCCGATGGAAGGGCCTTTAGTTAAAGGAAACCATAATACCTTTCCTTCATCAATTGCTGGGTTGCCGGGACATCCTGTTAAAAATGTAACACTTGAAAATATTAAGATTGTATACCACGGTGATGGCAGTAAGGCTGTAGCACATGTTAGCCTCGATTCGCTAACAAAGATTCCCGAAAACCCGCATGATTACCCCGAGTTTTCGATGTTTGGCGAGTTGCCTGCCTGGGGTTTTTACACACGGCATGCAGAAGGGATAACTTTTAAAAATGTAACCCTCAGCTGCCTTGGTGATGATTTCAGAGCTGCAAGTGTATTTCATGATGTGAACGGACTGCTTATTAGCGGTCTTAAAATACCACAGGTTAAATCATTGCCGGTGATTGTGCTTGATGGGGTAACGAAATCTTTGATCAGGTACACTCAGATTCCGGGGAAAAGTAAATCTAAGATCCTCAGGAGATAATTAGATAAATTACTGATTCATTTCAGATAAAGGCATTAACCTTTCTAATATCGATTTTAAAAGCTTTTAGCTTTGAGCGTTCGGCTTTTAGCTTTGGTTTAACTTAATCGTTTACGTAAATAAATATCGCATTTAATATAAAAGCACCGTTTTTTTTATCAAAATTTAATCATTATAAACTAACGGTTGCATTTAAATGCTGCCTCAATTTAAATTATAACCCGATACTTAATTGATGTTTTTTGGTATAGGGTTTCAACAGAAGGTTTTTTATTATTAATAAAATGTTTACGATATGGAAAAGTTAACTGAAAAAGAGATATCACCATTGCCAAGTCTTGATGTATGGGAAGATGATGTGTTGAGCAGATATCCTGAGCCGGGCACTGCCAAAGCTAAAGAGGAGTTTAGGGTTTATAACGATGAGGAAAATAACCCGGTAAGGGAATTTTACAGGCTTAACCATACTTATCAAACCTATGGCAACGTATTGGCAAAAAAGGCAAACTTTTTACAGTTTGATAAAAAGGAAATGCCATGGTGGTCGGCAATGGAATATCTGAATACACTGGTTGACGAATCAGACCCTGATATTTCCCTTGATCAGTTACAGCATTTACTGCAAACATCTGAGGCTATCCGTGCCGATGGACATCCGGATTGGTTTGTATTAACTGGTTTTATACACGATTTGGGCAAGGTGCTTTGCCTTTTTGGCGAACCGCAATGGAATGTAGTGGGCGATACGTTCCCGGTAGGCTGCAAGTTTTCGGATAAGATAGTTTACCCGGAATTTTTTGCCGCAAATCCTGATAGCTACGATGAGCGTTACAATACCAAGTATGGCGTTTATACTCATCAATGCGGGCTCGAAAATGTGCATATGTCATGGGGGCATGATGAATACCTGTACCACATCACCAAAGATTATTTGCCAGAAGAAGCTTTGTACATGATCCGGTACCACTCTTTTTACTCACAACACCGCGAAAAGGCATACGATCATTTATTGAATGCACATGACCAGGAGATGTTTAAATGGGTTGATAAATTTAATCCATACGATCTGTACTCCAAAAGTCCGAAACCGCCGGTAGTATCAGAATTAAAACCTTATTATGAGGATTTGATTGCCAAATATCTGCCCGCAACAGTTAAGCTGTAATTAAAGGGGCTGTATTTTAGCCCATTTATATATTGGTTATTCCAATAATCTGTTTGGCCGGGCTGTAAAATTAAATTTATAGCCCGGATCAAGCTTTACAAAACGCGATAAGCTACCTTTTACCAATTACTGAATAAAATTATTAACGATATAGTCGTTAGGTGTATTTTTTGATAAGAAAATAGTTGTATTTTTCACAATAATTCCTGTCTATTGATTAATAAATAAATAAATAATTATCAGGTTTTTATGAATACAGATGGAGATAAAGATTTAGTGTTTCGTTTACACGATGATGACATCGGTGCATTTGATATGCTTTATCAAAAGTATCACCAGGCCATTTATCGCAATATTTACAAACTCACTAAAGATGATGACATTGCCCGCGATATTTTGCAGGATATTTTTATCGCCTTATGGGAAAAACGGGCCGATATTAACCCTAATCAATCTGTAAGCGGCTGGCTGTTTGTACTGAGCTTTAATAAATCGATCTCCCATCTCCGCAAAAAATTACGCGAAACCGCTGTTGTTAATACCATGCCTTTTGCCGAAACGGAAACCGACAACGGTGACGTACAATTAATGGATG
The DNA here is from genome assembly GCF_028993635.1 of Mucilaginibacter sp. SJ. Lineage (NCBI taxonomy): Bacteria > Pseudomonadati > Bacteroidota > Sphingobacteriia > Sphingobacteriales > Sphingobacteriaceae > Mucilaginibacter > Mucilaginibacter sp. SJ. The sequence continues at coordinate 5,514,471 of NZ_CP118631.1, forward strand.
AGCAATATTATTTATTACAACAGGCTATTAACCAATTATCGCCGCAGCGAAAAAAGGTATTTACCCTTTGCAAATTGGAAGGAAAAACCTATGAAGAGGCTGCTGAGAAATTGAACCTTTCTAAACATACTGTTAAGGAATACCTCGGACATGCAGTTGTGGCAGTTAAAAACCATATAAAAGAACACCAGGCTGAATGGAAAACCGCAGGAGTTATAATGGCTTGTTATTGGATTGGAACAAATTGATGATGGGGGGTATTTAAACAATTGCTCCAACTAATTTCTTTCTTCCTACAAACCGGATAACCGAGCCTTGTCCGCTGTGATAAGTCCCTTCATTTAAATGGATCTCCGTTTCCAGAAGTTCTAAAATCTCGTAATTATTAAAATCTGCTTTAATTTCCTCTAAAGAAAATAGTGATTCGATATCTCTCGGTCCGCCCATTTTTTTATCTTTTGCAAGGTAGTCAAGGTGGCTTTTACTAAAAGCCTCAAAAATAATAAGCCCTCTGGTATTTAAATATTTGTCAAGGGTTTGATGTACAAGTGATTTGATATTAGCAGGGAAGTGCGCATAAATCAAGGCGATCACGTCAAATTGCCCTTCTGTATAATTGAGATCCTGCAATTCTCCAACCCGATAATCAATAGCTACCTGTTTTTTTTCTGCAAGTTTCAGGGCTTTCTTTTGTCCCTCAATGCTAATATCGAATGCAGAAACTGCCCAGCCAAGCCCGGCGGTAAAAACAGCATTACGCCCTTCGCCTTCTGCAGGGAAAAGAATTTTGCCGGGTTTTAAAAGTGACAGTTGTTGTTGTAGAAAATTATTAGGCTGTTCACCATAGGCAAATTCTTCTTCGGCATATCGTTGGTCCCATTTTTCTGTCCAGGCATTTTTCATACAAGAGGTAATTATTTAGCTATTTATTGATGATAAAGGTAGTATTTAAGTAAGTTAACACAAGGGCTGCAGTACATTGATGACAATAATGTGCCCGTGAAAAAAAATTAAATGCAGCTAACTATTATGAGTTTTTATTTTTCTTAAAAATAATCGCAAACCCATCCCCCCGTTTTAAAGCTCCCGGCGTATTTATATAAAAATAGCTTGTGGAAACTATAGTCAAACGCTTAGAAAGGCTTTATAATACCGAGAATTTAACTCCTGAAGACAGGCGCTGGCTTGCCGAATACCTGCAAGGAGATGTTTCAGAATTATACCTTGTAGCGCTTGAAGGTTTCAGTAGGGATGCACTGGAAAAGAAGATTTCTCTGAGTGGAGAGGCATCTGATCAGATACTTAACAATATCCATCAGCGTATAATTAAGCCTCCGCCCAGAAAGGTGTTTCCTCTTTGGCGTTTGCTGGTAAAGATAGCTGTAGCCGCATCTGTAACTGCTATTTTTAGTGCCGGCTATATCTTCAGAAAACAGTTGGACAACTGGCTGAACCCTGTTACTTATCAGGAAACGATAGCACTAAATGGCGAAATCAAGCTGATTACTTTACCCGACGGTACAACCATCTGTCTTAACGCAGGCAGCCGGTTGAGATATCCGGATAAGTTTAAACAAAATACACGGGAGGTTAACCTTACAGGCGAGGCGTTTTTTAAAGTAGCCCACGATAACAGCAAACCGTTTGTCATTCACTCGGGTAAAATTAAAACCACTGTTTTAGGTACCAGCTTTAATGTTAAAGCTTATACCGAAGATAAATCGGTTAAGATCACCGTGGTAAGCGGAAAAGTAGGCGTTGTTCCAACGGTCTCAAAACATGCTGCTGTATTACTCACAGCGAATATGCAAATGGTTTATAATAAAACCAGCCAAAAACTGATTACCGAAAAAGTTGAGGATGCTTCGTCTGTGATCAGCTGGCAGCAGGGCAAGCTGCAATACTATAATACCCCTTTGTTTGATGTTTTGGCTGATGTGCAGCGAAAATATAATGTAAAAATCAGAGCCGACAAAAATTTACTGAACTGTACATTATACGCCGATTTTAACAATATGCCATTAGAAAAAGTATTGAAGCTGACGGAAGCCCTTATAAATGCCCATTTTAAAAAGGAAGGCGATGCTTATACTTTAAAGGGCAAAGGCTGTAATTAATGTACCCGATATACCAATTATAAAAACAAATAAATGTTTGACAACCTAAAAAAATGAAATTGCTATGAGTTAAACCAAGGAAAGAGAAAATGATCCTCCAAAATGGCCGGGCCAGTTTTGGAGGAATAAAATGTAAAGATTTTTTAATGGACCATGTATAGGGCCTCTCACAACCGCAGCATGTTCCAGCTTGACCTATAACACTTTAATATAGCAAAAATATGAAAATAAACATACCCGAAAGAGTCTTTCGAGCCATAACATATGTTATGAAAATTAATGCGATCATTTTATTAGTAGTCTGTTCCCTGTCAACCATTGCCATGGCTGATAATTCATACGGACAAAGCGTACTGGAAAAGCCAGTTACCGTTAAATTAAAAAATACCCCTCTTGCTGATGCACTGGAGCGGATTTCGGCCAGTACCGGCGTACGGATTATGTACACTGGGAACAACATTGAAACCGATGTTAAGGTGACACTTACGGCCCGTAACGAAAAGCTGCAGGCTGTTTTGAAAAAAGTTTTATTAGATAACCAGTTTACCTATACCGAAGTTGAAGGTAGTTTATTGGTTAAACCGGCGCCAAAGCCACCGGTCGAGAAAAAAGTGGACCTTCCTCCGCCAATTATTGTTACAGGATCTGTTGTTGACGATAAGGGCGTACCTTTAATAGGTGTTTCTGTTAAAATAGAAGGCCTTGCAACAGGTGCGGTAACCGATATAGATGGTAAATTCAGGGTGCAGGTTGCCAACGAAAAAGCTGTGCTGGTATTTTCTTACATAGGCTTTGAAACTCAAAAAATAGCAGTAGGCAAACAAACATCTATAAAAGTAATTTTACAGCCTTCGGCAAACTCGTTATCTACCGTTGTAGTAATTGGTTACGGTACTACTACCAAAAAGGAATTGACCAGCGCTATTGCAACTGTAAAAGCCGAGCAATTTAACGCCGGTGTTGTTGCAACTCCCGCTGATTTGTTAGAAGGTAAAGTAGCCGGTTTAAATATCACCAACGATGGTAATCCTAATGGAAAGGCATCTGTAACATTGCGTGGCCCATCTTCAATAAGGGCTGGTGCGGCATCTGAGCCTTTTTATGTAATTGACGGCGTACCTGGTGCCGACTTTAACTTACTGGCCCCGTCGGATATTGCTTCGATAGATGTATTGAAAGATGCTTCGGCAGCGGCAATTTACGGAACCAGGGCTACCAATGGTGTAATCATCGTTACTACTAAAAGGGCAAAAGCAGGCCAGTTAAGGATGACTTACAACGGATACGGATCATTTGAAAAAGTATCTAACCAGTTTAAAGTTGCCAGCGCCGACCAGTTAAGGGCCTATGTAAAAGCTAATGGACAAAGTTTTACCCCTGCGAATGACAACGGTGGAAATACCGACTGGCAAAAAGCCGTTGAACGCAGCACCGGATTTTCCCAAAATCATAACCTTTCTTTTGGCGGCGGCACCGATAAAACTACTTATAACGGAAGCATAAACTACCTGCAAAACCAGGGTATAGTTAAAAGCAGCGACATGAAACGCGTTATAGGCAGGCTCAACATCACCCAAAAAGCGTTGAATGACAAATTAAAGCTGGACTTTTCATTAAGCAATTCGGTGACCAATTCAAACTTGTTGGTTAATGATATTCCGCTGTCATCGGCAAACGGGCAAAGCCCAGGCCTGTTTAAGTCGATAGTTCAATATTTGCCTACCCGTACTATTTACAATGCTGATGGTACTTTTTATAATGACCCTACTTTAAAATTGGGTTATAACCCGGTAGGGCTTATCACTAATGATAGCTACAAGCAAAAAGTTAACTTATTACTCGGCAACATACGCGGTGAGTTGATATTGCCTGCAGGCTTTCTTTACAATTTCAACTTAGCTTACCAGGAAACAAATACCGATAATAATACCTACTACAACTCGGCATCGGAACTTGCACCGGGGCTTGGCGGCAAAGCTATCCGTTCAACTTATGAGGATAACAAAAAATTATTTGAAAACTATTTGACCTATTCGCATAAATGGGGTGAGAAACACGATTTTAAAGCTTTATTTGGCTATTCGATAGATCAAACCACAACAGGTAACGGTTTCCAGTCAACTAATCAGGGTTTCATTTCAGATGCTACAGGCTCCAGTAATCTTGGTTTAGGCACGCCTGCCGCAGGTTACCGGGTTGATTACGGTAATGTTAATGTTGAAACTTTGCGTTTAATATCTTTTTACTCACGTCTTAATTACAGCTACAAAGGTAAATATCTTTTGCAGGCATCTTTACGCCGTGACGGTTCAAACGCCTTTGGTACCAACAAACGCTGGGGATACTTCCCGGCTGCTTCGGCCGCCTGGCGAATCATTGACGAGGGCTTTATGAAATCTCAATCCTTATTTGATGATTTGAAACTGCGCGTTGGCTATGGCAAAACAGGTAACTCATTGGGTTTCTCACCTTATACTCCTATAACGCTTTACGGTACTACCGGTAGCTTTTATTACAATGGCGCTTATATTGGCGCAATTGGCGTAACCCAAAATCCTAACCCCGATTTGAAATGGGAAAGCACAGCTACGTTGAACGGCGGTGTTGATTTTTCCTTATTTAAAGGACGTTTGGGAGGCTCGGTTGATATCTACAATAAAAAAACAACCGACATGATCACCGCGGTGCCGGTATCACTTATTAACAACTTTGTTGGTACAAAGGTTGAAAACGTGGGCAGTATGACCAATAAAGGTGTGGAGATAGCCCTTAACGGAACACCAATAAAAACAAAAGATTTTACCTGGAGCAGCTACGGCAATATTTCATTTAATAAAAATAAGATCACAGCACTGGCGCCAAATCTTTCAAAGATCTACGCAGGTGATCCGGAAGGCCCGGGACAAAGCGGTATCAAAGTATCAATCATTGAAGCCGGTTATCCGCTTGGCGAATTTTATACCTTGAAATATCTTGGCCGTACTAATGGCGTATCTACCTTCATGGGTGCTAATGGTCAGCCAACAACAACCCCTCAAAGCTCTGATCAAACTTATGCAGGTAATGCACAGCCGACATACACATTTGGTTTCGGCAATGATTTTACCTACAAAAACTTTAGCCTTAATTTCTTTTTCAGGGGGCAGGGCGGTAACAAGATCATGAATGCATCATTGGCCAGCTTTAACCAGCCAACGCAGGCTTCGGCGCATGGCGTGCCTGCTTTAACATTAAGCGAGCCGGGAACCGATGTTAATGCCAATTTATATTCAACACGTTATCTTGAAAGCGGTGCCTTTATCAGGTTAAGTAATGCTACGCTGGCATACAAAATAAATGTTCCGGGTAATTATGTACATGGCATCCGGTTGTATGTTACCGGTACCAATTTATTTATCATCACCAAATACAAAGGCGTCGATCCTGAATTGAACCTGAATATCGATAATCAGGCAAGCGGCCAGTTTATCGGGGTAGACAGCAATAATTTCTATCCAAAAACAAGGAGCTTCCTTGCCGGCGTACAAGTTGATTTATAATAAATTTTAACCTAACAGACATGAATAATTTAAAAAGATATATAAAACCTGGCCTCATTGCCATGTTTATAGGAGCAATTTACCTTTCGGGTTGTACTAAATTGGATATTACGCCAAAATCGGCGCTTACAACAGCTAACTTTCCTACTACACCGGCGCAGTATGTAGCTGCTACCGGGCCTATCTATACCTCATTTCGTGGGGCGCCGGGCAGGCAATACTGGTTATTACAAAACTTAAGTACCGATGAATGCGTACTTGTTGCACGTGGTGGCAACTGGCTTGACGGAGGCACCTATTCAACAGTAAACCTGCACACTGTTACGCCTGATAACAGTATGACCGAAACCTGCTGGTCGGGAGGTTACGGAACCATCAGCTTATGTAACCAGGTATTGTCGTTATTGGCACCTACACCCGAAAGCGATGCAAAAAAGCAAACTATTGCCGAAATTAAGACCATGCGTGCGCTGTCATATTTTTACCTGATGGATCTTTTTGGTAATGTTCCTATCAGCAAAACGTTTGGTGATACTACCAACCTGGGCACCCAGCCAAGGGCGGCAGTGTTTGCATTTATTGAAAGTGAATTGCTTGGGCAAATTGCTGATCTGAGCGGGACAGCAGGGGTAACTACCTATGGCAGACCGACCAAAGGTTTAGCGTATGCCATACTCGCAAAAATGTACCTGAACGCGCAGTATTATATTGGCACACCAAGGTACCAGGATGCGGTCACCATGTGCGATAACGTTATAAAAAGCGGTCAGTATGGATTAGATGCAGATTATTTAGGCATGTTTAAGCCTAATAACGGCCCGGGTATTAAGGATTTTATTTTTGCCATTCCTTATGATGGTGTTTTGGCGCAGGGACAGTATTATTCGCGCTGGACATTGAACCCTAACCTGAAAAATAAGTATAAAATGCCATACACACCTGATGGGCCTGTATATACTTATAAAGAATATTATGCTTTGTTTAACGACGCAAATGACATCCGTAAAAAGCAATTTTTAGTTGGTAAACAGTATAATAATGATGGTACTCCAATAAATATTACAACAACCAACATCGGGCTTGATGCAAGCTATTCAGGTCCTAACCCTAATGCTACGGTAGTGCATCAGTTGGAGTTTACACCTGATATTGTGTGGAAAAATCCGGCAACGTTTGACATTGGTAATGACGAACTTGCCAACGAAGAAGGTTACAGGAATAATAAATTTTATCCGGACAGCCTGAACACCGACCGTAACCAGGGTAATGATGTGCCTATGTTCAGGTATGCCGATATCTTGCTTGAAAAAGCCGAAGCTATTTTACGTGGTGCATCAGCAACCAATGGCGATTCGCCTTTATCATTGGTTAACCAGGTTAGGGCACGTGCAAAAGCTTCGCCTTTAACTGCTGTAACCTTATCCGATATATTGGACGAACGTGGCCGCGAATTTTCTATGGAGATGTGGCGTCGTAATGACCTGATCCGCTTTGGGCAGTTTGAAAAGCCATGGGGCATAAAGACAGATGCCAATCCAAATAAACGTATTTTCCCGATCCCAAGACCGGAAATGCAGTTGAACCCGAAACTGGTACAAAATCCGGGTTATTAATTTAGTTCTATTATTTATTTAACAAACGCAGGCCCTAAAAAGCCTGCATTTGTTTTTTAAGAAGGGCTTTAATGATCTTAAAACTCCCTGAATTTTCTCCGGTATTCCATTGGCGTGCTCCCGGTAGCTAATTTAAAATACCTGTTAAAGTTTGAAAGGTTGTTAAACCCCGAATCGCGGCTGATTGAGTTTATATTTTCGTTGGTTTCCCTGATCAGTTTACAGGAGTTTTCTATTCTTACCGTCAGTAAAAAATCAAAATAGGTTTGGCCGGTACGCAATTTAAAATAATGGCAAAATGCTTTCGGCACCATGTGTATGATGTTTGCTATTTCCTTAAGTTTAATGTCTTTGTAAAAATTGTCCATAGTATACAGATAGATCTTCGTTAGCCGCACTTCATCTATCCTGTTAAAGATCTTCTTCTCCGTTTCACCGGCCAGGTTTGATACCTGTTCGCCCTCGGCAATTTTATTTAGCAGTTGCAGCAATAACGGAAGCTGTTCATACCTGGCCGAATTCTCTATTCGGTGGATAAAGTCGACCGCAACAGCTTTAGAATTTTCATTGATTAATAATCCATTTTTGGCGCTATTTAAAAGATTGTTTATCAGGTTGTTTTCGGGCAGCGTCATGAAAGTGCTTCCCAATTTATTGGGATCAAAATGAAGGGTAAGCAGCTGTAGCGGTTTGGGTATTTTACCGCTTTTCATGGAGTAATCATAATAACGGTTGGTTTCAAACTTAAACATATGAGGCACGTTACAGCCTATGATGATCATGGTATCCCCTGAAATTCTTTTTGAAGTATTTCCTATCGAAAAAGTGCCTTCACCACTTATAATATAAATAAGTTCCAGCTCGGGATGGTTGTGGAAATTATTAATGGCATGGTAAGTTTTTGCTTCGGCTATTGTAAAAGCTGAATTGTCGACTTTCAGGACCTGCTCGAAGAAATCTTTCATTTTTATACTATAGTGATATAAAAAGTTAAAAATAGGTAATATATTATGAATATAGTATTACTTGTTGTGAATATTTAAGCATTGGGCAGTTTGTTAAGCGGCTAACTTCGTTTTATAAAATTTAAGCCATGAAGGAAAAGAAGTTTACTATGAAACTTATTGAAGCTTCGATAAGTGACATTGAGTTAGTAGGAGGTAAAAATGCATCGCTTGGAGAAATGATGCAGAACATCTCTCAATTTGGAATTGATATTCCTGACGGGTTTATCATAACAAGTAAGGCCTATTACCAGTTCATTGCAGATAATCAGCTTGATAAAATGATCAGGGATATCCTTGAGGATAAAGAGCTGTCCAACTTGCAGGTGCTGTTATCCTGTGGCAGTAAAATACGAAAGCTTATACAAAACGGCCGGTTTTCTGTTGTTATGGAGAATGAGATCCTTGAAGCTTATAAGGATCTGCTGATCCAATATGCAGATAACGCGGCCGACGTTGCAGTCCGCTCATCGGCTACTGCGGAAGACCTGCCCGATGCATCATTTGCAGGCCAGCAGGATACCTATTTAAACATAAGAGGGGAAGAGAACTTATTAACAGCGATAAAAAATTGCTTCGCCTCATTATTTACTGACAGAGCTATTAGTTACCGGGAATCATTTAATTATGATCACTTTAATGTGGGCTTATCTGTTTGTGTTCAAAAAATGGTCCGCTCAGACAAAGGCGTTTCGGGGGTAGCTTTTTCGTTAGATACAGAAAGTGGCTTTAAAGATGCTGTAATCATTAACGGATCATATGGCTTAGGCGAAATGGTAGTACAGGGATCGGTTAATCCCGATGAGTTTATCGTTTATAAGCCACTGCTTGAAAGCGGTTTCAGGCCCATTCTTGAAAAAAAATTGGGCAAAAAGCACATAAAGATGATTTATGGAAACCCAGGGGAGGCAGCTGTAAAAATCATTGACACCCCGGTTGAGGATAGTTCAAGGTTTTGCCTGTCGGATGATCAGATCATCCAATTGAGTAACTGGGTAATTATTATTGAGGCCTATTACACCAAATTAAAAGGCAAATGGTGCCCCATGGATATTGAATGGGCTGTAGATGGGATCACCGGCAGATTGTTTATAGTACAGGCAAGGCCTGAAACTATTCACTCCCGCAAGCAAGTAAACCTGCTTACCGAATTTCGCATTAATGATCCCGACAGAGCAGACAGGATCCTGCTGAAAGGTATTGCTGTTGGCGATAAAATAGCGACCGGCAAAGTGCATAATCTCAGCGGTATCGGAAAGCAGAATATCCACGAAATTGATTTTTTACCCGGTGATATCATGGTAACCGACATGACCGACCCTGACTGGGAACCGGTAATGAAAAAAGCGTCGGCTATCATTACGAATAAAGGCGGCCGGACCTGCCATGCCGCCATTGTTGCCCGGGAATTAGGTGTTCCGGCTATAGTTGGCTGCGAATATGCAACTACCGTTCTAAAAACCGGCGATGAAATAACCGCTTCCTGCGCCGAAGGAGATGCCGGAATTATTTACAGCGGCATAGTGGCGTTTACTAAGCGGGAACATGATCTTAATGACCTGCCCGAGATTGAAACCCCGCTGATGATGAATATCGGATCGCCCGAAATAGCATTTAATTATGCGCATTATCCAGGAAAAGGTGTAGGCCTTGCCAGGGAGGAATTTATCATCAATAACTATATAAAAATTCACCCGTTGGCCCTGCTCGAACACAGGAGCCTGAATGATGCTTCGTTAACCGCCCATATTGAGGAAGCTATGCTGGGCTACGAGAGTGAAGAAGCTTATTTTATTGAAAAGTTATCCTACGGAATAGCCAAGATAGCCGCTGCATTTTATCCCAATAAAGTAATTGTACGTTTCTCGGATTTTAAAACCAATGAATACTATAATATGCCCGGCGGCAAGTATTTCGAACCGAATGAGGAAAATCCAATGATCGGTTGGAGGGGAGCATCCAGGTACTATTCTAAAGTATATAAAGATGCTTTTGGGATGGAATGTAAAGCTATTAAGAAGGTGCGCGAAATGATGGGTCTTGATAATGTGGTAGTGATGATCCCTTTTTGCCGCACAGTGAATGAGCTTTCATTGGTATACGAAACCATGAACGAGTATGGCCTGAAACGCGGGGAAAACGGGCTTGAAGTTTACCTGATGGCCGAAGTTCCGTCTAATGTGATCCTGGCCGAACAGTTTGCCGATCATGTAGATGGGTTTTCAATTGGCTCTAATGACCTTACCCAGCTTGTACTGGGGCTCGATCGTGATTCTTCTTTAGTGGCCGGCTTATATAACGAGCGTAATGATGCGGTAAAGTTCATGATCTCATCGTTAATAAAAACTGCAAAGAAAAGAGGCGTTAAAGTGGGGATCTGCGGGCAGGGGCCATCTGATTATCCTGATTTTGCCCAGTTCCTGGTAGAAGAGGGGATTGACAGTATCTCTGTAACGCCTGACTCATTTTTTAAAACAGTAATGGCTATCAGGAAGATAGAGGATGAAATTGAAGCAGCAAAACGGCTATGTCTATCTGCCTGACAAACGGGAAATTTATTAACTAATGCTAAAGCCGCTACTTAATTCGGGTAGCGGTACTAATCTTAAAATTTTATTTATATGAAAGCGGTAAAAACTTTAGGCCAGTTTATTATTGAAAAACAAGCAGAATTTCCTTATGCCAAAGGCGAGCTCTCCAGGTTGCTGAGAGACATTGGTATTGCGGCAAAAGTTGTTAACAGGGAAGTTAACAGGGCAGGATTAGCTGATCTCACCCTCGATAACGGTTCGGTAAACGTACAGGGAGAAAGCCAGAAAAAGCTGGATGTTTTTGCCAATGAACAGTTTATTTCGGCCTTACAGCATGGCGGCGAATGTTGTATTGTTGTATCGGAAGAAAGCGATGAATATATCGATATTGACAGCGAGATCTCCAAACATGCCAAATATATTGTAGCCATAGATCCCCTGGATGGCTCGTCTAACATTGATGTAAATGTGAGCGTGGGCACTATTTTTTCTATTTACCGCAGAACAACAACAGATGGAAGAGCTACCATTAAAGATGTTTTACAAAGAGGAACCGAGCAGGTAGCTGCGGGCTATGTAATTTATGGCTCATCAACCATGTTGGTTTACACCACCGGTAAAGGGGTAAACGGTTTTACGTTAGATCCTTCGCTGGGTGAGTTTTGCCTCTCCCATCCCAAAATGCAAATCCCTGATGATGGGGTAATTTACTCTATAAATGAAGGCTATTATTCTCATTTTCCTGATGGTGTAAAAAAATATATTAAATATTGCCAGGTTGAAGATGTGGCAACAAACAGGCCTTTTAAGGCAAGATACATTGGATCCATGGTGGCCGACCTGCACAGGAATATGATTAAAGGCGGCATTTTTATTTACCCGGCAAATGCAAGCGATCCGAAAGGGAAACTGCGTTTAATTTATGAGTGCAACCCTATGGCTTTCATTATTGAACAGGCGGGGGGGAAAGCCAGTAACGGATACCAACGCATTTTAGATCTTGATGTTACTGAGTTGCACCAGCGTACAGGCATCTTCATTGGTTCAAAAAAGATGGTGACTAAAGCAGAAGAGATGATGAGGCGCTTTTCGCCAATTACAACTAATGTTGACTATAGTTATATGGAATTGATATAATGAAGCTAAAAGCACAACGCTAAAAGCTATAAATTAATTTAAAGACAAACCGGGGGAGCGGGGGCGCTATTTAAATTACCCGGATTTTTAATTAAAAAACTGTGGGCTATTATTTTACTTGTTAAACACGTAAAGTAATAGCTCACAGTTGTATTTATAAATGGCATTGGGTGTAGAGGGACTGTCATCCTGAGCTTGTCGAAGGACGCGCGCAGAGGCCCTACCCGCCATGCTTTGACAAGCTCAGCATGACACCCATTTTTTACCAACGCAGTGTTTGTTTACAGCGTTGCTTTTAATATTAAGCCAGATCAAACCTGTCGAGGTTTATTACCTTGGTCCAGGCGGCAACAAAATCTTTCACAAATTTGTTTTGTCCATCGGCACTTCCGTATACTTCTGCAATAGCCCTTAGTTCAGCATTGGAGCCGAGTACAAGATCGGCGCGGGTTGCTGTCCATTTTATGGCGCCGGTATTGCGGTCGCTGCCTTCGTAAAGTTCCCTGTCGGCAGATGTGGCTTTCCATGCGGTGCCCATATCAAGCAGGTTTACAAAGAAATCGTTACTAAGCACACCCTCACGCGAGGTAAACACGCCATGTTTCGATCCGTCATAATTGATGTTTAATACTCGCAGGCCACCCAGCAGCACAGTTAGTTCAGGCGCTGTCAGGCTGAGTAAATGCGCCTTATCAATCAGTAACTCTTCGGTAGAAACCGGGTGTTTTGTTTTACGATAATTGCGGAACCCATCGGCTGCAGGTTCGAGGTAACCGAATGATTCTACATCGGTTTCTTCCTGTGAGGCATCGGTACGACCCGGAGTAAACGGAACGGCGATATCATGACCGCCATCCTTAGCCGCTTTCTCAATAGCAGCACTTCCTGCCAGCGCGATCAAATCGGCCAGTGAAACTTTTTTGCCATCGGTTTGAGCATTATTGAAATCTTTTTGGATCCCTTCAAGCACGTTCAACACTTTTTGTAATTGTGTAGGATTATTTACCTGCCAGTACCTTTGCGGGGCCAGGCGAATGCGGCCACCATTTATACCACCGCGTTTATCGGTCCCGCGGAAAGTAGAGGCAGCAGCCCATGTTGTTGAAACCAATTCAGATATGCTTAAGCCAGATGCCAATATTTTCGCCTTTAAAGCAGCAACGTCGCTTTCAACTATCGTTGCGTAATCGGCAGCCGGGATAGGATCTTGCCAAAGCAGTACTTCTTTAGGTACATCGGCACCCAGGTAACGGACCCTTGGCCCCATATCGCGGTGTGTTAATTTAAACCATGCGCGTGCAAAGGCATCAGCAAACTGATCAGGATTTTCCAGGAAACGCCTTGATACCTTTTCATATGCAGGATCAAACCTTAAAGAAAGATCGGTGGTGAGCATGGTTGGCAAATGCTTTTTGGAAGCATCGTAAGCATCGGGGATGATAGCTTCCGCGTTTTTAGCCACCCATTGGTGCGCGCCAGCCGGGCTTTTGGTTAATTCCCACTCAAAGCCAAACAGGTTTTCGAAAAAGTTATTGCTCCATTTGGTTGGCGTTGTGGTCCAGGTTACTTCCAGGCCGCTGGTGATGGTATCCGCTCCTTTGCCAGAGCCGTAACGATTATGCCAGCCAAAGCCCTGTGCTCCAATGTCAGAGGCTTCGGGCTCCTTACCTACATTATCTGCAGATGCGGCCCCGTGGGTTTTGCCAAAAGTGTGGCCGCCTGCTATCAATGCAACGGTTTCCTCATCGTTCATGGCCATACGACCAAATGTATCACGGATATCTTTAGCGGCCATAACCGGGTCGGGGTTGCCGTCTGGTCCTTCGGGGTTTACATAGATCAAACCCATCTGCACTGCGGCAAGTGGTTTTTCAAGATTGCGTGAGTGAATATCACCATCGGCATCATCATCTGAAACCAGTACGCCATGGCCTTCCTGCACACCGTGCGAACCATGTGCATAACGGATATCGCCGCCCAGCCAGGTAGTTTCTGCACCCCAGTATACAGATTCATCTGCTTCCCAGGCGTCTTCACGACCGCCGGCAAAGCCAAAGGTTTTAAATCCCATTGATTCAAGCGCTATATTTCCGGCAAGGATCATCAAGTCGGCCCACGAAATTTTGCGGCCATATTTTTGTTTAATGGGCCAAAGCAGCCTGCGGGCCTTATCAAGGCTTACGTTATCGGGCCAGCTGTTAAGCGGCGCAAAACGCTGTAAACCTGCACCGGCACCGCCGCGACCGTCACCTACACGATAGGTACCTGCACTGTGCCAGGCCATGCGGATAAACAAACCACCATAGTGACCAAAATCTGCCGGCCACCAATCCTGCGAGTCGGTCATGAGCGCATGTAAATCGTTTTTTACAGCCTCCAGGTCGAGGCTTTTAAAGGCTTCCGCGTAATTAAAGCTTTCTTCCATTGGGTTTGACAGCGAAGAGTGCTGACGCAGGATATTTAGCTTTAACTGGTTTGGCCACCAATTGTGGTTCCGCGTACCGCCGCCGCCAACATTGTGCTTCATTGTGCCGTTGTGAAAAGGGCATTTACTAATGTCATTTGATCCGTTTTCCATAATTATATTTATATTTTGAATCTGCTGCTTAAATCCCGCCTGGGGTATTAAGTTTTATAAAATTATGATGTTAACCTCAACAATCACAATCAATTAATTCTATGTGCAGATAGTTAAAAACTATAATATGGTTAGATGACACGGAATCGTCAAAAATGGAAGGAGAATTGCCATCTATGGAAACAAAAAAAGGGTAAGTGACTTTAATTTTACCTTGATCTAATAAGCAAAAAACACTTTTTTAATCTATTTCCGATCCTTTTGTTAACGAATTGTTTAGTTTTGCATTAACCTTAATCTTATCAGTATTGAAAAAATATCCCATCCTGTAACAATAACCTAATCAAAACCGTCTTATCGAAAATATGAAGATGTTAAAGGTTGTGCCCTGTTAATTGGTTTGAAAATATTGGGCCTAAAGGTTATGGCTTAGAAAATATACCAGGCGTTATGTGGTGCTTGTAACAATATTCCCGATAGTTCTTTAATGGGTATTTTCATTGTAAAATACAGTTTTAGTTAAAAAAAACAATGTGTTAGCCAGGGATAACACATTGTTTATTATCCCTGCCATCAATACTCCTTCATTTAAATTTTACTTTCTGATAGCTCTATAGTAGGATCCTGTATATAAAAATATTAAAAGAGGCTGTTTTCGGACAGCTTTTTTTGTTGTAAAATGCATATTATTGTATAACGTGTGCGTACACGTATGGTTGTAATCCAATTTTTTATTAATATGAAGACCTTTTTGCAGCGTGGTTTTATTTTATTTCTGCTCATTGCGGGTTTGAGTTTTTCGGGATCAGCCATCAATTTTAAACCGGCAGATTCGGTTCAAATAAAAGGTTTTCACTTAGATATGCGGATCCAGGTAATGAAGTTACCTGCCTTAAAGCGGTTTGCTTTAAACCTGGGTAAAAACGGTATTAATACTATTATAATGGAATGGGAGGGAAGTTATCCGTTTGCGAAAGAACCTCTTATTGCCAACAGGTATGCTTATTCACGAGAAGAGGTTCGCGATTTTGTGCGCTATTGTAATTCGCTTCATATCCAGGTGATTCCACTGCAGCAAAGCTTTGGACACGTGGAGTATATCCTTCGCAATTATAAATATGCCGCCCTGCGAGAAGATCAGAAAGATTTTAGCCAGGTTTGCCCAAGTGAGCCCGAATTAAATAAGAAGTTATTCACCTCCCTTTACACCGATTTGGTTTCAACGCATAACTCGCCCTACATTCACATCGGTGGCGACGAGACCTACTTACTGGGACACTGCGAAAAATGCAAAAAGCGAGCAGCCGAAATAGGCTTGTCGCGATTGTATTTTGACCATATTAAAATGTTGTGTGATATTGTGGCAGGCCTGGGGAAAAGGCCAATTGTATGGGCCGATATCGCCTTGAAATATCCGAACTATATTAGCCTGCTGCCCAAGGAAACTGTTTTTGTAGATTGGAATTATGGCTGGGACGTGAACCATTTTGGTGATCATGCCAAACTGCTAAAATCAGGATATGAGATCTGGGGATCGCCGGCGATCAGAAGTTACCCGGATAACTATTTTCTTACCGATTGGCAAAAACATTTTAATAACATCAGGGATTTTATTCCCTTGTCCCGAAAGCTGGGTTATAAAGGCATCGTCATGACCTCATGGTCAACCTCGGGTGTTTACTCCTCCCTGTTTGAATCGGAAGATGAACTGATCGACTTATATGCTATTCGCCATGTATATCCTTTAAACGGTTTCAATATCCTGGTTAATTATTATCTAAGTACCTTAAATGGCGATAGAAAGTTAACTAATGATCAGTTCATCACCAATTATTGTAGTTCCCGTTATGGCTTAAACCCGCAACAGGCCATGCAGTTTAAGAATGCTTTATTTGCCACGCCCTACAATGTGGTTCACGGAAAGGTTATATCGCCAAAGGAGATAACAGTAAACCAGTTGCTGGATAGCGCGACTAATGCCCTGAACATGCTGAAATCATTGAAACCGATAAGAGAGGAGCAGGAGTTTAGACATTATGTTTTAATGGCAGGGATCAGGGTGTATTACCTTACCTGCATGACAATTGAAACTGAAGTAAACTCACCCGGTTTTTCTGCCGATCAGGTTCCGGTATACCTAACAAAACTTGATAAACTATTGGCTGATGAACAAAAGCTGAGCGCTGCGTTCATTGCGCTTAATAAGGATTTTCTTTACAAATCGGCACTCGATGAGGAAAATCTATTGAGAAGCCAGAAGATTCATGTGCTGTATAACCGTTTGGCTAAAATAAAGTGAGGTTTGAGATCTTCAGATTGCTTGTAGTTTAAACTACCCATTATAAAACCGGTAGTTTTCTTTCGTGATGATATCAATAGGCATATAAGTTGATTTTTCAACCCCGCTTATTTTAAAGAGATGTTTATAAAGTGCCATGACGCCGAGATAGCCCTGTTCTTTAGGGCGCTGGCAAATCAGGAAGGTAATTTGGCCGGTTATAAGGTAATCGATATTTTTTTTCAAGAAATCGTAGCCCACAAGCAATATATCTGTTTGTTTATGCTTTGCTAAAATCCCGGCTATAACGTTTACCCTTGAGTTGGTTACAAAAATGGCTTTGATGGCAGGTTCAGCCGTTAATTCATGGAGCAATACTTTTTCTGCCGTGTCAAATTTGGTGTCGTTAATATGAAGGGTGATAATCCGGTTGGTGTTCCCGCTGCTCTCAAAAAAACTTTTAAACCCTCGTTCCTTTCTCAGCAGGTGATGGTTATTTTCGAGATCGGTTGATATGTTTACCGTTAAAATTTTATCCTGTTTTTGAATGGCAAGGCTGATTAGCTGGGCGGCGAGCATACCGCTTTGATAAAGCTCAGGACCGATATAGGTAAGGCCAGGCTGGCCGGGCAAATCCGAATTTATAAATACCAGCGGCAGTTCAAGCTCCAGGATCCTTTTGACAAACGCCATTGAATCTTCCACAAATGATGGAGCCATGAGTACCGCGTCAGGCTCGTTTTTCAGCAACTCATCGGCCGCTTTATGGAAGCTGCTTTTTGAGTTGAGATCGTAGAAGTAATATTGAACGGTTACACCAAATTGCCTAATCTCGTCTGCTGCTTGTTTTATGCCGTTTAAAGGGTAGCTCCAATAATCTGTTTCATCAGAAACAGCCGGGATCAGGATGGCAAAATTCAAGATCTTACGGGATGCTAAGAGGCTGGCCATTTTATTGGGCCGGAAGTTCATTTCCTCAATAATGGCATTGATCTTCTTTTTGGTATCCTCAGATACCCCCTTTCTGTTGTGAATAACCCTGTCTACAGTGCCAATGGATACATTTGCCCTCCGGGCAATTTCTTTAACACCTGTTAATTCGGTTCCTGTTTTTTTCATGAGCGTGTAAACCAAATGTACTATATTTTGATAATTGTGCCTGTTTATAATTACGGGCTACGCATTAAATGTCGGCAAAACGTTTTTTAAATTGTCGGTTACAGCGCTTAACTTTAAGGCCGGTCAATTACAAATACTGATACAAAGCCCAACAAAATTTTAATAGTTACAGCAAATCAGTATTTTCGGCAAATACCTTTATAATCCTCAAATGAAAGATACCAAAAACTACCGTCGTCATTTTTTAAAAACCACTGCTGTAGGCACACTTGCTGCTATGGGCATACCCTCAATTGTTTCATCGGCTTTAGCTGCCGAAAAACCAGCCCCAAAAATAACTTTTAACCAGGGCGATGTAGTGCTTTTTCAGGGCGACTCCATTACCGACTGGGGCCGCGATCATAACAAAACCGAACCCAATACCACAAGTGCTTTAGGCTCGGGTTACGCATTGCTTACAGCATCACAATTGTTGCTTAAGCATGCCGATAAAGGACTTAAAATTTACAATAAAGGCATCAGCGGAAATAAAGTATTTCAGCTGGCCGACCGTTGGGACACCGATTGTCTTGCCCTTAAACCAAACGTGCTGAGCATACACATCGGTGTAAACGACTTTTGGCATACGCTTACCAACGGTTATACAGGTACTATTGATACTTACATTACCGACTATAAAAAACTGCTTACCCGCACAAAACAGGCTCTGCCCGATATTAAACTGGTAATTTGCGAGCCTTTTGCCGAAAAAAATGTGAAGGCTGTTGATGATAAGTGGTACCCGGCATTTGATGCTTACCGTAAGGCAGCCAAAAATGTAGCAGCCGAGTTCGGCGCCGTGTTTGTACCCTACCAATCTGCATTTGACAAAGCCGAACAAACCGCACCGGCCACCTACTGGAACCTTGATGGTGTACACCCCAGCGTAGCCGGCGAAGCACTCATGGCCCAAACATGGCTGAAAGCAGTTGGAGCCTTATAAGAAGCTAAAAGCCGAAGGCTTAAGGCTCAAAGCTTTTAATATCCTATAGTATGTTTAAGCTGTCAGGGATTAAAGGCTTTGAGCCTTTTGCTTTGTGCCTTAAGCTCGTAAGAAGCTAAAAGCTTTCCACTTTCTGCTTTAAGCTTCAAAATGCTTTCAGCTTTGGGCCTTCGGCTTTAAGCTCAAAAAACAGTATCTTTGCGCGTAAATGATTGCTATAAATAACCTTACGTTCGAGATTGGTGCGCGGGCCCTATATGATGAAGCTAACTGGCATATTAAACCCGGTGAAAAAATTGGTTTAATTGGTGCCAACGGTACAGGTAAAACTACCCTTTTAAAAATTATTGTAGGCGACTATAAGCCTACTTCCGGAACGGTATCAATGGCTAAGGACCTTACTATGGGGTACCTTAACCAGGATCTGCTTTCATACTCATCTGACAAAAACATTGTACATGTGGCCATGGAAGCCTTTGAGCGCCAGAACCAGCTGCACGATGAGATCGAGAACCTGCTCAAAAAGCTTGAAACGGATTATAGCGAAGAATTGTTAAATAAACTTAGCGACAAGCAGCACGAGTTTGAACTGCTCGATGGTTACAACATTGAATATAAAGCCCATGAGATTTTAGCCGGTTTGGGTTTTAGTGATGAGGATTGCAAACGCAAGCTGAGTACCTTTTCGGGCGGTTGGCGGATGCGTGTAATGCTGGCCAAAATCCTGTTACAGGCACCTGATATCCTCCTGCTGGATGAGCCTACCAACCACCTCGACTTGCCATCTATCCAATGGCTGGAAGATTATTTGAAATCGTTCCCCGGCGCCATCATCATCGTATCGCACGATAGGTGGTTCCTGGATAAAGTGATCAACCGCACGGTTGAATCGCGCAAGGGTAAGCTGACTGTTTACGCAGGCAATTACTCTTTCTATCTCGAAGAAAAAGCGCTGCGCGAAGAAATTCAGCGTGGTGAGTTTAAAAACCAGCAATCAAAAATAAAACAGGAAGAGCGTTTGATCGAGCGTTTTCGTGCCAAAGCTTCTAAGGCCAAAATGGCGCAATCCCGCATCAAAATGCTGGATAGAATGGAGCGTATTGATGATGTGGATGATGATAACCCATCGGTTAACTTCTCGTTCCGTTTCAGCAAGCAATCAGGCCGTCACGTGATAACTTTAGAGGATATCACCAAAAAATACCCTGCCATTGATATCCTTGATCATACTGAGGCGGTAATTGAAAAAGGTGATAAAATTGCGCTTATCGGTGCCAACGGCAAAGGTAAATCAACCCTGTTGCGCATCATCGCATCTGCCGATAAAGATTACACCGGCACGGTAACCACTGGCCATAACGTAACCACTACATTTTTTGCCCAGCACCAGCTGGAATCTTTGCACCTCGAAAATCAGATATTGCAGGAGCTGCAATCATTTGCCCCCAAACATACTGATACCGAGTTGCGTACCATTTTAGGTTCATTCCTGTTCACCGGTGACGATGTGTTTAAGAAGATCAAAGTACTCTCGGGTGGTGAAAAATCGCGCGTGGCTTTGGCTAAGGCGCTTACTGCCGATGCCAACTTCCTGGTACTGGATGAGCCTACCAACCACCTGGATATGCAGTCGGTTAATATCCTGATCCAGGCGCTTGACCAGTACGAGGGTACTTTCATTGTGGTATCGCACGACAGGTATTTCCTTGATAACGTAGCGAACAAGATCTGGTTTATTGAAGATCAGAAGATCAAGATTTATCCGGGTACGTATGCCGAGTTTGACGAATGGTATGCCAAACGTAAACTGGAACCCAAAGCTGTTGCACCTGCACCTCAGCCTAAAAAGGAAGAGAAAAAGCCTGAGCCTGTTAAACAGCCGCAAGGCGAAAATAAGCATCAGCAGCTTAAAAAACTAAATCAGGACCTGGCAAAAATGGAGCAGCAAATTGCCGACCTTGAAAAAGAGGTAAAACAATTTGAAACCCAACTGGCCGACGAAAAAATATACAGCGATAACGCCAAACTAAAGCAAACCAACGCTGCCTACAGCGCCAAACAAACCGAGCTGAAACTAATGCAGGACAAGTGGGAAGCACTGGCCGAGCAGATTTTGGAGTTGGAATCGTAAGGTAAAAGCACCATGTTAGTTGAGTGCAAACGACATTGAGTGTAAAGAGCCTGTCACCCTGAGCTTGTCGAAGGGTCGTGCGCAGAGGCCTGCCCACCATGCTTCGACAGGCTCAGCATGCAATGTCATTAAGTTAAGAGATTGACAAGCTGCACCAGAGGTGCAAAAGGTTTGTAGAAACCATTTTGAATAGATTTTTGGTGTGCCAGCGGTACACAACTCCGGTGTTCCGTACCTCTGGCACGGTTGTTATCGGTATAATATTTTGCTACAAACCTGTCCCCCCTCTGGGGGATTTTCCTTAAGTTAATGACATTGCTCAGCATGACACCCGTTTTACCCCGTCATTGAGGAAAGAAGCAATCGCGAACGGTATAGGGCTGCTCTGTATAGCATGCGATTGCCGTGCTATAGCTCACAATGACATGGTTGTTTTGATCTGTTGTAGCGATGGTGCGCAGAGGCCGCGTTAGGGATTGCAGTGTAAAGCCCACAGCGCGTGTAGGGATTGCAGTCAGGAAAGGCGAGGACTTGCAACGGAAAGCCCGGGCCGCAGGCAACGCCCATGTTATAAAATAAAAGTCGTCATTGCGAGGTACGAAGTAATCCCCGATTAGCAGAGTAGCTATGCGAGTTTCTCTGTATAGTTCGCGATTGCTTCGTATCTCGCAATGATGTTTGTTTTACAGTACTTTAGCGTCCCATCAGGGTCTCTCGAAGAGGACCCTGATGAACACGAAAGTCGCTGTTGCGTTGTAATAGCGGCTTTTTTATATTCGTTTATCAAAATTGATATAAACCTAAATTAATAAATGACCAATCAATACCGTAGCCTTGTAATTGCTATAATAATATCCAGTTGCCTTATTATAGTTGGGGCAGGTCACGGCGCGGTACCAATGATATTGATTGAAATCATGGCCCCGATAGCAAAAGGGCTTAAGTTTTCATTACAACTATCCAATAATAATGAAGACACCATTGCAGTATCCGCGTTGTTCTTTTTTATCGGACAACTTTTGTTGTTTTTCGGTACACACAGAATGCATGTAATTACACGGCTTATTGGTGTTATATTTATGTGGACAGGTTTATTTTACCAGACACATAATATGTACAACGACGGTGGTGCTAAGTTTACATTTGCTACAGGCGCCCCATTCTTATTTTTATCAATTGCATTGTTTAGTTTTGATGTCAGGCAGAATTGGCTGCAGGATAAAACAGATATTGAAGAGGAATGAAATTGATGAGATTTTTTTTGAGTATTGCGCTCCTTATCTTATTTGCTCAACAAAGCTTTGCACAACAATCCCCTTACAACAACAGCGTTTACTCGCCGGCTATAAAAAGCGTTGAGTTTTATAATACCGCGAAGCAGGGCTCTTTCCCGGTTATTAATTTAGGGACCGATGAAAAGGTGCTGCTAACCTTCGATGACCTGCGCGGCGGCAGCCGTAATTACTATTACACCATTGAACATTGCGATGCTAACTGGAATTCATCAAACCTTTCATCTGCCGAGTACCTGCAAAGCTTTACCGACGACCGGCTGTACAATTACAGCTACTCAACCGGTACCATGCAAAAGTATACCCATTACGAAATTTCATTGCCCAACAATAACATCGCTCCCAAAATATCAGGCAATTATGTGTTGAAGGTGTATGAAGATGGCGATCAAAGCAAAATGGTGCTTACCCGCAGGATGTATGTGTTGGGCAAACGGATATCTATCGCGGCCGATATGGTTGCATCGCCCAATAATGCCACACGGCAAACCAATCAGAAGATCAACTTTACGGTTGATTGTTCGGGCCTTGTTGTGCAGAACCCGGCTTATGCCCTGCGTACTTTTATTATGCAAAACGCCCGTACAGAAACGGCAGTTCTGAACGGGCAGCCAACCTATATCCGTGGTTCGCAGTTAATTTATAATGATGTAAGCATTAATGATTTCCCCGGCCGCAATGAATTCAGGCTGTTTGATATGCGTACACTCAAGCTCAACTCGCAAAGGGTAGCCAAAATTTATAAAGATTCGACCAACGTGGTAGTGCTGCTTGGCGACCCCGTGCGCGATCAGCCTAACTACATTTTTCAGTACGATAACGACGGCAAGTTTTACATCCTGAATAATGATGGTACCATGCCAGCCACCGATGCTGACTATGCTCATGTATACTTCACGTTATCAACCAATAAAAATCCTAACGACGGAGCACCCTACGTAGTAGGCCAGTTCAATAACTACCGCCTTGATGATAGTAACAAATTGCACCCGCTTGATAACGGGAGATACACCGTAAACATGCTGCTAAAACAAGGCGTTTATGATTATGAATACGTTTGGGTGGATGCCAAAACCGGTAAAGCTGATGATATCCCTTTTGAAGGCAGTCACTTTGAAACCGAAAACGAATACCAGGTGCTTACCTATTATCGCCCTCCCGCAGCCCGTTGGGATGAACTGGTGGGTTTCAGGGAATTGGTGACGAAGAGGTAGATGCCTTACCTAAATCCTCTCCAGAGGAAAGCAACTCATGAGGGCAACAAGGTGGCAAGATGGTAACCGTTGATTTGTTTGATTACGTTGATTCGCTGATTGACTTGACCATTTGCCGCAGGCTTAGCCTAACCCAGCTCCTTCTTCATCATGTCATTATGAGGTAAAGCTATTGGACGGAAGCCATCGCTACCGCTTGCGGCAGCGGAGGGAAACAATTGTATGAAATTCATGAATACCAATTCGCTCAGTTTGTCTTAGATTAATTTTGCCTATATTAGTGGACCTCCTTATTCAGTTTTTATGAGTAATACAACACCTCAGTTACCTTCAGATTTTTTTTCGGCTAATAGTTTATTTACATTGAGTGGATCTGCATGTGCGGTCTGGATATTTTGTTTAGTGCTATCTGCTATCATTCCGGCTAATTCATTGTCAGTTTATCACTGGAGATTAATCGCTTTAATTTTCTCAGAATTATTAGCTGTTGCTATCATATTACAACAAAAGAATAATCCTTCACCTTCAATGAAGTGGTTGATAGGCCTAATTAACGGTCTGTTAATATTTATTAATGCTTCTGGCATAAACGCTGTATCGACAGGTTTAGCTTTTGAAAACAGAAATTCAGTGAAGGTTGGAAAAGCCAGTTATGTATTGACTGAGGATAAGACGACGGCTTCGTTGTTTATCTTCAAAAATGAAGTCAATTGGTGGCCAGATCTGAATATTTTACTCAAAAAGGACAGTCTTGAAAAAATAAACATTAAGCTCATTAAAAGTAATGAGCGCTTGGCAAAGGCGTTCAACAACATCAAGGAAAATTGTACTACGCCCGATCCTGATAAAAGCGCCATTTTAAAACGCGATAGTATTTTAAATGATAAGATAGATAGGATCGAAAGAGAAGATGCTTTATTAAAAGTGGAATTATCAAGTCTTCGAAATAAGCACGATTCGAATGCAAAAGTAATATCGACCGCAAACAAAACAACGAACACCGACGCAGAGAATCGCAGCAACGAACTATTTGTTCTAAAAAAGAACCTGGAAGATTGCCAACACGAGAAGTCTGATTTAGAGAAGAAGTTGAACAAAATAAAAAACTTAAATCAACTTTTGCGGGAAGCAGATAAATACGGACTTTGATTAATTATTGCTCTCGATACTGCAAGGCGTCCTCGCTTGTGGGCTTCGTGCTAAGTATACAAGCGGCTCATCAGGTGGTTGACCGAAACGCGGGCCACAAGCGAGGACGCCTTACGGTAGCGGGGGGGGCATATTGCAAGCTGTAAAGCAGGGCGTACAATTTCTCCTCAGCCCTCCTCACAAACCCAGCCTCTTCGTCGTATTACAACCTTTTTTATTTGAAAAGCCATAGGTTGAAATGTTTGCGGGGGATTTCCGTCCGCCACCCGTCCATAAACATACCAACACAACTATCCGGACGGACGGACGGAAAGCCATAGCACGCAGGTCGCGTTAGGGATTGCAGTGTAAAGCCCGCAGCGTATGCAGGCCTTGCGGGGATGGCAAAGCGAGGACTTGCAACGGAAAGCCCGGCCGCAGGCAACGCCATTGTTATGATTTGGGATTTGGGATTTCGGATGTTCGATTTCGGATTTTTAATTTACAATCTGTGTTGTAGTATTATGTGATTAAGTTGTAAACTTAACCTATGCACCTCACGGGTTACGCTATCGCTAAACCCGCGGTAGATTGGAAAATTAAAATATCCTTTCGTTTAAAACCTCAACATTGAAAATTTTCCAGTCGCCGTTAATCATTTTCCACTTATAAATACCTTTCCTTTCAACTGTCCATTTTTTTGTGAAGAAAATGAATACACGGATTGAAACCTCACTATGCTGCGTTAACCGCTCTGTAATTTCCCCTTCCTGAAAACTAATTTCAGTTCTTTGATAATTGCTTGAAAAGCTTTTTACCCTGGTAAAATAGTGTTTAACGTCGGCTTCCAATTGTTTCTTTCCGATGGTTTTACCGTTGATTTGTTTGTATAGAAGATCATCGGCAAACGTGCCCATGTATTTATCAAAGTTTTTATCTTGTTGGGCTTTATTAGCTATTGCATGAGCATTGTCGATAGCTTTTAAAAGTGTTTCATCTACCATTGGTAAGCTTATATAGCATTAATAAAAAAAGCCCGGGCAGTTTTACCAGGGCTTGTAAATCGAATTTATATTTCGAAAATCAGCAATTATAATTTGCCAATTTCCTGAACAAGGTCAATCAGTTTGTTTGAATAACCCCACTCGTTATCGTACCATGAAACAACTTTTACGAAGTTATCATTCAGGCCGATACCGGCTTTAGCGTCGAAAATTGAAGTACGTACATCGCCTTTAAAGTCTTCAGATACAACTTCATCTTCAGTGTAACCAAGGATACCTTTCAGTTCGCCTTCAGAAGCTTCTTTCATAGCAGCTTTGATGGTTTCGTATGAAGCACCGTTTTTCAAACGTACAGTTAAGTCAACTACAGAAACGTCGGCAACCGGTACGCGGAAACTCATACCTGTTAATTTACCTTTTAACTGAGGTAAAACTAAACCTACTGCTTTAGCTGCACCTGTTGATGAAGGGATGATGTTTTGGTAAGCACCACGACCACCTCTCCAATCTTTTGCAGATGGACCGTCAACTGTTTTTTGAGTTGCAGTAACAGCGTGTACAGTGGTCATTAAACCTTCTTCGATACCAAATTTATCGTTTAATACTTTAGCGATAGGAGCTAAACAGTTGGTAGTACAAGAAGCGTTTGAAACGATGTTTTGATCGGCTTTCAATTCTTTGTGGTTAACACCCATTACAAATGTAGGGGTATCATCTTTTGCAGGGGCGCTCATTACTACTTTTTTAGCACCGGCGTCGATGTGTTTTTGAGCAGTTTCCTGGGTTAAGAACAAACCGGTTGATTCGATAACTACCTCAGCACCTACTTCATTCCATTTAAGGTTAGCAGGGTCTTTTTCGGCAGTAACGCGGATGGTTTTACCGTTAACAACCAAATGACCACCTTCAACAGCGATAGTGCCTTTGAACTGACCATGGGTTGAATCGTATTTTAACATGTAAGCCATGTAATCTGGCTCAACAAGGTCATTAATACCAACAACTTCAATGTCTGGTCTTTCAATTGCAGCCCTGAATGCCAGGCGGCCAATACGGCCGAAACCGTTAATTCCTATTTTCATGATTTTTTAATTTTTACTTGAATAGTAGGTTAATAAATTATTTATGGGTTCTTTAATTATGTTAGTGATTTGCAGATCAGCTTCGGCGGCAGCTTCATATAAGTGTTCCTGAAAATTAAAAGCAACCGATCCTGCAAAATGAACAGAGGTACCCGGGTGTTGCTGATATAAAGGTAGCAAATATGTGGAAATTAGCTTACTAAATCCTTTTTTTATGACGCTTTGCAGATGATGATCGTTTTTATTATCGAGATAAAAATCGGTAAATGAGCTTAAAAACAAAGCTGGCTGTTTTTGCCGGTAAACCTTTTCGAGCAGGTTTTTACGGTCGGCATCGTATTTGTGTATAAACTTTTTACGAATAGATAAAGGCAGGGTATCGTTCATGAATTCCTTGATGAGCTGCCTGCCCAGCCAGTTGCCCGAGCCTTCATCGGCCAGGATATAACCCAGGCCATAATTGTTGGGCCAAACTCTTCTTCCATCGTACCAGGCGGCATTGCTGCCGCTGCCGCAAATGCTCACAATGCCGGGTTCGTTTTTACAGCAGGCTATAGCCGCCCCGGCAATGTCATGCTCAACAGAAACTTTTCCGAACTTAAAAAAGGTTGAAAAAGCACGATGTACTATCTTCTTCCGCTCATCTGACGAGGCGCCCGCGCCAAAAAAGTAGATGCGCCTGATTACTTCGGCGTGGTGTATAAGATTGATGTTTTTGTTGAGCAGTTGAAGGATATGTTTTTCGTCGTTAAAATAGGGATTTATGCCATTGGTTTTAAAGGAAGCAACAGTTCTTCCTTTATCAGTAAGCCTCCAATGTGCAAAGTACGATCCGCTATAAACAACTGCAATCATTAATAATCTATATCGATAATATATCCATCATTTGTAAAAGGTCTTCTTCAAGCTTAAACTCATGCTGGTTAAGTGCTGCTTCCAGGTCTGTCATCATGATCTGGTTGGCCTGCAAACCTACCATTTTTTGTGATTCGCCGGCAACCAAAGCATTAACTGCTGCAAAGCCAAGCCTGCTGCCCAAAATACGGTCAAAGCTTGATGGTGCACCGCCCCGTTGCAAGTGGCCTAAGATAGTAACTTTTATATCGTAATTTTTAACTTCTTGTTGTACAGCCTTTGCCACATCATAAACACCGCCGTTTTTGTCACCTTCGGCAACAATTACAATGCTCGATGATTTTTTGTTCATGTGGCCCTCTTTAAGGTTTACGATCAAATCATCAATTGCGGTAGCACGCTCGGGCAATAAAATAGCTTCGGCGCCGCATGAGATACCTGCACGCAAGGCAATAGCGCCCGAGTCGCGGCCCATAACCTCTATAAAGAAAAGGCGGTCATGCGCATCGGCAGTATCTCGGATTTTGTCGATAGCCTGGATAACTGTATTGGTAGCGGTATCAAAACCAAGGGTATAGGTTGAACCGCAAAGGTCATTATCAATTGTACCCGGTACGCCCATTACTGCAATGTCGGGATATTTACGTGAAAAGCGCAGGGCACCGGTAAAAGTACCATCACCGCCAATAACCACAAGGGCATCGATACCACGGGCTTTGGCGTTTTGGTATGCTATCTCCATGCCTTCGTCGGTTTTGAAAGGCAGGCAACGCGCGGTTTTTAAAATGGTGCCGCCCAAATTAAGGATGTTACTTACCGAGCGTTTATCCATTTCATACATATCGTTTTCGATAAGGCCTTTATAACCCTGCCTTATACCTACAACTTCCAGCCCGTTATACAGTGCGGTCCTCACAACGGCACGGATACAGGGGTTCATTCCCGGGGCATCACCACCTGAAGTTAAAACCCCTATTTTTGAAATTTTACGCATCTTTCGCTCCTTAATTTTACGCTACGAAGATAGTGTGTGTAGATTACACCATTAAATTTTATTTATTTTTTTTTGGATTAGGAATTAAGGCTATATATTTAAACTTATTAACTAAATCTCACTAATAGTTTGGAACTAATGTTACCCAAGTTTGATTCCGTATTCTCGATTGACTGCGTGATATTCGGCTTTGAAGCCGGCGAGCTTAAAATTTTGCTTATTGAGCGAAACGAGGAGCCATATAAAGACTGGCTTGCACTGCCCGGCTATATTGTTGAGCAGGACGAGAGTATTGACGATGCTGCCGAGCGGATCCTGTATGAACTTACAGGTTTACGTGATTTGCACATGCAGCAGTTTCATACTTTTGGCGAAGTGAACCGCCACCCCCAGGGCCGTGTTATTACGGTGGCTTACTATGCATTGATCCGCATAAACGGGCAAAAAGAATTGCGCCCGGTTACGCAATATGCTAAAAAAGCGTTCTGGCACCCGGTAAGCGAACTCCCTAAACTGGCGTTTGACCATAGCGAGATCTTTAAAACAGGATTCAATAAAATAAAGCGCCGGCTACACTACCAGCCGATAGCATTTGAGCTATTGCCCGAAAAATTTACGCTTACCCAACTGCAGTCGCTTTACGAGGCGGTTTTAGATAAGAAGCTTGATAAACGCAACTTCCGCAAAAAAATGCTGAGCTACGGCTTTTTGAAAGAGCTGGACGAGAAGCAGAAAGGGGTATCATACCGCGCCGCCAAGCTTTACAAGTTTGACAAACGTAAGTATGGTAAGATTTTTCAGGGAGAGATGAATTTGGTTTAGCTGCCAGTTTGCAGTGGCAGTAGGCAGTTTGCTGGGATTTATGCTACAATAAAAAAATACGGTAATGCTGAACTTGTTTCAGCACCCCACACGCTAAGCAAGTGTGCTAATTAAATCACCTACCAGCCCCGTGGGATACCGAAATAAATTCGGCATAACGGTAAGGGGAAAACAAAAAAGCTTCGAAGAAATCCTCGAAGCTTTTTTGTTAATATGTAAACTGCAAACTGCCCACAGGCAACTGCAAACTGAATTACAAAGAGCTCGGTGCCAATTCCAGGTGGTATTTCACCAGGTTATCTATAGGCGAGCGGATGATGTTGCCAACAACCATACCATTTTCAGTAACTACTTCTTCCAGCACGTTACGGAAGTTATAACCTACCGAACCGATGCAGTTAAATGTATATTTTTGATAATCAGGGTAGTGGGATACCAGGTTGCGGAAGAAATCCTCGAACGAGGTACGCACCAGGTTGCGTGAGTACTCGATGTGTACGTTGTTATCGTAAACAAATTTGCTGAAGCTTGCACAAAAACGATTAGCACGGGGCTGGGTGTATACCTGCTCGTTAATATCATCAGGAGTAAGCTTGTAGGTTTCCCAGAAAAGGGCACGTACAGGTTCAGGCATGTAGCCGCGCAGGTAATCTGTTAACAGCTTTTTGCCGATGTAGCAACCACTGCCTTCATCACCCAGGATGTATGCTCCTGAATCGATATTGTGTATCACTTCCTTACCATCATAAATGCAGGTGTTGGTTCCGGTACCTAATATGGCAGCAAAGCCTTCGGTGTTACCAAGTAAAGCGCGGGCGGCTGCCAGCAGGTCATGACCGATATTAACCTTTGCGCCGGCGAAAACCACTTTCATAGCTTCCTCTACAATCTTACGCATTTCGGGGGTTGAACAGCCGGCACCGTAGTAATTTACCTCTGTGATCTGGTTTTTTTCAAGATCGGTAGGCAAGCTTTCGTTCAGTGATTGTATAATATACTCTGTACTTGAAAAGTATGGGTTATAACCCTCGGTATTAAAGTAAACTTTTTTTCCCTCTTCGGTAACCAGGCACCAATTTGTTTTGGTTGAGCCACCGTCAGCAATTATGATCATAAATTTTTGTTTTTTTAAAAATCGGTTAAAAGTAGGATTTACTTATTGTAAAAAAAACACTTAGTATTTTAAAAATTGAAAATTGCGATTTTTACTTAAATTACAGCTACTTTTTTGTATAAATTAAACTTTAAATGGCACTTTTATACCATTGTTATCAATAATTAATCAGGTCAACTATACCTTTTTTTAAATGTAAAGTTTACAGATAAGCAGTGCGCCCTACAACTTAAAAACAGAGTAATTTACAATTGTACGCAATGTTACATTATTAAGCAAAATATTGGCTTTATTAAATGCTAAAACGTGGCTTTTGCATTACATGAAGGACAGCGAATTGCCCGGATGAACGTGGGTAGCTTTAATGCCGGGTACGTTTTGCTTTAGCCATTCTATCATAAACTCCGACCCCGGTTCTTCGCTGGCGATATGGCCCAATACAATCAATGAAAGTTTATCACCCCTGGCTTGTGCATCCCTCACATATTCGGCAGTTTCCCATTCCGAAATCTCACCGCAGATCAGTACGTCAGGTTTCTTTGTGCTCATTTCGGTGATCTGCCTTCTACCACCGGCTGCTCCTGGCAACAGCAACACCTTTTGGCAACTGTGCGATGGATTGCCTATGTAGCGTACCTTTTCAATCTTTAGTTTCTTTTTCAGTGTATCGATCAGGGAGCTTAATGTGGTGGATGGAATACTTAACAGGTTCCCTGTTTCGGGTTTGTAATAGCTTACCCAATCAAGCTGCTTTAACAAACCAATGCCAACGCCATCGGGTTTAAGGCTGTGTATGGTATCATGGTTGCGCCAAACGGCAATGTTGTGCCTGTCAAGCAATTGTTTTTTATACTGAAATACATCATCGTTGGCCAGCCAGGTGGTTTCATCGGCATGGTTATAAAAAGTTGGCTCGTGTGCTATGATAAAATTAGCGCCTAAGCTGATTGCTTTTTCAATAATGCCAATGGTTGCAAACATGGTGGTAACTATGCCGGTAACAACAATATCGCGGTTGCCTGCTTTTAAGGTATCAACCGTATTAGGGAAGGGAGCGCCCGGCACTTGTTTCATAAACAGATCGATGATTTGCCCTACGGTCATGTGTTCATCAGGGTTAGTAAAGGTGACAGCATCTACAGCAAACGGAGTTGATAATAACGCAGCAGTACCCGCTAAAGCACTTAACTGGCTAATGAACTTACGGCGATCGGGATTATGATTAATGGGGGGGAGGTTTGAATTCATGGTAATGATTGGGTTTGTTCAAAGATAACACAGGACAAGTTAATTTCAGATTTGTAATAATTGTGTGACATATTCATATCTTCGCAAAAATTTAACGACTCCTAATCCGTGCAAAAACTTGCTAAGCTTATCACCAACAAACCTTTTGTTTATTCTTTATGGTTTGGCCTAAGTCTGTTTCTGGTAATTAAAGGTGTTTTAACCCACCAGGGGTTTAACAATTACACCATATTTAAATACAATTTTTTAAATACCATCCATCAGCATAACCTATACGCTTACCAGCCGGAGCACTATTACGACCTGAACCATTACGGGCCGGTATTTTCAATAATCATGGCGCCTTTTGCTATTTTGCCTGATAGTATAGGGGTTATTTTGTGGGTACTGTTTAACGCCTTCATTCTGTTTAAGGCTATCCAACTTTTACCGCTGAAAAAGGATCAGTACGTTATTGTGCTTTTGCTGTGCGCTCATGAGTTAATGACAGCATCAGCCAACGTACAGAGTAACCCAATGATAGCAGCATTGATCATATTAGGCTTTAATTTTATAAAACGCGAACAGGATTTTTGGGCAGCATTAATGATAGCACTCGGCGCATTTATAAAGCTTTACGGTATTGTTGGGTTGGCCTTCTTTTTCTTCTCTGCAAATAAGCCAAAGTTTGTGCTAAGCTTTATATTCTGGTCGGCAGTGTTGTTTGTGTTGCCGATGACTATTTCATCCCCCGCGTTTATTATACAAACTTATCACGACTGGTATATCGACCTGGTGATCAAAAATTCGGACAACCAGCAATCATACATGCAGGAAATTTGCGTTACTGGTTTTATACGGAGAGCATTTCATTACCAGGATCTTAAGAATATGTACGTAATAGGGCCGGCACTGTTGTTGTTTGGTTTGTCGTACCTGCGCATTGGGGCTTATAAGGTTTTGGAATACCAGCGCCTCATCGTTTCATCGGTATTGATCTTCGCGGTGATTTTCAGCAGCTCGGCCGAGTCATCAACTTATATTATTGCTTTTGTAGGAGTTGCCGTTTGGTTTATGAATTTGAACCGCCCGGTAACCGGCTTTGAGATTTTTCTGCTGGTTTTAGCATTGCTGATTACAAGTCTGTCCCCTTCCGATCTTTTTCCGTCCTTTATCCGCAAACAATATATCGTTCCTTATAAATTGAAATCGATACCATGCTTTTTGATATGGCTTAAAATAATTTACGAAACACTCACCAGAAGTTTTGTCAGGAAAGAGGAAAGTATGCAGAAGCCGGTCATGGTTTAAGGCATTCAGTATAACTAAGCCATAATTATTTATCTTTTATTGCAAAAAGGGGAGAGGTTTGCAGATTGATAAATAATTATTAATTATATTTGTAACGAGAAAGTTACATTTGGGTAACTCTTTTGCACATCTTTATAAATGATTGATTAAAAGCCGTTACGTTTTGCAGTAATTCATCGTAAGGGTTTTTATAAAAGAGTGTGCAGAAATGCAACCAAATATAAGTTTTAATTACCAATACCGCCTGTTACAATTAAAAATTTCCATAGTATAACTATGACATACCTTGCTGATAAAAAGATCTCTATTGTTATACCCTCCCATAACGAAGAAAAAAACATCGGTTATTTAATTGAGCAACTTCGTGAAACACTTTCGCCAACAGGGTATGCTTATGAGCTGATCTTTGTTGATGATGGGAGCCGTGATAATACCTTAAATGAATTAAAGATCAATGCCGAGTTGCATCCCAATGTATTTTATGTAGAGCTTTCGCGTAACTTTGGTAAAGATTATGCCCTTAAGGCCGGTATTGCAATGGTTCAGGGCGATGCTGTAATAACTATGGATGCCGATTTGCAGCACCCGCCGCAACTGATCCTGAAGATGTTAAACCTTTGGGAAAATGGCTATGATATTGTTTACACCTATCGCGAAGGCGAAAACCCTCATGGCAAAGGTTATCAGAAAGTTACCTCAAAATTGTTTTACAAAGGCCTTAACATGCTTTCGGATATCAAGATGGAAAATGGCACCGCCGATTTCAGGTTGATTGATGAAAAAGTTGTAAAACAGCTTAAGCTGATTGATGAGTACGAGATTTTTTTCAGGGGGATAATTAAATGGGCAGGATATAAACAGGTTGGCATTCCTTATGTGCCATCAAAACGACATACAGGTGAGGCAAGTTATTCTTTTTCAAAGCTGGTTAAGCTTGCTGTAGGCAGTATCGTAGCCTTCAGCGCAAGGCCGCTTTACATCGTATCGTTAATTGGTTTATTCTTTTCGTCGCTGGCTATTTTGTATATTCCTTATGTGTTGGTAAGTTATTTTTTGGGTTACGCGGTTTCGGGATGGGCGTCGATTGTTGCTACCATAGCCTTTTTTGGTGGCCTTCAGTTACTTGTAATGAGTGTTATTGGAGTGTATGTTGGCAAAATATTTATGCAGTCTAAACATCGCCCGCATTATATCATCCGGTCGTCAAACGTTGTTATTGTAAATAATGATTTTATTAGGGTTTGATGTTGAGGAGTTTGATATGCCGTTTGAGTACGGTAAATCAATATCATTTGATGAACAGCTTGATATTTCAACAAAGGGTACCAATACTATACTTGGTTTACTGAGGCAGAAAAATATAAAAGCTACTTTCTTTTGTACGGCCAATTATGCCATCAATAAGCCTGATATCATCAAACAGATGGTAACCGAAGGGCATGAAGTAGCCTCGCACGGGTATTATCATTCTGATTTTAAGGTTGAGCATTTAAGGCAGTCAAAGCTGGCTTTGGAGAATATTTCCGGAACTAAAGTAACAGGCTTTCGGATGGCCCGGATGATGCCGGTGGATGAGGCTGAGATTGCGAAAGCCGGTTATAAATATAATTCATCCATAAACCCAACCTGGCTTCCCGGACGGTATAACAATTTTGATAAACCACGTACCTGGTTTTATGACCATGGTGTGCTACAGATTCCGGCTTCGGTTTCGCCATTGATACGTTTCCCGCTTTTTTGGTTAAGCTTCCATAATTTGCCGCTATCTTTGTTAAAACGTATGGCTTCGGCAACGCTTAAAAAGGACGGTTATCTGAACCTTTATTTTCACCCCTGGGAATTTACCGACCTGCACGATAAAGAAAAATTCGGTTTCCCGGGTTATGTTTCAAAAAATTCGGGCGATGCTTTTGCCCACAGGATAGGTGCTTTTATTGATTGGGCAACGGGCAAAGGTTACACCTTTGGACAGACGGACGGATTTTGTGAAAACATCAAAAACAAAAATAACCAGGAGCCGGTATTACATTAACAAGCTGTTAAGCAGTTTATAGCAAATCAATTACCAAATTGATTGTTATTTTCAGCATAATTTTGCATATTTGCACCGCAAAAAATTGTACAATATGCTACGGGCTTAAAACCTTGTATATATCTGTACTCAGAATACGATGGTCCTATAGCTCAGCTGGATAGAGCAACAGATTTCTAATCTGTAGGTCTTTGGTTCGAATCCAAATGGGATCACATCTTGTATAGCCTCTTGGAGTTATCTAAGGGGCTTTTTTATTGCATTTATTGCCGTTTCAGACACGTAGCGTCGGTTTTTACTCTGTTAATTGTTGTTGTCGTTGTAGGTGGTAAAGCCTTCAATAATGTCTGTATTGTGTCTATGAAAATGAATGCATTGAGTCGGTTTAAGCATCAGGCCGTTAAAATTCAAACAACAGAAAATATTTCGAATAAAGATTAAAAATTTTGTTAATACTGCTATATTAGTAGGCATAATACTTGGAATTTATACAAGTAAATAATAAGTGTTCAACACGACCTTATCACTTCATAATGAAACGCATAATACTAACATTGTCGTCGCTGTTTTTGTATTCCCTTTGTTCAGCGCAATCATCAGCCCGTGAATTTCAAAACCTAATCAATGTTGCTACTGTTTCTCCCGACGTGGCGAGCCTTGGTAAATTTGGCAATATACCTGTCAGCTATTCAACAGGTGTCCCAAGTATTACAATACCTTTATATGAAATCCATGCAGGTAAAATAAATCTACCGCTATCTCTTGATTATAATTCCGCCGGGATTAGGGTAGATGAGATCGCTTCAAGTGCTGGCTTGGGATGGGCGCTAAATGGCATAGGGGTTGTTTCCCGGAACATGGTCGGTATGCCCGACGAAGGTAGCGGCGGATATCTCAGTGCTCCGCCGGTAGACCAATTATACAATTATTGGTGGGGACAAGCATATGGCCCCTCAACAGATATAGCATATGCTAATTTCTATCGTGATATAATGAACAATCAACGGGAAACAGAGCCGGATATTTTCTCTTATTCGATCAACAGTGGGGGTGGGAAGTTTATATACAGGCAAAATGGTACGTTTATGCAAACGCCTGTAACAAGCAATCGCATAGAACAAGTTGGAGCCGATTTCAGGATAACAGACGAAAGCGGCACTGTGTATATATTTGATCAAAAAGAATTGTCACAGGCAGTGAGTCTTTCTGCGGGCAGCAGTTATACTAGCTCCTGGCGGCTGTCAAAGATCATCGATCCAAGTACCGCTGACACTGTATATATAAAATATACTTCACATGGTGGAACTTTAGAAAGAGCGTGGAACTTTACTTATTCAACGGGTACAACTTGTACAGCGCCAGGTGCTTTTTCGGATATTAGCGGCGAACATTCGATGGTTACCACAACCTCTCATTCATTAGAGCTTTCTCCTTCTGAAATTACCTGGCGTGGTGGAAAAGTGGTATTCATAAATGCATTGGACCGTACAGACCGGGAAACGGAAATACGGCTGGACAGCGTAAAAGTATATGCAAAGCTTAATAATACATATACCCTTGTCAAAAAAATCAAGCTGCATCAATCAAACTTCTTTAGCAATCCAATTCCTGGGAAAACAGCAGATTATCGAAACTATCGTCTGCGTTTAGATTCCGTTAAGTTTTTGCCACTAAATACGACGGACCAACCGCAGGTGTATAAGATGATCTATGACAATAGTGATATGGCTCCTAACGAATCTTATGCGCAGGATCAATGGGGCTTTAATAATGGGAAATTTAGCAATACTACTCTTATGCCGGTGCAAACCGTCCTTAATCATGGATCATACGTATCATTTGGTGAGGCTAATCTTGACGCCGATTCCGTAGCGATGGGAGCGTGGATGATTAAGTCGATACAATATCCGACAAAAGGAAAATCCGCGTTCGAATTTGAACCTCATAAATATAAATATAATACGAATGCATCCGAGGTACAACCTGTATTAGCCAGCCAAAACATCGACCTTCATGACGGCGTACACCAAACTTTATCAACAACATTTACGCTACCGAGCACAGCTTCCGCTTTTCGATACTCTGTCGATATTTCCACATTCAGCGCCCAGCAAGGTGTAACGGATTATCCCCGCGCGATACTAACAGATCAAACATCAGGGCAAGAAGCATTAAGAGTTACTAATACCAACGGCAGTCAACAGGTATCTACCGGGTCTGTTCAGATATTTTTAACCCCAGGTCATACCTATCAGCTAACAGCAAGTACTTATACATTAAATCAGTCGGTTCGCGTAAATGCTACTATCTCATGGCTGCAACCGCCGGATAGCGCTTCTCTCCCAAAGTTTAAAATTGGTGGAGGAATGCGAGTGAAATCTATAACTAATTACGATAACAACGGAGCATTTATTAGTAAAGACACCTATGAATACGGTTCAAACGGGATCGGAGACTTGATAACTTATCCGGCTTATTTGCTGCTTAACTACGAAGACGTTTTTACAGTTTGCTCTCAATCATATGCCGGATCATCAACTGGCTGTTATTATTCAGTATCGGATTATGTAAGGACATATCATAACAGAAGCATTTATTCCGCAACACAATTCAGCGGAAGTCCGGTGGTATATGGTGCTGTGACCAAATATAACGTCACAGCAAATGGGCAAGCAGGAAATGGAAAAACACTTTTTCAGTACGATGTATTTACTGATAATTCGGCGTATGCTTCAACGGATTACGGAATCGTAGGTGTTGTTCTGGTTAACAATGGTTGGCTTAATGGTTTTTTGAAGAGGGAATCTGTTTATAAGTCAATAGGCACCGGCTATTCATTAGTGAACGTAAAGGAAAAGAATTATATCATTCGCCGCCAGGACACATTGGTAGGGGTTAAGTTAAAAGTTAAATACCAGGATATAGGCGATTGTCACAGCGGAGTAGCCGACACCGTTTTTTACAGATATAAGGCCGATGCCAGTAAACAATATTTTGCACCAGTTCAGATGCCGGTATACACAGGAGCAAAATTGCTGCAAAATGAATCGGATACAACATGGGATGATGCAGGACGAAAATTAATAACAGTTCAAAATTTATACTATGATGATCCAATCCATAATTTCCCAACAAGAAAGGAAACTTTTAATAGCACCGGCGATAATCTCACCGATGTGATCAAATATCCGCATGATCTCGCGATAACCGGAAATGTGTATCAGAAGATGGTGGACAGGAACATTATCTCACCGGTAGTACGCTTTCAGCAGTTAAAAAATGGTAGCCAGCTTGCATTGGCTAATATCAATTACAATGATTGGTTTGGTGACAGTAAGCTATTGTTGCCACAAACGGTAGATGAGCAGGTACAGACCAATCCCATTATTACCAGGACGCGTTTCAATGGCTATGATGCTTATGGCAATATTCTTCAGCAGCAAAAAGTAAATGGGCCTTACCAAAGCTATCAGTGGGCTTATAATAAGCAATATCCAGTAGCAGTGGTTGCCAATGCCGCGAGTAATGAGTTTTATGCCGAAAACTTTGAGGAAAGCACGGCAGCCAATGTAATTACCGGGACAGGCCACACCGGCACAAGATATTACAATGGCAGTTATACCGTGAACTGGACACGTCCTAACAGCAGGAGTTATGTGATCAGTTACTGGTATCTCAGCAACGGTTCCTGGCTGCTTCAAAATGCCGTTCCTTATACCGGAAGTCCTTATACTCTTACCGGCGGGACTGCCTATGATGACATCCGCATCTATCCGGTTGACTCGCAGATGACGACGTATACCTATTCACCCCTGATTGGTGTTACCAGCAGCACAGACGCAAAAGGACTAACCACCTATTACGAGTACGATGGATTAGGCCGCCTTCAAAACATCAAAGACCAGAATGGCAATATTGTAAAGAACTACGACTATCATTACGGTGCACAATAACTCCAAACCTTAATCACAAACCGAAAATGCACTTTTACCATAAACCATATAGAAAAGGGATCCTGGCTGCGGCGCTGATGCTGCTGGGCATGACCGCCCTTCATGCTCAAACAAACTATATAAAGACGCGGACCCCGAACCGGGCGATCACGAGGAATGGCAAGCTCGATACGCTGAGCACGAACAGAGATTCGGTACAGACGACGATCCAGTATATCGACGGGCTGGGCAGGCCCCTGCAAACGGTGCAGCGGCAGGCCTCGCCCACATTTAAAGATATCGTACAGCCTTTCGCGTATGACCAGTACGGCCGTGAAGCGTTCAAATACCTGCCCTATGCCACCACGGCGACGGGCGACGGGAGCTATAAAACGGACGCGCTGACAGCGGGCGCCGGCGTAGCAAAATTCTATCATCCGGCAGGCAGCACCGGCACCCAGCAAACCAACGGGATCCCGAACACCTTGTTCCCTTATGCCCAAACCGGTTTTGAGGCCTCCCCGCTGAACCGCGTTATAGAACAGGGAGCCCCGGGCGCAGCCTGGCAAATAGGTGCCACGCCCGATGCAGGCAGCAGCAGCCATTCATCAAGGATAGTTTATACCACCAACGACCAGACTGCTTTTAGTACAACCAATATAACTACCAACAACGGCAGCCGCAGGGTGATGATTTACCGGGCCATCATTAATGCCAACCAAAGCCGTGCGCTGAGCCGTGGTGTAAATTCGACGGTAGAGTATTATACCGGCGGACAGCTGTACGTCACCATCAGCCGCAATGAGAACTGGCAACCGGGAGAGGGCTGTTTCGGCACCACGGAAGAATACAAGGATAAAGAAGGGCATGTGATCGTAAAGCGGACCTATAACCTGAAGAAAACCTACAGCGGAGGCGTAGAAACCCAAACGGCCGAAATGCTGTCGACCTATTACGTGTACGACGATCTGGGGAACCTTTGTTTCGTAGTTCCCCCGGCGGCAAATCCGGATGTGATCAGCTCGGCTCAAAGCCAGTCCACCATCGATTACCGCTGCTACCAGTACCGTTACGATGAACGCAACCGGTTGGTACAAAAGAAGATCCCGGGCAAAGGCTGGGAATATATTATTTACAATAAGCTGGACCAACCGGTAGCCACCCAGGATTCGGTACAGCGGATGAAGACGGCCGGGCAGCAATGGACGATCACGAAATACGATGCGATGGGCAGGGTTGTGCTGACGGGCATTTACCAGCAAAGCGGCACCACGGCCGGGGTAGATTATCATGCAAGCCTGCAAGCGATAGCTGACACGACGGGCGCGCAATGGGAAACGCGCCTATCAGCAAGCAATGGCTATACAGCCAACACCTGGCCGAAGAACTGGCTGACGACGCTGAGCCTGAATTATTACGACAGTTACCAGGGGATCCCCGGCTTCCCGGCGGCTTATAACCAAACCAGCAACGCCGCCTACAGCAGGCAAACCACGGGATTGCTTACCGCGTCGAAAACACTGGTGCTAAACTCGACCGATACGTTGTGGACGGTACCTTATTATGACGATGAGGGCAAAACGGTTAGAACTTTCAGCCAGCATTATGTAGGCGGGTCAACAACGAAAAGCATTTATAACTACGACGACGTACAGACGACATACAACTTTTTAAAGCTGCCGACACAGGTAAAACGTTTACACTATCTTAAGAATGCAGGGGGAACGGCAGCAACGCTGACGCTGACCGAGACGAATTACATCAATTATGACCATATGGGCCGTAAGCGCCGCACCCAGCACCAGATGCGCGACGGCAGCAATGCTTCGCAAACGACAATACCATTGGTGCAAAGCGATTATAACGAGATTGGCCAGTTAAAAGTAAAGCACGTTCATTCGATTAATAATGGTACAAACTGGCTGCAAAACATCGACTACCGGTACAATCCGCGGGGCTGGCTGAGCAACATCAATAACGCGAACCTGACCGCCGACGGCGGGATAACCAGCAGCGATACGAACGACCAGTTTGGCGAAGAGTTAAGTTACGAGGATGCGACATCGGCCAGCCGGCAATATAATGGCAATATCGCCACGGTACAATGGAAATCGGCACCTTATGTAGCGGGAGGGACAACAGTAACACCGGTAAAACAGACGTATGACTATGGCTATGACCACCTGAACAGGCTGCGGGCCGCGGTATCCACCAGCAGTACAGCGAAGGATAACTTTTACGGCGAAAACGTAACGTATGACAATATGGGTAATATCAGCAGCCTGGGCAGATATGATAACATAGGCGGTACCAAAACGCAGATAGATACTTTAACCTATACGTACAGCTTTTACCGGGTGAACCAGGTAGACGATGCCTCCCCCTATACCGGTACCGCCGGTTTTACCGAACTGGTAAAGCAGGCGAGTGAATACATCTATGACGGCAACGGGAACCAGCTGCGCGACCAGAACAAGGGGATCAGCGGAATAACCTATAACCTGCTGAACCTGCCGCAAACGATCACCAAAAACGACGGCAGCACAGTAGTTTATGTATACAGCGCAGGGGGCAATAAACTCAGAAAACTGTACACGGCAGGCGGGATAACCACGACAACGGAATATGATAACGGGATAGAGTATGACAACAGCGTTACCAATGTAGCGTTTATCCAGACAGAAGAAGGCCGGGCCAGGCACAGCGGAACAAGCTACACCTATGAATATGACCTGAAAGACCACCTGGGCAACACCAGGGTAACCCTAACCCCTGACCCCAATGACCCAACCCAGCAAACGGCGAAGATACTGCAGGAGAATGATTACTATGCTTTCGGGTACGGGATCCAGTCGTTGCAGCAATCTGTGCCGTCTCCAAAAAATGAGTATCTTTATAATCACAAAGAGCTGCAGGAAGAGACGGGCTTGTATGATTATGGCGCGCGGTTTTATGATCCTGTGATTGGGAGGTGGACGAGTGTTGACAAGTTAGCAGAGCATGATGATCAAATTGATAAATCGCCATATGCATATGTTTGGGATAATCCAATTGTGCACGACGACCCAGATGGCAATTGTCCAATATGTATCCCAATAATTGTTGCTGCAGTAGAAGCTTTAACCACAGAACAGGTTGTCGGTGGTTTGATATTTGTTGCAGGGGGGACCTATATTACAAGTAAGATAATTGATCATTCTTCAAATCGATCAGTTTTCGATAGGCCAGTATTTTCAAACGATAATACAAGGATTACCAATAGTATACCTAAAATAACGCCTTCAATTGTCAAGAATAACAAATCGGATACTAAGATTGATAGCCAAACTTCAAAGAAGAAAGATAACACTTATGATAGAGTTAACCCAAGAAAAAGTACAAAAGAACAGGTTAAAGCAAATCAACCACGTAATGATGCTGGCGAAATGCTTGATCCTAATACAGGCCAGGTTATCGACGAGAATTCAATGGATTTAGGCCATATTTACGGCCAGGAATGGAGAACGAGGAAAAAAATGCATCAAGAAAATGGCAGTACAAGGAAGCAAGTGATTGAAGCTGAAAATGATCCTTCTCTTTATCAATATGAAGATAGGAAATCAAATAGAAGTCACAAAAATGAAAAAAAACAAACAAATGGCTCACAATAAAATACCGGATGATATAATCCGAGCGATATACAGTGGAAACACGAAACATGTTATAAACTGGATGAATAATGATAATATTAACAATGTAGACTCTGATAATCGATCAATAATATTCCATGCGGTGATCTCTGGTTTATTTGACTTGGTCTCATTAATATTGTCTGAAAACGTTGCAATAAATATCAAGGACAAAAAAGGCTGGTATCCTATTCATTATGCCGTTCAAGGCTATTTTGTTGAGATAACAGCGCTATTAATTGACAAAGGGGCTGAAATAGATGTTAAAGATGATTTTGGAAATACTCCACTTTGGCGTGCTGTTTTCGCTTCTCAGGGTAGAGGAGAGATAATAAAGCTATTGCTTTCAAAAGGCGCAGATTCAAAAAAAGAAAATTCTTCAGGTATAAGTCCATTATCTTTAGCTGAAAAAATATCAAATTACGATATAAAACAGTTTTTTTGAGTTGAAATTTTGCTGGCGCAAGCGTACCGCGTGTGTTCCCTGCTACCGCAAGCATTTTTCGCTGCCCTCTGCTACCGCAAGCATTTTTCGCTGCCGCAAGCCTCAGGCTTGTGGCCCGTTTGCAAAGTATTGCACATGCAAATCCCGGATGCTGATTTCATCCGGGATTTTGTTGTAAATAGGTAGGCCAATATTCTATTATGGTTATCATAATCCGAACCGGCTACGCCCGGCAGTATCCCGTTCCCATTCAGGCGAGGATGCAGCGCTGGGATTGTGGGCTGGATACCCGTGACTTTTAAGATTGCCTCATAATCCAGCCACTGAACTGACAACATCTTGTCAGTGTTCAATTTTTAAAAAACGGGTGTTCAGCTTTTGAAAATACAATATTGCAATTAATTGATTATCAATAGTATTTTGTTCAAACCAAGATTTAATACATTTGATGCTAAACTTAAGTTGTTGATTATCAGTAATGATAGTTTAATGGAAAATACAAAGTGTTCACACTTTTAAAAGTTGAACACCTGTAAGTTAAACAGCAACTTTACAGGGGATCAGCAGCATCAGCTATAACCTGCTGAACCTGCCGCAAACGATCACCAAAAACGATGGCAGCACGGTGGTTTATGTATACAGTGCATCAGGCAATAAACTCAGAAAACTGTACACCGCAGGCGGGATTACCACGACAACGGAATATGATAACGGCATCCAGTATGACAACAGCACGACCAATGTAGCGTTTATCCAGACGGAAGAAGGCCGGGCCAGGCACAGCGGAACAACCTACACCTATGAGTATGATCTGAAAGATCACCTGGGCAACACCAGGGTAACGCTAACCCCGGATCCCAATGACCCAACCCAGCAAACGGCGAAGATTTTGCAGGAGAATGATTACTATGCTTTCGGGTACGGGATCCAGTCGTTGCAGCAATCTGTGCCGTCTCCAAAAAATGAGTACCTTTATAACCATAAGGAATTGCAGGAAGAGACGGGCTTGTATGATTATGGGGCGCGTTTTTATGATCCGGTGATTGGTAGATGGCTGAGTGTGGATCCGTTGGCGGAAAAATCAAGGAGATTTAGTCCTTATGTTTATGGTGAAAACGATCCTGTTTTAAATATAGATCCTGATGGAATGCAAGCACAAGGCAGCGGATGTTGTCTTACAAATCCATTATTAGGCAGTAAATATGCCAAAGCAGCCGGTAAATTTATCGTGAATACTATAGCATTTGTAACAAACTTTATTGACGGTGAAAATTCCCATCGAGCATTTAGTAAAGACCCGGCAGTAAGAGCCGAAGCACAAAGGGAATTGAAAGGATATGCAGTCGCTGGCGCAATTATGGTTATGACTGATGGCTTAATGAGTCGTATTGCGGGTACTTTCGGTACATCGGTAACCAGTAATTCCGTTTGGGCATTAGATGCATCAGAACGCGGTTTTGCTGTAGAACAAATGTTAGGGGGGAATCTTCCTTATGGTTTTCCTGTTATAGACAAATTTGAGAACGGTGTTGCGACAA
This sequence comes from Mucilaginibacter sp. SJ, assembly GCF_028993635.1. NCBI lineage: Bacteria > Pseudomonadati > Bacteroidota > Sphingobacteriia > Sphingobacteriales > Sphingobacteriaceae > Mucilaginibacter > Mucilaginibacter sp. SJ. Next base: position 5,559,158 of record NZ_CP118631.1, read on the forward strand.
GCATAAAAAGTATTGATGTAACTGCCGATTCTTATACCAAGGGAAATGGTTTGTTCAATACATTAAAGAGTTATGTTAATAAATTGGATGGGTTTCAAGGAGCTGCAAGAGGAGATTTTAGAATTTCAAGTAGTGATATATCGAGTAAGGTTTTAGAGGTAGGAATACAGCCCGGAAAGGCTACTTTAAATCAATGGGAGCAAATTGGTAATGCAATGAAATACGCAAAGGATAATAATATAGATTTTAAACTACAATTCGTTAAATAATATGAAAACAGCGTCTATTTATAAGATCCCTAATAAGGGTTATATAGTATTCGGAGAAAGTAAAACTGTAAGTGGATTTAGAATAGCTTCCGAACCCTATTTTACTATTTCAGAGTCGGAAGCGAACGTTGATATAATTTCAAACGCTATTAGGGCTTCTCTTTGTAACGATGATAATAAAAGAGTACCCAATCCAACAGATTGGAAGCAATCTGGAAAAGACTTTCTAAAGAAAATAGGCTTGAAGGCCATGAAAGAATTAGATGCCCACTTAAATAAATACGTAACAATTGCAGAAGATGGATCTCAGATAACTTTCACCCCATCGCGGCCCGCTGAAAAGCCCGATAAAGGTTTTTTGCATAAGGATAAAAGCGAATCTGTTTCTATTAATTATCGGGCTACAAATCAGGAAATTATTGAAGCGTTAGAACTGGCTTTTAGTAAGTGTGGCTAATTAACCGACAAATTGTATCGTCCTAAAAAATTTTACAAGACACAATGCTGTTAGTTGAACAAATTAATACAGTAAAATAAACGAAGCCCGGCAGAGATGCCGGGCTTCGTTTATTAAGAGTTTGTTTACAGTAAAGAAAGACAGCCAAAGACAAGACACAAAGTTTATTTCATCTGGTTTCCTCCGCTGCCGCAAGGTGTGCCGTGAATCGCTAACAGGTTAAAGTTAGCAAATGTTGTACAAAAAGATGGTAGTAGGTCTACCACAGTCGCTGTGCAAGCGGAGGCTGTAAACCGCCTCTCGGTGCTTGAGCAGTAATGCTCCGGTATTGAACGGAAAGAGGAAAAGGTTCCCGTAAGAGGAATCAGGTACGAATAAGAGAGATGAATGAAAATGAACCACTGATGAAGTGATGAGATAGCGAAACACATTGCCAAAAGCTGGTTTTCTTGCGAACTGGTGAAAAGCTATAGCAGGGACTTGCATACGGGCTATAGGGCAATCGTCATTGAGGTGGCATGACTCTTATTCGGGCTTTCGTACAGAACACGGGAAGTCCTTAACAGATGCCAAGCAAAAGGGACAAGCGGGGAATGCCCGTGAGGCCGAATAGCGATGCTGTTAAGGATGACGGATGATGCAGTAGTAGCGAAGAAGCTTTTGTAATGAAAGCGGAGCGAAGGGCATCAATTATACAGTTAAGAATGTTTTACAACTCGAAAAGAGGATGATTGAATGTTTGAAACAACATCAAAGACAGTACCAGTAACGAAAGAAATGGTTAGGGCATCCTACCGGAAAGTGAAGGCGAACCAAGGGTCTGCAGGAATAGATAAGCAAAGCCTGGAAGAATTTGAGCAAGACTTATCGAACAACCTGTATGTTCTATGGAATCGGCTAAGTTCCGGCAGTTATATGCCTAAGCCAGTACGCTCGGTATCGATACCCAAGGCAAATGGGAAGAAGCGGATATTGGGGATACCCACCGTAAGCGACCGTATTGCCCAGCAGGTGGTGAAGGATTACTTAGAACCCCGCTTAGAAGCGCAATTTCAGGACAACTCATATGGCTACCGGCCATTGAAGAGCGCCCATCAGGCATTAACGGCAGTACAGGAAAACGTACGACAGTATGCATGGGTAATAGACATGGACATCAAAAGTTTCTTTGATGAGGTAGACCATGAGTTATTAATGAAAGGAGTGGCGCGCCATGTGCCGGAGAAATGGGTAAAGATGTACATCAGGCGGTGGCTGGAAAGCCCGGCACAGCAGTCAGATGGAACCCTTATTCAAAAAGAAGGTAGAGGCACACCGCAAGGTGGAGTAATAAGTCCTTTACTGGCCAACCTGTTTCTACACTATGTGCTGGATAAATGGCTTGCCAAACGCTATCCGGAGATAGCATTTGTACGCTACGCGGACGACATAATAATTCATTGCCGGACAGAAGAAGAAACAAAACAAATGCTCGAAGCAATCCGGGAGCGGCTAACGGAGTGTAAACTGCGATTAAGCGAAGAAAAGACGAAAGTGGTATACTGCCAGAACTATCGACGCCCAAAGAAGAAAGACTATGGGAAGAAATTCGATTTTCTGGGGTTTACATTCAAACCCAGGACGCTGCCATCCAATAGTGGTGGCTTATTTCTGGGATATGGATGTGCCATCAGTCAAAAGTCGCAAACGCGAATAGTCGAAGGCTGGAAACAACTTAATCTGCATCAGCGAAGCAATTTAACGATACAGGATATAGCGAATCAGGTAAACCCGCAGATGGTGGGAATCATCCGATACTATGGAAAGTTTAGGTTGTGGGAGTTGCAACGATTGATGCGGTACTTCGAGTTACGGCTGGCAAAATGGGTACTAAACAAGTACAAGAAGTTTAAAGGCAGTTACATCAAAGCACACCAATGGATAAAATATCTGAAAAGAAGTTATCCAACAATGTTTTACTACTGGACAGTTTTTAAACACGTTTGATGGTATAATAAGAGCCGTATGATGCGAGAGTATCACGTACGGTTCTATGAGAGGCTTGGGCTGAAACGCCCTTGCCTACTTGACCGTTTTCGCTGCCGCAAGCCTCTGGCTTGTGGCCCGTTTGCAAAGTATTGCACATGCAAATCCCGGATGCTGATTTCATCCGGGATTTTGTTGTAAATAGGTAAGCCAATATTCTATTATGGTTATGATAATCCGAACCGGCTACGCCCATGATAGTTTAATGGAAAATACAAAGTGTTCACACTTTTAAAAGTTAAACAGCAACTTTACAGGGGATCAGCAGCATCAGCTACAATATGCTGAACCTGCCGCAAACGATCACCAAAAACGACGGCAGCACGGTAGTTTATGTTTACAGCGCAGGGGGCAATAAACTGCGTAAACTCTTTACCGCAGGCGGGATTACCACGACACTGTTTTAATTGACATGCGCCGGACACCTGTGGTTATTTATTGACTAAACCGTTGTAAATCAGAAATAACATCAAGTTCATTCGCAACTTTTGTTATAATGCACACATTGCTATTGCTTAGACTTAATAGGTACCTGGGCGCCGGGCTTATTTTTAGCAGATAACCGTATTTTTAACAAGAGGATAAAGCAACTCTTAAATTCCAATCTGCTTTTTTTATGTTAAAGTAACACTTAAAGTTGTACTGAATGCCTTATAAAAAACTCTTATATATTTAGGGATCTAAGGTTAATATTTATTTTTTCGGTATATTCATGGAGTCTGAAATGAATGTTTTTTTAACAATTAATTTAAGTTTTTGTTTGATTATTGATTTAATTGATTTAGATTAGTAATACAATTAGAACCTAATTATAGTTCCCTACACATTGAATTTTTATTGACTGGTAAACGAATTAGTTGTTTTCAATGAAGACGGACTGTAACTGTTATAAACATTAAAATTAATAATGAAGCCAATTGAGTTAAATCATAATGACGACGTTTTATTATTGCAGCAAATAGAACAGGGCAGTCAACATGCATTTAATTTATTATATGAAAAGCATTGGGGGAACGCCTATTCTGAAGCTTATAAACGTTTAAAGGATTCGGATCAGGCAAAAGATATAGTCCAGGAAGTATTTACCCATATTTGGCTCAAAAAAGAAAGTCTCCGTATTCATAATCTACCGGCTTATTTAACGGTATCCATACGTAATAAGGTGTTTAAACTGGTTGAAAAGCAGAAAATTATTCATCCATTCTTTGATGTCATTGATGACCTGCCTGCATCTTGTCAACAAGCTGACGGCAATTTGCTTTGGAAAGAGTTTTTAATATCTTATGAAGCACTTTTAAATACGCTTCCTCCCAAAAGGCAAATTATTTTCCGCCTTCATTATCAAAACGATTTACCAACCAAAGAAATCGCGGCACAATTGGGTCTCACAAGAAAAACAGTTCAAAATCAGCTGGGAAAAGCTATTGAAAAATTGAAAGTGTCATTATTGCCCTTCCTTTCTTTATTGATCATTTTATTTTGGGCGATAAGCTGATTAAGTCTGTAAAAAATAAATTTTTTAGCAGAGTGGGACTTTTGTTTGTTTATAGGTCATATCTATAATCAATAGTACAACCTGTTTTAAATGGACAAGCAATATTTTCTTGAACTGTTGCATAAATATCTCAATAATGAAGCAACAGATGAAGAACAGCAATTTTTAGTTAAATATTACGAGTTGTTTTCTGCTGAGCCAGATATTATTTCTCTATTGAGCGATGAGCAGAAGAAGGAAATCAGGGAAGAAATAAATGCCTCAATTTGGGAAAGCATCGATAAACACGCCGGGGCTGATAAAAAAGTAATACGCCTGAAGACTTGGGGCATCAAAATAGCTGCCGCCGCGGCAATCATTGGAGTTTGCGGCATAGGATATTTATTTTTACACAATAAACCGGTTGTTAAATCACCCCAGTCATACTCGGCCCATCGACCAAAACCTAACCTGTTTCTGGTACTCCCTGACGGAAGCAGGGTAATACTCAGCTATGGTAGCAAACTTAGTTATGCTTCATCATTTGACGGCCTTGCAAAACGCGAAGTATATCTTACCGGTGAAGCCTTTTTCGACATAAAGCACAACAACTTAAAACCTTTTGTTGTACACACCGGTAAAATAAAAACAACCGTATTGGGTACTGCATTTGATGTAAAAGCAGTGCCCGGTGATAAAACCATAACAGTCACCGTTACCAGAGGCAAGGTAAAAGTCAGCAATAATAACAGGCTCCTGGGTATTATTGTTCCTAATCAGCAGATCACCTTTGACCGGCAAAAATCTATTTCAATGCAAACCAACATCAATGCAAAAAATTACACAATCTGGACGGCGAAGGATGATTTGTATTTTGAAGACGTAACTTTTGGGGAAGCAGCCAAAGTATTGGAAGACCGGTTTAAGGTTAAGATATTATTTACAGATCAGTTGGTTCGCTCAAAACACTTCACCTCTACTTTCAATAAATCTGCGAACCTGGATCAGGCATTAAAAAGCATTTGTGAGTTCAATGACGCCCTTTATTCGTACGATAAAGCAAAGACTACCATAACCATCACCACTAAATCTCAAACCAATTAAACTTAAAGCATATGAAGAAAAAGTACCTCAAAAATCACAAACAGATCCTGTTTAAAAGAAGTCCGGATAGTTCTCCGGCATAAAAAACCCTCTGAACCATTTCCGGGGAAATAACCTCAGAGGGTCGCTAACGCTATTCGACTGCAATCGATTGTATTAGCCGGGTGTTTTAAATTTTAACATTCAATCGAAGACATTAATCACTTAAAACAAACTAAATTATGAATTTTTCCATAATTCTGGCAGAACCGCGGCATTTTGTTAAATACCCGCTTAGATTTCATCTGCTAATTGACTTAAATTTTAAACAGTGTATGAGAATCGGGATAATTTCAATATTCATATTAGCTACTTCAATTCCTGTATTTTCAGCAGCCCCTGTAAAGAGTCAGACAATTGACCAGGTAGCGGTGAGTCTTACACTCAAGAATGAATCACTTGTAAAAGCTTTTCATAAAATCGAATCACAAAGCAGTTTTCATTTTATGTATCGCAATGATGATGTGAAAGATATTCTCAACCTGGATATTGCTGCCAGTAATAAATCGATAGCAGTAGTTCTGAAGGCCATTTTGTCTAACACTTTACTCAAATTCAGACAGATTGATGACCAGATATTAATTACAAAATCAAATCAGGATAAAGCGGCAACCGGTGAAAAAGCAGATGTCACTACTGATATAGTGGCATCCAAAGGCATAATTAAAGGAACGGTGACTGATTCAAAGGAGAGTCCGTTAGCGGGTGTTACGGTAAAGCTGGATGGCGCAATTTCATTAAATAAAGCAACAGACGTTAACGGCAACTATAGCTTCGCTAATTTACCGGCAGGCAACTATACGCTTACTTTTACTTTTGTCGGTTTTAAATCGGTAACAAAGACATTAGCATTAGGAGAGGATCAGCAAAGTGTAATTAATGTAGTGTTAACGGAAAGTACAAATGGCCTGGACGAAGTTGTTGTAACTGGTTACGGAACCCAGAAAAAGCGGGAAGTAACCAGCGCAATTACCTCTGTAAGTGCAGCACAATTTAATAAAGGTAATATCAGTGATGTTGCACAGTTATTACAAGGTAAAGTAGCCGGTCTTTCTATCGCACGCCCCGGTGGCGACCCAAACGGTGGTTTTGCCATCAGGTTAAGGGGACTTTCTACTTTAGGAGCTAACACACAGCCGCTAATAGTGCTTGATGGCCAGGTGGGGGCTGATATTAATACAGTTGATCCAAATGATATAAAAAGTATTGACGTACTGAAGGACGGTTCGGCCGCTGCCATTTATGGTACACGCGGTTCGGCCGGCGTTATCATTATAACAACCATCGCAGGAAAGAGAGGCATGTCAAAGCTTACTTATAACGTTTCCGGTACTGAAGAAACACCTGCTAAATTTACCAAGCATATGACGGCCGCCGAGTTTGTTGCACTTGGCAAAGGAACAAACTATGGCTCTTCTACGGATTGGAATAAAGAAATAACCCGTTCGGCTTTTTCACATGTACATAATTTAGGTATTTCGGGAGGTGATGAACGTACTGTTTATGACGCAACTTTAAATTATCGCAATAGTCAGGGTGTTGCAATCAGAACTGGTTTTCAGCAGTTAAATGGCCGTTTGAACATCACGCACAAGGCTTTGGATAACAAATTGGTTCTTAATTTAAACATAAATACTACTAACAGAAATTCACAATTTGGTTTTCCCGATGCTTTCAAATATGCTACCATTTTTAACCCTACAGCACCGGTGCATTCTACAGATCCTTTATATGATTTAACCGGCGGTGGTTTTTTTGAATCCAACTTCGTTGATTATTCAAATCCGGTGGCCATGTTGGTGCAAAATACTAACGAAGCGCGGAATAAGAAATTTAATATTGGCGGAACCGCGACGTATGAGCTAACTAAAGGATTGAAGTTTGCTACTAAATATTTTAAACAAACAACAAGCATTTATCATTCAGAGTACTCGCCAACTACAGCCTTTATTTCCAGGGGCTTCCCGCTGGGCAGTGGTTTTAGCCGTTCGGGTATTTCTGCAAAATTTGATGATGAATCTGAAAACAGTTTGCTTGAAAGTACCTTGTCATATGACAAAACAATACATAAACTGGAGATTGCTGCTGTCGCCGGATATTCGTATCAGGATTTCTTCTACCAGGGATTTGATGCCCAGGGCGGTAATTTTGTAACTGATGCCTCGGGTCAGAATTTTGCTGCAGCTCTCGACTTTAAAAATGGTATAGGCGTAGTTGAAAGTTATAAAAATGAGAACAAGCTGATCTCGTTTTTCGGACGGGTAAACTTAAACTATGATAATATCGCTTTCCTTTCCGCCAGTTTAAGAAGAGACGGTTCAACTGAGTTTGGTGTAAATAACAAATGGGGCTTTTTTCCTGCTGTTAGTGCAGGTTTTGATTTGAGCAGAGTGTTAAAGATTCAAAGTATAAGTAACCTTAAATTGCGTGGCAGCTATGGTGTTACCGGGGCATTACCACCGTTTCCGTATCTTTCATTGTCTACTTTATCAAATAGCGGCGGTACCTATTATGCGGGCAATGGTGTATACCTGAGTACCTACAGTGGCACCAGGAACCCTAACCCAGGTCTGAAATGGGAGAAAAAAGCTGAAACAGATATCGGTTTAGACTTTTCACTGTTAAACGGAAGGTTAACCGGTACCTTTGACTATTTTAACCGGAAAACTACCGATTTGATTTTTGACGTTACGGTGCCTTCGCCGCCGGCGTTATTCAACAACACCTGGGAAAATATTGGCGAATTGAGTAACTCGGGTGTGGAATTAGCTTTAAGCTATGAAGCTATCAAAACACCTGACTTCAGTTGGACGACCGGTGGCAATATTTCAAGTTACCACGTAGTTTTAACAAAGCTGATTGACGCTTTAAAAGGTTCGTACGTAGGGGCCACCAACCTGGGCACTCCTGGCCAGGAAGCCACGCAGTTAACGAGGGCGGTTGAAGGTCAGCCTATCGGGATACTTTACGGCCCCAAATATGTAGGTGTTGACGCAAATGGCGTATACCAGTACTCTGACGGTAAAGGCGGCACTGTTGGGTTGGCAAATGCACCACGCCAGGTTATTGGTAATGGCTTACCTAAATTTGAATTTGGGATTACCAACGCCTTTAGATACAAACAGTTCGATTTTAACTTTTTCCTTCGCTCATCTATCGGTCATCAGTTAATCAATACTTACCGCGCGTTTTATGAAAATCCAAATGTTGCAACCAGCTACAATATAGTAAATACCAAATATTTCAATCCCAAAGTTACCGATGGTGCCGCATACAGCAGTTATGACGTTGAAAAAGCATCTTTCCTGAAACTGGATAACGCAACGTTTGGCTATACTTTCAAGATTGCCAAGAGCAGTAAACCGGGGATGATTAGCAGTTTGAGAGCCTATATTTCGGGCCAGAACCTTTTCACTATTACCGGTTATACAGGTGTTGACCCGGAGGTTAGGTACGCTGACTCCGGAAATGTGTTAGCTCCGGGTATCGACCGTAGGGAGACATGGGTTTATACAAGGTCATTTACCCTCGGCGTTAATTTGGGATTTTAATTAAGGTATTTCAAAGTTTAATATATACAAATTATGAAACATAAATCATTAACAAGATATTCGTTGCTGGTGTTTCTTGCTGCGGCTTCATGTACAAAGCTGGATGAAAAAGCATTGCTCTACGATCAGGTAACTGAGGATAGTTTTTATAAAACAGATAAGCAACTGGCGGCCGCTGTGGGCGCTGCATATTCTTCTATTTATGGTTATAACGGTGCTTTCTTTAACTTAAATGAGGTTACTACCGACGAAGTTGTTGTACCAACACGGGGCGCGGATTGGGGTGACGGTGGCCACTGGGTACGTTTAAAAACACATAAAACCAACAGCACCGATTCACAACCAGCTAATGGCTGGAGCCTTGGTTTCGGCGGGGTTACCACTTGTAACAAAATTTTAGCCGCCCTGGCTGTAAGTAAATCACCAACTGCTGCTACTTATGTAGCAGAATTAAAATGTTTAAGGGCCATTTACTACTACTGGCTGCTTGATTTGTTTGGCAACGTGCCTATCACCACCGATTTTTCGGATACCAAACCCCCTGCAACCAAAAGTCGGGCCGAGGTTTACGCTTTTATTGAATCAGAATTACTGGCAAATATTGAAAAACTACCCAAAATAGGCACAGGCGATGGCCCATACTATGGCCGTGTTACTTATTACGTTGCTGAAGCAACTTTGGCCAAGTTATATTTAAATGCCCAAACCTATACCGGAACCCAACAATATGATAAAGCATTAGCCGCATGTGACGTAATTATTAATTCCGGAAAGTATACGCTGATGAATAATTACGCCGATAACTTTTCAAGGAATAATACCGGCTCAACCGAGTCTATTTGGGCGATACCGTTTGATGGGGTTAAAGCGGGCGGTTTTAACATGAATATGGAGACCTTGCACTTGCAAAGCCAGAATACTTATCAAATGAATAACCAGCCATGGAATGGATTTGCTTCGGTACAGGAGTTTTATCAATCCTATATCGACCCGGCGCAAAATCCGGGCCCGCAGGGAACAGTTGTAGGCCTTGACCCCAAAGGTACACCTACTACCGGTACCCTCGATAAGAGGATGCTGAATAATTTCCTGGTTGGCCCGCAGTATCAGGCTGATGGGGTAACCCCCTTAACGGACGGCGGTGCAGATGTGACGGATCCTAATGGTCCGCCTATTACCTTTACCCCTTACATTAACGAACTGCAGCCCAATGCCTGGAGACAGGCGGGTGCTCGTATTGGTAAATGGCAATTTTATAAAGGTATGCAGTCAAGTTTGGATAATGATTTGGCAATTTATAGATACGCCGATATTTTGCTGATGAAGGCCGAATTATTAGCCAGAAAAAGTGGCAATTGGAACGACCCGGTTACGCTTGCCTTGGTTAATCAAATCCGAACAGTACATGGAGGGGTTGCACCATTCACCAGTTTAACTCCTTTAATATTTTTAGCAGAGCGCGGCCGGGAAATGTTCGCAGAAAGTTACAGAAGGCAGGATATGATCCGTTTTGGTGTTTATAATGACGCGTACCGTTTCCACCCGGCTGATCCGGATGCTCACGTTAATATTTTTCCGGTACCCGAACCTCAAATTAATGCAAATCCAAACCTGAAACAAAACCCCGGGTATTGATAAAATGCTTTGAGTTTGGCAAAGGTGCTCTTTTAAGGAAAGCAAGTGATTTATTACTTGCTTTCCTCATTAAATACCACGGGTTTACCTAATTGACCTGAATGTTGATTTAAATGTTTGATTATTAGTTGATTGTGTTTTGCTGTTTTGATTGAGTTGTTGTCAACCCATCAGGTTTAGAAATTGCGACGGCTGCAATATTTGAACAAGGTTAAAAGGAACTTATTTTATATAAAGTGAATGATTAAACGGGTACTTAATATTATTCCTGAGCCAATTGTATTATTGGTTTATTCTCCAATAAAACGTAGCTCCCCAAAGGTCATTTTATTTTTCACAGCCTTTTGGCGTTCCGTTATGGCGGCAAAGATATATGCTTCATGCACAGAGGCCAGCTATATTCGGCAGGTACCGTTTTTTGCATTTTTATTTTTGATGGGCTGCAATCCCATCGAGCCTAAAAAAGACGAAGGCAACAAACTTTTTTCACTGCTTCCTTCATCATCCACGGGAATAACTTTTGCCAATGATGTTAAATATACCGAACAATTGAATGTTTATACCTACCGTAATTTTTATAACGGTGGGGGTGTTGGTATTGGAGATATTAATAATGACGGCTTGCCGGATGTTTTCCTTTGCGGAAATCAAAAATCAAACAGACTCTATTTAAACAAAGGCAACTTTCAGTTTGAAGATATAACCGATAAGGCCGGACTTTCTTCGGCAGGTGTCTGGTCAACGGGCGTTACCTTTGCAGATGTTAATGGCGATGGGTTGCTGGATATTTATATATGTAAGTCGGGCGATTTTTCCGGAAAAAACAGAAGTAATCAGTTGTTCATTAATAATGGTAACCTGACATTCACCGAAAAAGCGGCCGAATATGGGTTAAATAATAAAGGCTTGTGTACTCATGCTGTTTTCTTTGATTACGATCACGACGGGGATCTGGATTGCTACCTTCTTAATAATTCGTTTCGTTCGGTAGGGAACTATGATTTAATCAAAGATCAGCGCAATACTCCCGATCCCCTGGGTGGGAATAAGTTATATCGTAACGACGGAGGTCATTTTACAGACGTGACCCAACAAGCAGGAATATACAGCAGCAAAATTGGTTTTGGCTTAGGTGTAACTATTTCTGATGTGAACGGGGATGGCTGGGACGATATCTATGTTTCCAACGATTTTTTTGAACGCGATTACCTGTACATTAATAATCACAACGGTACCTTTAAAGAGTGCCTTACCGACGCTATTAGGGAACTAAGCCAAAACTCAATGGGAGCTGACATAGCCGACATCAATAATGACGGCTATCCTGATATTTATGTGACTGATATGCTTCCTGAACCGGAATCAAGGTTAAAAACAAAAACAGCGTTTGAAAACTGGGATAAGTATCAGTCCGACCTGCAAAATGGATATTATCAGCAATTCCTTCGCAATGTTTTGCAGCTGAACCAGGGCCCGGCTATGAATAAAAACTTGGCCCAAAATAAGATAAACTTCAGCGAGATAGGCCGGCTTTCGGGGGTTCATGCAACCGACTGGAGTTGGGGCGCGCTGATCTCGGATATGGATAATGATGGCTTTAAAGACATTTTCGTTAGCAACGGTATTTATAAAGACCTAACCGATCAGGATTATATCCAATTTATGGCTAACCCGATACAAGTAAGAAAAATGATGGGTAGTGAGAAGGAGGTAATTAAGAAGCTGATAGATAGTATGCCATCGGAGGCTGTGCCTAACTATGCGTACCGTAACAATGGCGACCTGACCTTTACCAATAAGGCAGCCGAATGGGGTCTTGGTGACCCGGGTTTTTCGAATGGTTCGGCATATGGTGATTTAAATAATGATGGGGCGCTGGATTTGGTGGTGAACAATGTAAATATGCCGGCCTTTATCTACCGAAACAACAGCAGGAAGCTGGAGCCGGCGAATAAATATTTGAAAGTAGTATTGCAGGGCGAGGGGAAGAACCGCTTTGGCGTAGGGGCGCAGGTAACGTTATACTATAATCATACCTTAAACTACCAGGAGCAGGTTCCGTCGCGGGGATTTGAATCGAGCGTAGACACCCGGTTGAATTTCGGGTTGGGTAAAATAAAGGAGATCGATTCGATAGTAGTAAAATGGCCTTGCGGTAAGCAGAAAGTATTAAAAGGAGTAAAAACGAACCAAACCATCACGGTAAAGGAGGTTGAATCAGGACTGCCCGGGAAAGCGGTGAGGGGGGCAGCCGGTGCAAAGCCGGTGTTTGAGCAGAGTACAGATAACCATGGGATAGACTTTGTGCACAAGGAAAATGACTTTATAGATTTTGACAGGGAAAAGCTGATCTTCCAGATGCATTCGGCGGATGGTCCGCGGATAGGTAAAGGCGATGTCAACGGCGATGGTTTGGAAGACTTCTATATCTGCGGGGCCAAAGATCAGCCAGGCGCATTATATATCCAAACCCGGGCGGGTCGTTTTAAACGGAGCAACGAAAAGCTGTTTGAGCAGGATAAGGCCAGTGAAGATACAGACTGTTTGTTTTTCGACGCGGATGGCGACGGGGACCAGGACCTGTATGTATGCAGCGGAGGCAATGAGTTCTCGGCTAACTCGACGGATCTGATCGACCGGCTATATATCAATGATGGGAAGGGTAATTTCAGCAAATCGCAACAGGTGCTGCCGTCATTTCAGTTTGAGAGCAGCTCCTGCGTAACGGCAGCAGATGTTGACGGGGACGGGGACCAGGACCTGTTTGTTGGTGTGCGTTTAAAGCCGGGTGAATATGGCTACCCATGCAAAGGCTATCTCCTGCAGAACAATGGCAAAGGCTTTTTTACAGATGTAACTGAGGAGAGGGCCCCGGGCTTAACGGAATTGGGTATGGTTACCGATGCCAAATGGTTTGATTATGACCGTGACGGAAAACCGGACCTGGTGGCCTGCGGAGAGTATATGCCGATCCGGATATTCCATAATGAAGGTGGGCGTTTAAAGGAAGTAACGCGCGAAGCGGGGCTGGAGTGGAGTAAGGGGTGGTGGAACCGCCTGGAGATTGCAGACATAGACGGCGATGGTTCCCCGGATATAGTAGCCGGCAATCACGGGCTAAACTCCAGGTTTAAGGCAAGCAGAGCGAAGCCGGTAAGTATGTATGTAGGGGACTTTAGCGGCACGGGCAGCATAGAAGATATAGTATGCACCTATAACGGCGACAAACAATACCCGATGGTGCTGAGGCATGACCTGGTGGGCGAACTTCCTTATCTGAAGAAGAAATACCTGCGGTACGCCCAGTACAAGGAACAAACGATGGAAGATATATTTGGCAGGGAACTGTTACAAAAGATGGTTAAGCTGGATGCCTGCGAAATGCGGAGCAGTGTGCTGCTGAATAAGCGGAACGGCAAGTTCCTGATGAAGCCATTGCCGGTAGAGGCGCAGTTTTCGACGGTTTTTGGGTTGGTGGTGAAAGACTATGATGGGGATGGAAAAAAGGACATTGTGCTGGGAGGCAACTTTTACCAGTCAAAACCGGAAGCAGGGATCTACGATGCCAGCTATGGATTGCTGCTTAAAGGAGATGGGAAAGGTGGCTTTACGGCAGTTAAGCCTCAGGTAAGCGGCATCGTAATAAAAGGGGCCGTACGTGATATGAAAGAGATTAAAGCCGGAAACAATAAGCTGCTGATTGTAGCTAAAAATAATGATAAAACAGAGGTGTTAAGTTTTAAATAAGATGGTGGTTAACTATGAGATATTTTAAAGGGACCCTGGTTGTTTTATGCCTCATTTCCGTGTTTTCTTGTAATTCAGACGACAGAAAGTATGAAAACGTAGTAGCGAGTGAACTTTCGCGGGGGGTGCGGAGAGATAGCCTGTTTCAGGGAATAAAATTAGGGATGACCTCAAAAGAGTTTTACACCCATTGTTGGGAAATGAATAAAAAAGGGATTTTTTTTGCAGGCCCCGGCAATACAACAGTTTTATATAAACTAAATAAGGAATTAAAATATCCGGCTTCCATGAATTTCTACCCTGATTTTCGGCAAGGTAAGATTAGCAAAATGAGAGTGAGTTTTAGTTACGATGCTTTCGCCCCTTGGAATAAACAAATGTTTGCTGATAGCTTGCAGTTGGATGTATTAAGTATGCTGAAAAAATGGTATAAGGAAAAGGATTTTATCCGTATAACGGACCCGGCTAAAGGGACGATTTTTGTGCAGGTAGATGGTAATCGCAGAATTATCATCGGGAAATATGATGACGCCCACGTAAAAGTAGATTACACTGATTTACTGACAGATGAAAAAAAATAAGGTGAATTTTACTTTTTTGACAGAAAAAACTATTCATGATGTTTTTAGCATCAGATACTGTTTTGTGTTCTTTTTATTGGCTTTAACCAGTTGCCAAAAAAAGCAAAGCGGAGGCGGTAATAAGCTTTTTGAACTTTTAAATTCCAATGAAACGCATATCGATTTTGTTAACCAATTATCGTATGATGCTAATTTCAATATTTTTACTTACCGTAATTTTTATAACGGTGGCGGTGTAGCAATAGGGGATATCAATAATGACGGATTACCGGATATTTTTTTGGTAGGTAACATGGTGCCCAGTCACCTCTATTTAAACAAAGGCAATTTTCAGTTTGAAGACATAACCGGGAAAGCCGGAATCACTAAGCTCGGCAGATGGTCTACCGGTGTTACTATGGCCGATGTTAATGGTGATGGATTGTTAGATATTTATGTTTGCAATAATGGCGATGTTAAAGGCGATCATAAGCAGAATGAATTATACATCAACAACGGTAATCTCACCTTTACCGAAAGGGCAAAGGAATATGGAATTGGCGTAAATGGATACTCAACCCACGCTGTTTTCTTTGATTATGATCATGACGGAGACCTGGATCTCTTTATGTTAAGCAATTCTTTTAAGGCAATCGGTAGCTTTAATATTCAGAATAATGAACGGAATAAAAGAGATTTATTAGGTGGGCAAAAATTATTCAGGAATGATGGCGGCCATTTTATCGATGTGAGTGAACAGGCCGGTATTTATGGTAGTGTGATTGGTTTTGGTTTGGGGGTAAGTGTGGGAGATGTAAATGGGGATGGCTGGGACGACATCTATGTTTCCAACGATTTTTTTGAACGTGATTACCTGTACATCAATAATCACAACGGTACCTTTAAAGAATCGCTTGAGGATCAGATGAAAAGCATTAGTAATGCATCAATGGGGGCCGACCTGGCCGACATCAACAACGATGCACATCCTGATATTTTTGTGACGGATATGCTTCCGGCATCAGAATCAAGGCTTAAAACAAATACCACTTTTGAAAACTGGGATAAATACCAGCTTGATTTAAGATATGATTATTATCACCAGTTTACCAGGAACACGCTCCAATTAAATAATGGCAACGGAACTTTTAGCGAGATAGGCCGGCTTGCAGGTGTTCATGCAACCGATTGGAGCTGGGGAGCGTTGATCACTGACCTTGACAATGATGGATTCAAAGATGTTTTTATCGCTAACGGTATTTATAAGGACTTAACAAACCAGGACTATATTCAACGTTTATCCGATCGGAACGTGATGGGAAGTGTTTGGACAAATAAAGGCATAAATTACAAGAAGCTAATAGATAGTATGCCCTCGGAGGCTGTGCCTAACTACGCCTACCGTAACAATGGGGACCTGACATTTACCAATAAGGCAGCCGAATGGGGACTTGGAGATCCGGGTTTTTCGAATGGCTCGGCGTATGGTGATTTAAATAATGATGGGGCGCTTGACCTGGTGGTGAACAATGTAAATATGCCGGCCTTTATCTACCGAAACAACAGCAGGAAGCTGGAGCCGGCGAATAAATATTTGAAAGTAGTATTGCAGGGCGAGGGGAAGAACCGCTTTGGCGTAGGGGCGCAGGTAACGTTATACTATAATCATACCTTAAACTACCAGGAGCAGGTTCCGTCTCGGGGATTTGAATCGAGCGTAGACACCCGGTTGAATTTCGGGTTGGGTAAAATAAAGGAGATCGATTCGATAGTGGTAAAATGGCCTTGCGGTAAGCAGAAAGTATTAAAAGGAGTAAAAACGAACCAAACCATCACGGTAAAGGAGGTTGAATCAGGACTGCCCGGGAAAGCGGTGAGGGGGGCAGCCGGTGCAAAGCCGGTGTTTGAGCAGAGTACAGATAACCATGGGATAGACTTTGTGCACAAGGAAAATGACTTTATAGATTTTGACAGGGAAAAGCTGATCTTCCAGATGCATTCGGCGGATGGTCCGCGGATAGGTAAAGGCGATGTCAACGGCGATGGTTTGGAAGACTTCTATATCTGCGGGGCCAAAGATCAGCCAGGCGCATTATATATCCAAACCCGGGCGGGTCGTTTTAAACGGAGCAACGAAAAGCTGTTTGAGCAGGATAAGGCCAGTGAAGATACAGACTGTTTGTTTTTCGACGCGGATGGCGACGGGGACCAGGACCTGTATGTATGCAGCGGAGGCAATGAGTTCTCGGCTAACTCGACGGATCTGATCGACCGGCTATATATCAATGATGGGAAGGGTAATTTCAGCAAATCGCAACAGGTGCTGCCGTCATTTCAGTTTGAGAGCAGCTCCTGCGTAACGGCAGCAGATGTTGACGGGGACGGGGACCAGGACCTGTTTGTTGGAGTGCGGTTAAAGCCGGGTGAATATGGCTACCCGTGCAAGGGTTATCTCCTGCAGAACAATGGCAAAGGCTTTTTTACAGATGTAACCGACGAGAGGGCCCCGGGCTTAACGGAATTGGGTATGGTTACGGATGCCAAATGGTTTGATTATGACCGTGACGGAAAACCAGACCTGGTAACCTGCGGGGAGTATATGCCGATCCGGATATTCCATAATGAAGGTGGGCGTTTAAAGGAAGTAACGCGCGAAGCGGGCCTGGAGTGGAGTAATGGGTGGTGGAACCGCCTGGAGATTGCAGACATAGACGGCGATGGTTACCCGGATATAGTAGCCGGCAATCACGGGCTAAACTCCAGGTTTAAGGCAACCCGAGCGAAGCCGGTAAGCATGTATGTGGGGGACTTTAGCGGCACGGGCAGCATAGAAGATATAGTATGCACCTATAACGGCGACAAACAATACCCGATGGTACTGAGGCACGACCTGGTAGGCGAACTTCCTTATCTGAAGAAGAAATACCTGCGGTATGCCCAGTACAAGGAACAAACGATGGAAGATATATTTGGCAGGGACCTGTTACAAAAGATGGTTAAGCTGGATGCCTGCGAAATGCGGAGCAGTGTGCTGCTGAATAAGCGGAACGGCAAGTTCCTGATGAAGCCATTGCCGGTGGAGGCGCAGTTTTCGACGGTTTTTGGGCTGGTGGTGAAAGACTATGACGGGGATGGAAAAAAGGACATTGTGCTGGGAGGCAACTTTTACCAGTCAAAACCGGAAGCAGGAATCTACGATGCCAGCTATGGATTGCTGCTTAAAGGAGATGGGAAAGGTGGCTTTACGGCAGTTAAGCCTCAGGTAAGCGGCATCGTAATAAAAGGGGCGGTACGTGATATAAAAGAGATTAAAGCCGGAAACAATAAGCTGCTGATCGTAGCTAAAAATAATGATAAAACAGAGGTACTGGTAAAGGCTCGGGATAAAAAACGAGTAAATGGAATACAGTATAGAGAATAGTGATAAAATAAAATTACCTGCATTGTAAATAGGGTGGTAGTAAAATACAACCGAATTACCATCGTTGAATGATGAGCGGATAATTATACAATCCGAAGAAGCAGAAATTTATTACCGAAAAATAGAAATTGCCGAACTATAATTTAACCGAATGCCATAAATCTAAATATAGTCAAATGCCAATAGATTCATTGAACGTAAATACCAAAGCTAAAATTCAAAACACCTACGATGCTATTGTAATCGGCTCGGGGATTAGCGGCGGATGGGCTGCAAAGGAATTAACCGAAAAAGGCCTGAAAGTATTAATGCTTGAACGCGGCCGTAATTATGAGCATATAAAGGATTATGTTACCGCTACAAAAGATCCATGGGAATTTGAACACCGGGGCAACGCTACCTTACAGCAGAAAACGGATAACCCTGTTATATCCCGGGATTGGGCCATGTATGGGACTGCGGCCCAGGAACCCCTGATGAAGTCATGGGTAAATGAAAAAGATTGTCCCTATGTGGAAGTTAAACCGTTTACGTGGTGGCGTTCATATCAGTTAGGCGGAAGGTCTACTTTATGGGGGCGGCAAAGCTACCGGTGGAGCGATTTTGATTTTGAAGCTAATGCAAAAGATGGTATTGCTGTTGATTGGCCTATTCGTTATAAAGAACTGGCGCCATGGTATGACTATGTAGAAAAATTTGCCGGAATAAGTGGATCGACGGAGGGCCTGCCTCATTTACCCGATGGACACTACTTGCCGCCTATGCAACTAAATTGTGTGGAAAGAGATGTGGCATCAAGAATAAAAGCTTTTTACAAGGGGCAGCGCCACATGTTTATAGGCCGCGTGGCCAATCTTACCGCGCCTATCCAGGCAAGAACGCAGTGTCAGTTTAGAAACCGGTGCTGGGAGGGTTGCCCATTTGGCGGCTATTTCAGTACACAATCTTCAACGCTGCCCGCAGCAATGGCAACGGGTAACCTTACCGTGAGGCCATGGTCAATCGTAACCAAAATTTTGTACGATAAAGACACCAGCAAAGCGACGGGTGTTGAGGTGCTGGATGGCGAAACGAATAAAACCTATGAATTTTATTCAAAAATTGTATTCCTGAATGCTTCTGCACTGAACAGTGCATGGGTTTTGATGAATACCGCAACAGATGTATGGCACGGCGGATTGGGCAGTAGCAGCGGCGAATTAGGACATAATATTATGGATCATCATTATATGCTCGGCGCACAAGGAACAATAGAAGGCTTCGAAGACAAATACTATTTTGGCCGCAGAGCGAATGGTTTTTATATTCCCCGTTTTGTGAACTTGTTTGGTGATAAAAGAGACTTCCTGCGCGGCTACGGTTATCAGGGAAGCGCCAGCAGGGACGGCTGGAGCCGGGATGTTGCGGAAATGAATATTGGCGCTGATTTTAAAGATGCACTTACAGAACCTGGTGCATGGCATATCGGAGCGACAGGTTTTGGTGAAATTTTGCCCTATCACGATAACAAAATAACGCTTAATAAAGATGTGAAAGATAAGTGGGGGCTGCCTGTGCTTTCAATGGATGCGGGTTTGAAAGAGAATGAGCTAAGTATGCGTAAGGACATTATTAAAGAATTGGTGGCAATGTATGAAGCGGCCGGCGTAAAGAATATCACAACCTGGGATAAAAATTATGCAATTGGCCAGGGCATTCACGAGATGGGGAGTGCACGTATGGGTAAAGATCCAAAAACATCGGTACTCAACGCGCACAACCAGGTTTGGGACGCGCAAAATGTGTTTGTAACTGATGGGGCCTGCATGACTTCAAGCGCTTGTCAAAACCCATCGCTCACCTATATGGCGCTTACCGCACGTGCGGCTCACTATGCGGTGGATGAGTTGAAAAAAGGCAATTTATAAGCGACATATTTAAGTTTTTGATTTTAATAATTAACCTAACAGTCATTCAAATGAAATAAAAAGCACCGTTTTATATAATAGCTATGCTGCATCACAATTAATAAATTTCTATGAATCGTTTTTTACTTTGGCTTTCAGGGATTATCATTTTGCTTAGTTCCTGCAAAAAAACTGATTATCAAAGGATAACTGATAATCCGGAATTGTACCGTATTACGGAAAAAAAGTTAAATGCCATTATACTTGAAAATAATTTCCCGCCGGTTATCGCTTCACGTAACTATGCATATGCTAACATTGCCGCATACGAGGTAATATCCGCCCAAGACCCTAAAAAATTCCGGTCGTTGGCAGGTCAAATCAAGCATTTAACAGGTACACCAAAACCTGCTCCGGATGTTGAAATTGATTACCCTTTTGCATCCCTGCTTGCGTTTTGTTATGTAGGAAATGCGGTTACATTTCCTGAGGGGAGTATGGATGAATATGTCGATGCATTAAAAAAGAAAGCAAAAGATGGCGGAATGCCTTCTGATGTATTTGAGCATTCGGTTGATTATTCAAATGAAGTTGCAAAGCACATTATGAAATGGAGCAAAACGGATCATTATGCACAAACACGATCCGCCAACAAATACACGGTAACAAAAAAAGAAGGGCGTTGGGTACCTACACCACCTATGTATTCACAAGCATTGGAACCACATTGGGGAGAGATCAGGCCTTTAATACTCGATTCTGCTTCGCAAGTGGCGCCGCCACCACCTCCTTTATTTGATATGAAGGACATAAATAGTCAGTTTTATAAGGACGTATTAGATGTAGAGTCTATTGGTACAAATCTTACCAAAGAGCAAAAACACATCGCTGATTTTTGGGATGATAATGCCTTTAAGTTAAACGTTGTCGGACATGCTACCTTCGGAACTAAGAAGTTCTCACCGGGCGGGCATTGGATGAATATCGTGGGGATAGCCTCAGAAACGTGCAAGGCCGATTTTAGCAGCACAGTTTGTGCATATACTGAAACATCGATTGCTTTATTCGATGCATTTATCAACTGCTGGTATTTTAAGTATAAATATAATTTAGTTCGGCCCGAGACTGTAATAACCAAATACTTGGACCCTGACTGGAAAACCTATATTCAAACGCCCTCATTCCCTGAATATGTAAGCGGTCATGCTGTAATCTCGGCAGCAGCAGCGGAGATTTTGACCGGCCAATTCGGAGATAATTTTGCCTACCGGGATACATCAGAGACTGAGTTTGGAATAGCACCCCGTAGCTTTAAATCTTTTAGGGAAGCAGCAATGGAAGCGGGTATTTCGCGCGTCTATGGCGGCATACATTTTAAAAATTCCTGCATAGTTGGAACAGAAGAAGGTAAGCAGGTTGGGCAACTGGTATTAAACAGATTACATATGAAGATTAAATTGCATGAAAAAGAATTTGTATCTCAATAATTAATTAATGCGCTTTAAGTTTCCGTATCATTTATTTATGTTAACGATTAGTATATTTTCGGTTTACTTTATTTAAATCTTAGTCCCATTCATTCAATGTTCTCTGTTTCATCGACAGGATCGATGTTAATATCCAATTTCAACTGTTGCCTGGTAAGTATCCCGGTTAGCAATGTTATTGATGATAAAGTGCGCAACATCGGCCCTTGATATTTTGAGGCAGTTTTTAAGAAATGCATTAATAGCTATGCGATATACGCCGGTAACAGTCTGGTTTGTAAGCTGCGGGGGCCTAATGATAGTCCAGCTAATGTTACTGTTTTTTATCAGAATCTCCATTTTAAGCAAATCGGTATACATGTGTTTCAGCAGTTTTTGAACTACATGTTTTTCAATAAGCCTGATATAAAATGGGAGTACCGGACTTATTTCAATTGCACTGGCCGAGATCAGGAATATGCGTTTTATGCCTTTTTGTTCCATCGCTTTTAAAACATTGGCATTGCCCTGCGAATACAAAGTTGTGGGTTTATCTGATCCGAAACCACCGGCTACACCTATTGCCGAAACCACAGCATCCTGGTTTTCAAAATGATTTTCAAATGTGCCGGGTTGCATAACATCGCCGCTTACTTTTTTCAGATTGGGGTGCTCGATTGCTAATTTGGCCGGGTTTCGTAATATTGCGGTAACCAGGTACCCCGCGTGAAGGGCTTGTTCAACACACTGCCTGCCAATGCCACCGTTTGCGCCTACAATTACTAACCTATAAATAGGGGTGTTTTGTTGCTTTTTCATTTTTTTGGCGATTAACTAAATTTGAAAACGCTTAAAAAAACTATGCTGAAAAACAGTATCAGCTGTACTGTAAAAAAGATACTAAGGTTTGCCTTAATTTGGCTAACCTGTTGTGTTAAATAGGCGCTGTCGTTATTCATAATCATTCGTAACTTTTCGCCTTGCTTTCTGCCAAAAAAAATCCCGTTCAGCATCAGAACCAAAACAATTCCTATTTTTATTCTAAACCATAGCTGTTCGCCAAATACGCCATGGGTTAAGGCCATCATTCCAACGCCTGTTATAACCAGCAGGGCGGCACCTATACCAATCAATGTTGATGACTTAGATGTACCCGCCAGTATACCTTTTGATTTTTCTGTATCATCATCAAAATGCTTCCAAAAGGTTTTAAATATTGTAAAATCAACAATGGTGGTGCCCGCCATTATAGTTAGCCCTGTTAGGTGCAGTATTAATAGTGCCGGTAAAAAGATTGAGGTATTCATTTGTTGTGATTGATTAAATTTATAAAATATACCATATGGTAGTAAATTAATACAATATTATACCAAAAGAAAGTAAATAGCAAATATTGGAGGCGTTTTTTTTAAATTTGATACCAAAAGGAAATAACACGTGAATAAAACAGTTGAATTGGTTAAGCTTTGGGGCAATTATGAGGAGCAAAATCCCGGTTGTAATTTGGATGATTTCTTCCGGCATCAGTTAATGGCTAAGGCAGCAGATGAGAAAAAAGCCACGCCCGACTGGCAGTTAAGGCCTGGAATTAACGGCAAGCTCATGATTTTGATAAGACGGATAGGGAAGTATCATATGGTATATTCAAACAAAGCGCTTGAAGGTACGGGGCTTGATCAGATAGAGGAGTTTGGTATACTGGTTACCATTTTTAACCAGGTTAACCCAATAAAATCTGAGGCTATCTATAATAATATAATCGAGCTATCGAGTGGTACCAATATGCTTAACAGGCTGAAGAAACGCGAACTGATAACCGAGTATGAAGATATTGATGATAAACGTATTAAGCGTTTAAAGTTAACAGCCCTTGGAGAGGAAACTCTTGGAAAAGCCAAAGTACGCGTACTTGAAGTTGCGCGAATGATGACCAACGCGTTGAGCGAAGATGATAAGCAACTTTGCTTTCAGCTGCTTAACCCGGTTAGCGAAAAGTTTGACGGAACCTTCCAAAAATTTAAAAGCAAAGGTTTTGACGAAATTTTTGAAGCTATGATGAAGTAGTTTGTTGGCTTTTTAGCGGAAAGAAAAGTTTTGTGACCGTTAATACAACATGTGTTAATATTTGTTAAAAGCGTAAAGGTTAATAATTTATGCGTATATTTAGTTAACCTGCTCACCTGTTAACTGAACCCGTCATGAAAACATTGAAACTTACTTTTACAGTGATATTGACGCTCCTGTCAATAAATCTGTTTGCTCAACGTGTTAAGGGAATTGTAATTGATAAGACTACCTATCTGCCCGTGGCAAATGCTTTTATCAGCACACCGGCATCGAAAAACATAAGTAACGCCGAAGGTAAGTTTGTGCTGGCCAATGTAAAGCCCGGCGATACTTTGAGGATCAATAGTATCGGTTACAAACCATTTAGGCTTGTTATCAGTTTTTTGAAATTTGATACTTTAAGGTGTTATATTGTGCCTGATGCAACTGTTTTAAGTGAGGTGAAAATCAGGGCCAGGCGTAACGTCAGAGCCGACTCGTTACGTAACAGGAGAGAGTTTGCCTCTGTTTTTGCCTATCGCGGCTCAACCATAAAAGATGCGTTTATAGCGCGTCCGGCTGATCTTGATTTTGGTAAACCCGGTAACCACATAAATGCAGACAAAAGTACAGCAACTATTTTGAGCATCAATCTGCTGTCGGTGATCGACATGCTGAACAAAAATAAAGCTCCGCAATCAAAGCTGCAAAAGATTTTACTGAAGGATGAAGAAGATGAATATGTGGACAGATTTTTTTCGCCTGAAAAGGTGAGTTCAATAACTAATCTTAAAGGTGATTCGCTGCAAAATTTTATGAATCAATATCACCCCGAAATTAAAAAAGTGAAAAAGATGAGCGATTATGATATGATGAGCTATATTAAAAAAAGCTATGCCGAGTACCTCAAATCGGGCAGTAGGCAAACAGCTCCGTTTTTTGCAAAGTGAAATGGCCTTGTATTGTTAAAGTTATGCCTTGTTTTGAACTACAGAAAGTGTATTGTTATTGAATGGTTTCATTATCTTTCAATTACCAGGTATTTTTTGTTGCAGCTATAGCAAAAATACCTTTTAACCGGCAGCCAAAATGTCAATAGCTTTAACAATACCGGCCTGTGAATCCTTTGGCCGGTATTAGTTTGGCACTTTGGACAAAATGTATAGCTGTGCCTTTTTTTTGAAGGTTCATTTTCAGTATCTACAATATGCATAACATGAATACAATTAAACCCATTGTATCCTCATAAGCAGGCTTTTATTGATTAAATACCCAAAACTGAAACTATTACTTTATGGAATAGTTTTTATGAGGCTTTGCTTTTATATTGAGTGCCTGTAAGCACAGGCGATTTTTGGTTAAACCTGTTCCATTCGTCAATATTTACCATACCGGGAGCAGTTGCATAATGTTTTTTATTTGTTGGGCAGGTAACTATAAAACCTTTACGGGTTTGATTAATTACCGGGCGTGCACCACACTCTTTGCAAGGCTCACAATGGATATTGGGTTGAATTTGAATAGATTCGGACATTACGTTTTTTTAAAGGTTAAATGAACCCTTGCTACTGAGCAAGAGAAGTTTTTTTATTATGAATTGGGGTTTGGGTTGTGTTGCTACAAAGGTGCAAATAATATTTTTATTAAAAAAATGCATTTTGAGAAGTGGACTTCACAATTATGTAGTATGTTTATTAGCAAAAGTGTAAAGTCTGGTCATTTTGTGTGCATAATTGTGCAACTGTTGGTTTACAACAGGCAACTTTAAACTGTGACTGTTTTGTTTATCAACAACTTTTTTACACTTTGAGATATTGAATTCCTCCTCATGAAAAAAATCATATGTCCACTGTTATCGTTATTAGTTTGCATTCATTTTGCATTTGCACAACCGCCATCTTCTTCGGTTAAGCTATGGCAGGATCAAAAGTTTTCTATGTTTATCCATTTCGGGGGTATTTATTCGGTTTTGGGAGGTGTTTGGGAAGGGAAGCCAATTACCCGCGGCTTAAGTGAGCAAATCCAGGCTCATGCTGGTATTTACAGTGATACTTACGCCAACCTGGCCAAAAATTTTAACCCGGTAAACTGGAATGCCGATAGCATTGCCCTGCTGGCTAAAGCGGCGGGGATGCGCTCTGTTGTACTTACTTCAAAACATCACGACGGATTTTGTATGTTTAAAACCGCAACTACCCAGTTTAATGTGGTTGACGCCACTCCATTTAAACGCGACGTAGTAAAGGAAATGGCCGAAGCCTGTAAAAAGCATGGTTTAAGGTTTGGTTTGTATTTTTCGCTGATAGATTGGCATTATCCGCAGGCGTCACCCATATCAAGTCATAACTCTGATTATATAACACCCGAACATCACGAGTATAACAAAAAGCAGGTAACCGAGTTGCTGTCAAATTATGGCACTATATCCGAACTTTGGTTTGATATGGGGTCACAAAGTATTGAACAAAGTAAAGAGCTTTATCAATTGGTGCACCGCTTGCAACCCGATTGTATGGTGAGCAGCCGTTTGGGTAACGATCAGGGTGATTTTGCCGTTATGGGCGATAATCAGTATCCCGATTATTCCATTGGAGTGCCATGGCAGTCGCCCGCTTCATTTTTTGACGAAACCTGGGGCTACAGGTCGTGGCAAAAGCGTGGCAGCGAGAATGAAAAGTATAAAGAGAAATTGGAAAGCCTGATCCGCGTGGTTAGCAGGGGAGGGAATTACCTGCTTAATATTGGGCCCAAAGGCGATGGCTCAGTAGTTGGTTTTGAAAAGGATGTTTTATTGAAGATAGGCGACTGGCTCCATAAAAATGCTGAAGCTGTTTATGGCACAACTGCCGATCCATTTTTTGCCTCTTTTAAGTGGGGGAATATAACCAGTAAACCTAATAAGCTTTATCTTTTTGTAACCTCGGTACCTGCTGATGGCCTGATCACTTTGCCTGGTCTGGAAGGCAGGATCAGTAATGTTTCTGTTTTGGGCGAACAACAATCGCTTAACTTTAAGCAAGTAACTGATGCCGCTGTGATAACCTTATCAGCAGGTTTTGACAGTGAAAAGCAAATAAAAGTTATAGAGGTTGACATTGCCGAAGGTTACAAAGTGCAACCTGTTCATATCCTGAGCAGCAGTTATGACCACATAAAACTGGATGAGCATAACGCTTATAATTATTACAGTTCATCGGGCATTGATTATAACAGCAATTATCAAAGTACGGTAAAGCAAGGCTGGACAATTAAGCCCAAACACAAAGGCAAGTATCTGCCTACTATACAGTATACCGACGAAGAAAAAGGCAGCATTGTTGACCTAACTGTAAACAATGTAACCACCACGCTCCAGCTCGACAGCGATAGGAAGATGAAGTATAAACCTGATACGGCTAAAATAAAATGGGGGCCATTATATATAACCGGCCCATACTCCACAGGCTTAGGAGGTTTAAATGGCCGCGCGGATAAAATCGACATCACAAAACCTTTTACCAAAGACACCGATAAACCATGGCGGTCTGTAAATGAATACAAAAACGGGCAGCTGATTGATTTGCCTGCAGGCATGGATAATGCTTACTACATTTTGCAAAACATCAACGCAGACAAGGATTTAATTTACGCGCAGGTTAAGGTTACCAGCGGCGATGGCATAATTGTTTTGCTGAATGGGAAGCAACTGCTCATCAATAATAATCCGGGTAAGGCTGCCTCTGTAAGTCATGTAATCGGTTTGGATTTGATGCCCGGCAATAACCAGTTACTGATAAAAGTGTTCAACAACTTTAAAAAGAACATCCCTTTTGCGCTTACGCATAGCATTTCACAAAATATCTATGTAAAAGATCTTGAACCTTTAACGTTTGAAGCAAATAAACTTTACCCGGTGAGTTTAAAGTTACATGATCCGGCATCGCCGCATCAAACTTTAAAGCTGCCTAATCTTGAAGTTTGGTTTGCGAAAAAGTAAGAAAGAAAGCCGCCCTACGAAGGTTTCAAAACTTCGTAAGGCTTACTTACTATCGTAAATTGTTACTTCAACAATACCTTGGTAGCGCCGTAACCAAATTTTTCTTTACGGGCATCCATAAAGGTTTGTACTTTTTTATGCCTGCCCAATTGTTTGTGCAGCTCATTACGCAGTGTGCCATTGCCCGCGCCGTGTATGAAAGTAATATCAGGTAATTGATGAACAATTGCCGCATCCAATGCTTTGTGAAAATGGGCCAGCTGAATCTCCATAATCTCAGCGCTGCTTAAAAACTGGTAATCATCCCGCAGCTTTTCTATATGCAGGTCAACTTCGCTAACCGGCTTTTCCATCACTATTTTTTCGGTAGGGCTTTCAAAAAAACTTTCCTTCAGCTTTTGAGCATCAATAACCAGTTCAGGCTCGTCGAGCCTGATGAGCCAGCCAGCCTGGTTAAGCAATGGAATGTTCTTTTTAGTGGTCGAAAAATCCTTGGCCTTAAACTTTTCATGTACAGCCAACGGTGCCGGTGGTTCAACGTTTTGTTTAGTACTGAATAAAACGCTGAAAATAAGCTTTGGCCAAACCTGCAGATCGGCCAGTTGGGCGGAGTAGATATTTTCGGTTGATTTTGGCGCGATAATCCCTGCAAATTCGCCTTTAAATACCTGTTGCTTATCTGTGGTTAAAGTAGCCAGCAACTGAAACGAAGTTTCATTGATTAAATGAAAATGAATAACAGAACTTGCCCTGGCGTCAGTAACCACACCTATATAAACGCCTTTTTTAACAAATTCACCTGGTGTTACGGGCTTTTCATCCGTTGTATTGTTACTTTTTGTTGCGCCTGCAGGTTGGTAACCATGAACGTAAGTTACTTTGCTGGCAAGTACCGGAATCTCAAAATCGTCTTCGCCGGTAACGCCTATCATTTGCTCGTCGATGATGCGGGTTACAAAACCTTCCATTTTTTCATCAACAAACCGAACAAAATCGCCTAATTTATATTTCATAGCATTATGTTATTGCAATGCAAAGTTAATTTATCCCGGCACATCTGTCCGGGTAATAAAACTTAGTTATTTTTAAGGTAAGTTTGATAAGCAATTGCGTGAAACAGCTTTTAAGAAATATATAAACCCTAACTATATACTTTTAACTTCATACCATGAGCAACAATACCCCTAAAACACTGGATAACGATTTGTTAAAACAGGTTTTTGTCCACAACCTGAACAGAATTTATTTTGGTAAGTGTTATCTTGATAAACATCTTGGGCACCTGAAAGGCCTCGCTTCTTTTACCGCATTGCAGCAAGCGATACAGGAGTTTTGGGACGATATCAAAAAACAGATAGAACGGATGAATAAGGTGTATACCCTGATTGATGAAATTCCATCTGATAAGAACTGTAACCCTATAAAGTCCATTGTTAAGGATGAGTTTTGCCTGGACGAAGAGCAAACTATACCTGTATTGCTGGATATGGATATTATGTTGTATCTGCAGTTACTTGAGCATATTAATATCACTTCGTGCCATATGTTAATAATGGTGGCCAAACAGCTTAATTATACTGAAGCTCAACAATTACTTACCGAGTGTAAAGATGAATCAATTGATAATGACGAGCTTTTTACACTCATTTCCAAAGAATATATTGTTGCTGATTGAGAGGGGAAATAAGAAAGCCATCCGCATAGCGCAGATGGCTTAAATGTTAGTTA
Source organism: Mucilaginibacter sp. SJ (assembly GCF_028993635.1). Taxonomy (NCBI): domain Bacteria; kingdom Pseudomonadati; phylum Bacteroidota; class Sphingobacteriia; order Sphingobacteriales; family Sphingobacteriaceae; genus Mucilaginibacter; species Mucilaginibacter sp. SJ. Next base: position 5,588,542 of record NZ_CP118631.1, read on the forward strand.
TTTAATACCCCTATTAAAATAACTGGTAACAAAGTAAAAAAAAATATATCCGATACCGCAAAATATTTATTTATAAATAATCTTTGTGACAGATTTGTTACAAAATAAGCTCTGATATAGCGATTTATCAAGCGATTTTTTGTTTTAAATTTTCCGATTAATGTTTCCTGCATATCGTTATTTAGTCCAATTAATTTAAATTGGCAACGAAATTTAAGACGTATGACCAAACCCATTATTTTATCTGCATTAGCCTGCATTGCATTTATACAGGTTAAGGCCCAAACCTTGTATATGCCCCGCGATATACAAAAAGCATTTAAAAACGAAACGCGCTCGACTGATGGCCGCCCCGGCAAAAAGTACTGGCAAAATTATGGCCGTTATAATATCAGTATTACGGCTGTGCCTCAAAATCGTACTGTAAAAGGCACAGAACAGATCACTTATGTTAATAATAGTCCGGATACTTTAAAAAGGCTTAACATGAAGCTCATCCTGAACATTCATAAACCGGGTGCCGCCCGTTTTGGCGATGCAGGGGCTGACTATCTTACACCGGGCATTCAGTTTGATAGCTTTTCAATTAATGGCGAAGCAAAAAAAGTTGCATCAGGTTCAACAAATCAAATGGTTGGTTTAAGTAAGCCGTTGATGCCTCATGATTCGGTTAAGCTTGATATTGGCTGGCATTTTGAAATTTCGAAAGAAAGCGGCCGCGAAGGAATGATCGATTCAACTACCTGCTACCTGGCTTATTTTTATCCGCGGGTGTCGGTTTATGACGATTACAATGGCTGGGACAGGCTACCTTTTTTAGATGCCCAGGAATTTTACAACGACTTTAACGACTATAACCTGCACGTTACCGCGCCTAAAAACTACGTAGTTTGGGCTACCGGTACCCTGCAAAACCCTGAAGAGGTGCTTCAGCCTGAATATGCTAAACGATTGAAGGCTTCATTCACCAGTGATTCAACTATCAATATTGCATCGGCTGCTGAGCTTGCCGCCCATAAAGTAACGGCTCAAAAGGAGATGAATACCTGGACCTGGACCGCTAACGATATCAGCGATATGGCTGTAGGCATCAGTGATCATTATGTATGGGATGCGGCCAGCGTTGTGGTTGATGACGCAACAAACCGCCGCGCCAGTATGCAGGCAGCTTTTTTAGATAGCTCGGAAGATTTTCACCATGCGGTACAAAACGGCCGTAATTCATTAAGCTGGTTGTCCCACAACTGGCCGGGCGTACCATATCCGTTCCCCAAGATGACATCGTTTCAGGGCTTTGCAGATATGGAATACCCTATGATGGTTAACGATAGCCATACCAATGATGTGCGCTTTTCGCAATTTGTGCAGGATCATGAAATAGCGCATACCTATTTCCCATTTTATATGGGTATTAATGAAAGCCGTTATGCATTTATGGACGAGGGCTGGGCAACCACATTTGAACTGTTGATAGGAACATCAGAAGTTGGCAAAGAAAAAGCTGAAGCATTGTACAAAAATTTCCGTGTTGACAGATGGATACATGATGCTTCAACCGCCGAAGATCAGCCGGTTATTACACCATCGAGCGAATTGAGGGGTGGGTACGGTAATAACTCATATGGTAAGCCATCATTAAGTTATTTAGCGCTGAAAGACATGCTGGGCGATCAACTGTTCAAAAAAGCCCTGCATGGATATATGGACCGCTGGCATGGCAAACACCCAATACCATGGGACTATTTTAACTCTATGAGTAATATTACAGGTAAAAACCTCGATTGGTTTTTCAATAACTGGTTCTTTACTAATTACTATATTGATCTGTCGATAAAAGGTGTAACCAAAGCAGCCGGTGGTTATACAGTAGCAATTAAAAACGTGGGCGGTTTTGTAATTCCGTTTGATGTAAAAATTACTTATGCTGATGGTTCGGGCGAGAGCATTCATCAAACCCCTGTGGTTTGGGAAAAAAATCAAAAGCAAATTGCAATAGATATTAAAACCACCAAGGCCATTAAATCAGTTACTTTAGATGGCGGCATATTTATGGATGCCGATGAAAGTAACAATACATGGAATAAATAATAAAAAATGCTTATAAAATAATAAACCCTGCTAACTGGCAGGGTTTTATTATTTTATAATAGTACTAAATATTATGCGTTCTGTACAGAATTGTTCCAGTCATTGGCAGTTGCTTTGACTTTTGATTTCGCTTCATTCGCAGCGTCACCTGCTTGGCCTGCAAGGTCGTCGGCTTTTGATTTTGCAGCATCAACAGCTTTATCTTTAGCGTCCCAAAGGTCGCTAACAGTTCCGCTAAACTTGGTTTTAGCTTTGTCAATCACACTATTGCTGTAATCTTTAATATCTCCGGCTGTTGTTTGCGCTTTGGTTTTAGCAGTATCAACCAGGTCGTTTATATAATCTGCTATATCGCCTCTTAATTCCGTTCCTTTTTCAGGAGCTAACAATAAACCCAAAGCCGCGCCCGCCGCTGCACCTACCAATAATGCAGCTATAATTTTTGCTTGATCTTTCATGTTCTTTTCTTTGTTTTATGTGTAGTCGATTTATGATATTATTGGAATAAACAACAACAATGCCAGTTTTTATTTGAAAGTAACATTCAAATATTAAGCCGATGTACGCGGTAGGTTAACAAAAAAATAAAGCAAAAAAAAAGGCACTCAAAATTGAGTGCCTGGTAGGCTTAATGATGATATTATACTTATATAACTTTTACATTTACCGCGTTAAGACCTTTACGGCCGTTTTCAACTTCGTATTCAACGGTGTCGTTTTCACGAACTTCGTCAATAAGGCCTGTTGAATGAACAAAAATATCCGGACCACCATTGCTTGGTACTATAAATCCGAAACCTTTTGTTTCATTAAAAAATTTTACTGTTCCTTGATTTTGCATTATTTTATTTATTAATGCTGCCAAGGTAGTTATAATTTACCGTAATCAGCAATAGCCAAAGGGTAATTTAGGTGTTAACCAAACCTGTGGGATAGTATTTGGATCGTTAAATAATTGATGGTCAGGCTACTATTGCCAAATGGCCCCCCTGTATGGTATCTTCCGAATCTTTTACTATTCCCCGTATCTTTTCATCCAGTTCGTTAACGGTATGTTCTATTATATTAAAGTAACCAAAATCAATATTTTCCATTCGCATGAGGTCTAATATGCCAAGCAGTGATGCTACCGGCCTCCGCAATTCGTGCGATTGTATGATAGCTATACGGTTAAGCGCCTCTTTTTGAATATTGATTTGTTCCTCGTGTCTTTTGCGTGTAGTAATATCTGTCGAGTTAATAGCTATCCCGATTACCTCGCTGCTATTATTTTTTACAGGGATAAATGAGGTTTCTTTCCAACAGGCATTTGGCGTTCCGGCCAGCAGTTCCCACTCACGTTTTATGGACCGGCCAGTTAATGCAACTGCAAAGTATTTCGAAAACGAATTTACCAGGGCCGGCTCTGTATAAGAGATAATATTATCCCCATTGGCCAGTTTTTTATTGTATAGGCTTTTGATAAATACCGATGCAGATTTATTAAATGCCATAACCTCAAGATTACGGCCAACCAGGATATGGGTATCTTTTGAGCTGTCGAAAATTGCTTTCAACTTCATTTCCGATTCGCTGATAGACGCTTTTTGCGATTGCGACTGCTGGTGCTGCTGCTCAAGTGAACGCAAGCTTGAATTGAGCTCCATGAGGTTTACAACCTGCCTGGCCAGCGTTTTTAATGATTTAACCTGTTGCTGATCAAGTTCATGGGGCTTAAAGTCAATAACGCACAGGCTGCCAAGTGCATGACCATCTTTGGTAATTAGTGGGGCTCCTGCATAAAACCTTGCTTTAGGGGCTTCAAAAACGAGCGGGTTGGTGTTAAAGCGTTCGTCATTAAGCAGGTCAGGCACAACCAACACCTGTTTTTGGATAATGGTGTGATTGCAGAATGATAACTCACGTGGAGTATAGGTGATATTGGTGCCGGTAGCCGCTTTAAACCACTGCGTGTCGGTATCGAGCAAAGTAACCAGGGCAACAGGTGTGCCGCAGATCTGAGCTGCTAATCCTACTATATCATTTAAATCAACCGCGATGTCGCTATCCAGATCCTTAAATCTCTTAACGGCACGCAGGCGCAGGGGTTCATTATTCATTGTATAAGGATTAGTAGTTTTTTATATATCCAACAAGGAGCACACGCACACTGTAAACAATATGAGCTTATTGTAAAACACACACGCCACGGTTTAGTTAATAGTTGTATAAATTACAGAAATAAAAAGAGATAATGGCAATGATTTTATTATAATTTAACTGATTAATTATTGCTTAAGGTTAAAATTCATTATGGTTAAAATCTTGCGGATTAAGTACCTTTTTATCGGATGGATTGAGTACATGAAAAGACCAATGCTCGCTAAAAAAAAGATCGAACAATGTTATCCATTCATCGTTCGGCTGTTAAAAACTAATCGCCGATGTGTTTAAAGAATATGTGGCATAATTCAACTTTTAGTTTTTTAAAGGTTTAAGTTTGCCAAAAAACTGCGATCGGTTTTATCTCATAAATTGAAAATTAATACATGAAGGCCTTTATATTCGACCTCAACGGCACTATGATCAATGACATGCCTTATCATACCAAAGCATGGCAATATCTTTTAAATACCGACCTTGGCGGCAGCTTTACCTGGGATGAAGTAAAACCACAGATGTACGGAAAAAATCAGGAAGTACTGGTGCGTATGTTTGGCCCTAACCGTTTTACTACCGAAGAAATGGACAGGCTTTCGTACCTTAAAGAGCAGCGCTACCAGGATGAGTTTTTACCGCACCTGGCACTGTTGTCCGGTTTGCATGAGTTTTTGGAAAAAGCTTATCAAAACGGTATCCCTATGGCTATCGGTTCAGCAGCTATTCCTTTTAATATTGATTTTGTATTAGACAACCTCAATATCAGGCATTATTTCAAAGCTATAGTTAGTGCCGATGATGTAGTGTTAAGTAAGCCCCATCCTGAAACGTTTTTGAAGGCTGCTGAACTGCTGGGTACATTGCCTACAGATTGCATTGTGTTTGAAGATGTGCCCAAAGGCGCCGAAGCTGCTGCCAATGCCGGTATGAAAGCGGTAGTACTTACCACCACACACCAACAGGATGAGTTTGAAGCGTTGCAAAACGTAATTCATTTTGCCTATGATTTTACGGATGACTTTATTAGCAGCCTGGTATAATAAACAGTCGGGGCAAGCGGATCATTAATATTTAATGATGATGACTTGTTCTTAATATAGCTAACGGAATGAGGTTATGATGTAAGTGATCCTGGTGCCGGTTAAATAACCCAGGTCTCATCGTCACCGGCTTTTGCCAATAACAACCATAAACACTCGGATGTGCTTAATTGCTCAAAAAATTCAGTTTAGTGTTAACCCGGTAAAAATATAAATGATTGATAGTAAGTTACTTATATGTGTAAAATTTGAAATGTGTTAACCCTGTTAACCCCATTTAGATGTGTTTGCCCTGAATAAACAGCAGGGTATGTTATTTTATTACTTGTTTTAGCGTATAATTGTTCAGTATCCAGTTTATAAACCTGATCCGGACCTTTTGCGATGAAACTTAAATTCAGCCTGCTTTTGCTCCTGGCCGGTATGATCATCAGCTCATGCAGTGATCATATTTATGCACCGGCCATGCACCATAGCGATATTGCTTATCTGCCTAAACCGGTATCTGCCGATGCTGTTAAATCGGCAAATTATATTTCGGGGGCATTAGTAGTTAATGAAAGCCCAAATTACTCAGACGAGTTGGTTAGCGCACAGTTTAATTTTAGCCGTGCACATGTATTTGATCATTTCAACCTGGCGTACGGCGCCTTTGGCACATTAGGGAATTATCATAATAGCGAATTGCAGCCGCAAGACCCCAACTATTTTAAAAATAAGTTCTTTGGAGCGGCAGGAGGGAGGTTATCGGGCAATTTTTTTGTGAGCAGCGGGCACATCGATTTTCGCTTTATCGGCTTTGAAGTCGCCTACAGTCATGAGTTTGGCGATTACCTTAACTTTAGGAAAGCTGTGACCAATAAACCGGGTTTTTACACGGATCCGCGTGCCGGTCTTTTTACGTTAGGCGGCACAACCGAGGTTATATTTCATACCAATAAAGTTGCCAACCAGTTTGGCTTCCGGCTTTTTTGGGGTGGTACGTTTGGCAACGACAACGTATACCGAAACAAAAACAGCGATTACGTTTACAGGGCTTATAACCCTGGTTTTGTAACCGCTGCTTATTTTATGCAGATTAAAAACTATATAGCCATTGTTGAAGCCGGTACCTATGTGCAGCTAAGACTTGGCTACAGGTTCAGATAGTTTATTCAGAATACACGCTGCCAACCCTGTCGCGCAGGTTATAGCCCGATGCCATCACCTCGCCATAAGCGCCCGCAGTACGTACAGCTATCAGGTCACCACGGAATGACTCGGGCAGGCTCACATCCTTCTGAAAACAATCCGTGCTTTCACATATCGGCCCAACAACATCATATTTCAGACTATGGTCTATGGTCGATGGTCCATGGTCTTTCCTGCTTAAGTTTTCAATTTGATGGTAAGCCTGGTAAAGCATCGGGCGGATTAGCTCAGTCATGCCTGCATCAAGGATCAGGAAGTTCTTTTTCTGCCCGTTTTTAACATACAATACGCGCGATATAAGCGAAGCACTTTGGGCTACCAGTGCACGGCCAAGCTCAAAGTGAACTTCTTGCCCCGGCTTAACGTTCAGGAAGTTTTTAAACACCTTGAAGTAAGCTTCAAAATCGGCTATGTTGTTGTCCGGGCTGTAATAATCAACCCCAAGGCCGCCACCTGTATTAAGTACTTTGATGGGGAAACCACGATCTTCAAACCAATCCTGCATTTCATTAATGCGGGTACATAGGTTTTTGTAGACTTCCAGATCGGTAATTTGTGAACCGATATGAAAGTGGATCCCTAAAAACTGCAGGTTATCACATTTGCGCAAAGCAGCGGCAACATCAGGTAATTGCCAGGTATTGATACCGAACTTGTTTTCATCAAGTCCGGTGGTGATAAAATGGTGGGTATGCGCATCAACATTTGGGTTAATGCGGATAGCCACACCAGCTTTTTTGTTTTTTGCTTTAGCAAGGCCATCAATAATGAAAAGTTCCTGAATGGATTCGACATTGAAGCAGAAGATATCCGCATCGAGGGCCAGGTTTATTTCACGGTCTGATTTGCCAACACCTGCAAATACAACTTTGCTTTTATCAAATCCATGATCAATAGCTGCCCGAACTTCATTACCGCTCACGCAATCGGCACCAAAGCCATATGTTTGTATGGTATCAATAACCTTTGGGTTAAAGTTGGCCTTCATGGCATAATGCACATGGAAACCATGCTTTGCAGATGCATCGCGGCAGGCACTCAGGGTGTTTTTAAGCACCTCGAGATCGTAGTAATAAAACGGAGTTTCTAAGCCGTTAAATTTATCTATAGTTTTACTTGTGAACATGGGTAATATTTCATCAAATCATGCTGAACTATGCATATCAGGGATTGCTTCGTTCCTTGCAATGACGTTTTAAATTAAAAATTTCAAATAAGGTAATTCCGAAATCGAAAATCCGATATCCGGAATTAAAACAACCTGTTATGTAAACTTCTTAAAGTTTCAACCTTATCCTCGGTTTTTACCAGTAATGACAGGTTGTGATCGCTGCCGCCGTATGATATCATCCTTAATGGGATATGCTTAACGGCTTCCAGTACCCGGGCTGCATAACCATGTTTTTCGGCACCAAAATCACCTACCACACAAATGATGGTATGGTTCACGTCTATCTCAACCGAGCCGTATGCGTTCAGCTCTTTGGTGATATCACCCAAATAGGTAGTGTCATCGATAGTTACCGAAACCGCTACTTCTGATGTGGTGATCATATCGATAGATGTTTTATAGCGTTCAAACACTTCAAACACCTTACGCAGGAAGCCATGGGCCAAAAGCATTCTGCTCGATTGGATCTTGATAGCGGTAATGGCATCTTTGGCGGCGATGGATTTGATCTTATCCTTTTCGCTGTTGATGGTGATGAGGGTACCTTTTGCCTGTGGATCCATTGTATTCAATAAACGAACCGGGATCTTATATTTTTGGGCAGGGAAAACGCTTTGCGGGTGCAGGATCTTGGCGCCAAAATAGGCCAGCTCGGCAGCCTCATCAAACGACAGCTGGGCAATTGGCTGCGTACCCTTTACAATCCGCGGATCATTATTGTGCATCCCGTCGATATCTGTCCAGATCTGTACCTCTTCGCTGCGGATGCCGGCACCAATCAATGAAGCGGTATAATCGCTGCCGCCGCGGCGCAGGTTATCTATCTCGCCATAGGCATTGCGGCAAATGTAGCCCTGGGTAATAAACAGGTTCACTTCAGGATGCTTATCAAGAAGCGGGAGCAGGTTTTCGGTGATATGATCAACAATGGGCTCATTATCCTCATCTATCTTCATAAAATCCAGGGCAGGCAGCAATACCGATGAGATACCTATCTCCTTCAAATAAACATGATAGAGGGTAGTTGAAAGTAGTTCGCCCTGCGCAACAATGATCTTATCTTCAATATGGGTGAAAAGGTCATTGGCCAGGTTGCTGAGCAACGAAAAATGGTAGTCGATAACCTCTTTACCCTGGGCTAAAAACTCGGGCTTCGCAAACAATTCCTTAATAAAAATTTCGTACTTATCCTTCAGGATAGTAATAAGCTGCACTGCCTTCTTCTTATCGCCGGCGAGATATGCTTGTCCAATTTCTACGAGGTTGTTTGTTGTGCCTGACACTGCCGATAGCACCACTACCTGGCGCTCTGCCGGGTTAATGATATCAAGCAGCGCTTTCATCCGGGCGGGGCTACCTACTGATGTCCCACCAAATTTTAAAACTTTCATTTTTATGTTGCTGTTAACCGTATATGATCGGTGTTCCCGAATATCATTCTGCTGATATTCAAGCACCAATATTTGAGGCGCTAAAAATAGTGTTTTAAAACGCTTTAATGTAATGTGATTGGAATTTAAATTTGAGGGGCATATCATTTCTAAGTTTTGAAATTCGTGGGCTTTGATTGGGAAATGACATCTGCGTCTCGTCATTCCCGGTAATATGCCGCGATCATTATATTCCTCTGCCTAAACTATCAGGTGAATAAAAACTTTCCCGCCGGTAACTACCGCTCTGTACAACGGTTGCAAACAATCACAACAAAAAATGGCATATTGCATTACCAATTTTAATACTTATGGAAAATATTAGCCGTAAAAGATTTATTGCTTCGGCCGCAATAGCTGCCGCCGGCTTACCTTTTGGTTTAAGTGCTTTGGCTAAGCAGTCACCCTTAAATACTGACGTTGCTACAGATAACCCCTCTGTGGGTGGAAAAATAAAAGTGAGCATATTTTCCAAACATATGCACTGGCTTAATTATGCCGATATGGCCGTTTTAACGGCACAGCTTGGTTTTGACGGAATTGACCTTACTGTAAGGCCCGATGGGCACGTACTGCCCGAACGTGTCGCCGATGACCTGCCTAAAGCGGTTGAAGCTATTGAAAAAGCCGGACTCAAGGTTTATACCATAGCAACCAATATTAAAACTGCAGATGAAAAATACACCGAGCCGATCCTGAAAACGGCATCGGCATTGAGCATTAAATATTACCGTACCGCCTGGTTTAATTATGATAAGGCCACCAGTGTACCGGCCAATATCAGGGCTATCAATAAACAACTGGCCGGCCTTGCCGGGCTCAATAAAAAGTATGGCATGCACGGCGGTTATCAAAACCACTCCGGCGATTTGTTTGGAGCATCGCAATGGGATTTATGGCTGAGTCTTGAAGGACTCGACCCTAATAACATCGGTTGCCAATACGATGTAAGGCATGCAACAACCGAAGGTGCCGATACCTGGCCTGTTACACTTGACCTGTTGAAGGCTTATTCCAAAACAATCAATGTAAAAGATTTTTACTGGGAGAAAAAGGGCGACAAATGGCGGGTGAAAAGTGTGCCATTAGGCGAGGGTATGGTTGATTATAAAAAATACTTCAGCCTGCTAAAACAATACAATATCAATGGCCCCATGAGCCTGCACTGCGAATATCCCTTAGGCGGGGCAGAGGATGGTAAACGTGAGCTGATTATTAGTAAGGATGAGTTTTCGGCCGCTTTAAAAAAGGATTTGACCAGATTGCGTGGATGGCTGGCAGAGTATGACCTGTAGGTCTCGTTCAACGCATTACAGGTTTAAGTATCCGCGCTTCAACCTGTCATTTTTTTTTACTCCCCTAAAACTTGTTTTATAACAAATTTGTTACTAAATTTAATAACAGCATGCCCGTCGCTTGATCTCCCTGATCGCCCCGGGTTGCTCATAACCAATTATTAAACTAAAAGGAGGGCTTTATGAATCTGGTTCATAAAATTGAACACTGGGGCGACACTCATCACCCTAAAGTTTTGGATATTGTGCGTATTGTTCTTGGCGTATTTTTACTGATGAAAGGCATAACTTTTATGGAAAATACATCATACCTGCGAGGTATTATTACCGATCAGGATGTTATTAATGTATCGCCAGATATGCTGATGATCCTGGTATACTATGTATCATTTGCCCACATGGTTGGTGGTATACTCATAGCCATGGGTATATTAACCCGTTTGGGCTGCATTATTCAGATCCCTATATTGGTGGGCGCAGTATTTTTAACAGGGATTTTCCAGGAACCTATCAATACCATGTTATGGCCATCAATTACAGCTCTGGCTCTGCTTATACTATTTACCATTTTAGGCTCCGGTCCATGGTCATTGGATAAAGTACTGTCGTTTAAGGGATAATGGAGAGATAAGAAATCAAGAGCCAGGAAAGGAATTTCTTTTAACTAACACCAAAACTGTAAAACTCCCAATTTGGGACTTAAAACTTCGAACTCAAGACTTCCGACTTCCAATTAATATCCTTTAACGGCTTCATCTACATAACACCATAGCCAGCGCTCACCTGGTTCGGCAGATATAACTACGGGATGGCCTGTAGCGTGGAAATGCTTAGTCATATGCGTATTGGGTGAACTATCGCAGCAAAGTGTAACGCCGCAGGTTTGGCAGGTACGCAGGTGCAGCCATGAACCGTGATGTTTTATGCATTCCTCACAAACGTAGCCTTTGGGCTCGGTTATGCTTTCAACAGCTTCGATGTGGGCACAGGTTTCTTCCATAGGTGTATGTAGTGATTAATAATTTAAACTTCGGCAAGATATTTATGTACAAAACTTATAGCCATTGAGCCTTCGCCTACGGCAGATGCCACGCGGTTCATAGCCCCGGCACGCACATCGCCGGCCGCAAATATACCCGGGCAACTGGTTTCTAACAGGAACGGATCGCGTTTAAGCTTCCAAACTTTTCCAAAGCTTTCATAGCTGCGCAACTCACGGCCGGTTTCAATAAAGTCTTTACTGTTTTTAATAATATCCAGCTTTATCCAGTCGGTATAAGGTTTAGCGCCAATAAATATATACAACGCGTTAGCCGTTTTAACCTCAGATTCTTTGGTTTTACAGTTTTGTATCGTAAGCTTTTCAAGGCAGTTGGTACCTTCGGCCTCAATTACCTCGGTATTTGGCATAACCTTTATATTGGGCGTATCGGCAATCTGGTTGATCAGGTAGGCAGACATAGTTGCCGTCAAATCATCCCTGCGGATAATGATATGCACGTTTTTCGCAAATTTGGAAAGGTACATAGCTGCCTGCCCTGCCGAGTTACCTCCGCCAATTACAAACACCTCTTTACCTGTACATGCCGAAGCTTCGGTAGTTGCAGCGCCATAATAAATGCCGGCCCCGGTAAAGTTATCAACACCTTTAACTTCCAGCTTGCGGTAGTCAACCCCGGTAGTAATTACTACTGTACGGCTGATGATCTCCGGCCCGTCATCTAAAATAATAGTCTTGTAGCCATCTTTTTGTTTGATATCGCTAACAGATTGCGGTGATAAAAATTCGGCACCCAAACGCATAGCCTGGCTTATGGCGCGACGGGTAAGATCGGCACCGCTTAAGCCTGCCGGGAAACCCAGATAGTTTTCAATACGTGAGCTGGTACCGGCCTGCCCGCCCGGCGCTTTACGCTCAATCAATAAAGTTTTTAGGCCTTCAGATGAACCATAAACAGCGGCGGCTAATCCTGCCGGACCTGCACCTATAATTACCACGTCATAGACGTCGGTAAGCTGGGTAGGATTTTTACCCATTTTATCGGCAATATCCCTTATGGTTGGTTTTGTTAAACAACTGCCATCCTCAAATATAACCATCGGCAAATCATCGGTTGTGCGGTTATTGATGGTAAGCAAACTGGCCGAATCGATATTTTTTTCGATGTCAAACCAGCGATAAGGGATCAGGTTACCGGCTAAAAAATCTTTTATAACGTGCGATTGAGGCGAAAACTGGTAACCTACCAGCTTCATACCCACAAATTCGGGGATGTAGTGGCTGTGCCAGTCGCCAAGCAGGTCATTAATTACCGGGTAAAGCTTTTCCTCGGGAGGATTCCATGGCTTCATCAGGTAATAATCAAGCTGCACATCGTTGATGGCTTTAATGGCGGCATCAGTATCGGAGTAGGCGGTCAGTAGTACACGTTTAGCTTCGGGGAATACTTTTTTCGCTTTCTCCAGAAATTTAACGCCTTCCATTTCGGGCATGCGCTGATCGCACAAAAATAAGGCGACCACCTCCGAACTGTTTTTCAGTTCAATAAGGGTATCATATGCCTCATTTGCCGATGTTGTGCTTAGTATTTTATATTCTTTGCCATACTGCGACTTTAAATCGCGGCTTATTGACCGCAGTACCTGCGGATCATCATCTATGGAAAATATTATCGGACGGCTCATAGGGTAAATATGCAGGCAAATTAACTAATATTTTTGGTAAAATCAGTTTTTTGCTAACCATTTATCGGGAAGCAAACTATAAACTCGGTATGCCCTGGCCTTGATTTTACCTTTATTGAACCGCGATGCTGCTTCACAATACGCTGCACCACTTCAAGGCCCATGCCGGTACCTTTGCCCATTTCTTTTGTGGTAAAGAACGGATCGTAGATCTGGCTGATATTATCTTCGGGTATACCAGGCCCATCATCAATGATTCTTACTTCAACAAAGTCGTTATCTTTTTTTGTGCGGATGGTAAGCGTGCCTCTCTCATTTATTTCCATGGCATCAAGGGCATTATCAACCAGGTTGGTCCAAACCTGGTTAAGTTCGCCGATAAGCGCTTTCACTTCGGGCAGGGTTTCATCAAACTCTTCAATTACGGTAATATTTTCCTTCCTGATCTTGTACCCCAGCATGGTAATCGTGTTACGGATCCCTACGTGGATATCGGCATACTGCTTATCCTGCGCGCGGTCCATGTGAGTAAACGTTTTAACGGAACTTACCAATTCGGCAATACGTCGTGCAGACTCCTGGATATCTTCAATCATCTTTTCGCCCATTAGCTTGGCACTAAGCCAACCCATAATAATGGATACCGCATGTTCGGGTATATGCGCCTTCAGGGCCTCCAGGTTTTCGGTGGTAAAACTAAAGTCTACAAAGCTTTCGGCTATATCATAGGCGTCTTCAACGCCGTTATCTTCCAGCCATTCAGATATTTCATCTTCAAGCTGGGTACGCTGTTTTAGTGTAAGGCGGGTATAGCATTCCTTTTTATTCAGGATCCTGAACAACTCGTCGGTCAAACCGTCAACCTGTTCATCACTGGCCCTTATGGCAAACATGTTTTTTAGGTGGGCAGGCACCATACGCAGGTGTTTTCTTAATGATAACGAATCGCGTACGATGGCCGATGCCGGGTTATTAAGCTCATGAGCCAAACCTGCAGATAGCTTGCCTAAAGCCATCATTTTATCGTTTTGCTGCTGCATGGCGGTAAAATCCCGTACCCGGGTGGTCATGATATGAACCAATGCCTGGGTGAGCTCAAAATGGTGTTGGATCATCTCCATGATCTCGCCCGTAGGATAGCTCAATACGGTTAGTTCGCCAACAGCCTGAGCATAACCTTTGGCTATAAGGCCGCGCGAATAGGGCATATAACCGGTAATGCTTCCTTTTTCAACCAGGGTATAATCACGGCGTGAGCCCTGTTGCATCATAAAGAAACGCAGATTGCCCTCCATTATAAAATGCGGGCCTGTAAGGTCCTGGCCCGGCTCCATCAGGTATTCACCATCTTCAAATGTTAAGATCTCACTTTTATCAATCAGCCACTGCAGCTGATCGTCGGGTATATTGGCCAAAGCTTCAAAAGCTTTCAAGTCTGATACGCTTACCTGTAGTTCACTTACCTTTTGCATAAATTAAAAGTAGGGAATATTATTCAATGATGTAAAAATGAGGTAAAAAATTGCAATAGGGTGAAGCTGTGCAGGATGGATTTTGTTTGTCTGTACCAGGATTTTGTCTGAACCGGGATTTAGGGGATTATTGGATTCCCTGGATTCGTGTCCTCACGAATCGCTTTATTAATATTGAAAGTTGATGGCTTTGAAGGCGATCGTGGAGACACGATCGCAGGGGCAGAATATAGAATGGCTCAGTTAATCTTCAGGCTGCATTCAAAAATCCTGAAATCAGGAAAATCCTATAAATCCGGGTTCAATTCCATTTGCTCAAAAATACCCCGAAGGCTTCTTTATACTGATCCCCAACGGTAATGTTCACTTTACCTATCTGTAAAGCGTTGCGGGTAATGGAGTTGATTTTATTGAGCGATACAATGAATGAACGATGTACACGCATAAAACATTTGGATGGCAGTTTTTCTTCCAAAGCTTTTAAACTGGTGAGGGAAAGCAATGGTTTTTCCTTATCCTGAAGATAGATTTTTACATAATCTTTCAAACCTTCAATGTACAAGATGTCATTAAGAGCGATCCTTACTAACTGGTATTCTATCTTTAAAAACAAGTACTCTTCCTCTTCGGGTTCAGCGGCAATTACGGTTGCAGGACTGTTCGAGCGATTCACCAGTTCAAAATAAGTTAGGGCTTTGTTTGAAGCATGCAAAAATTCTTCGTAGTTAAAGGGTTTGAGCAGGTAATCGAGGGCATCAACCCGGTAGCCTTCAATAGCAAACTGGTTGTAGGCGGTGGTGAAAATAATGCGGGGTTTATTTGCTCCGCGACTGTCAAGCACCCGTGCGAGTTCCATGCCGTTAAGGTTAGGCATCTGGATGTCCAGGAAAATAAGGTCAACCTTTTGATCCTGTAAGCCAACAAGCGCCTCAACGGCACTGCTGTAACGGCCAATGAGTTTCAGGAAAGGGGTTTGTTCTATAAAAGCACAAACGAGGCCCAGCGCGAGTGGCTCATCATCAACAGCTATGCAGTTAATTATCATGACAGGTTAAGGGTTAAGTGAACAGTATAGATATTGGCGGTTACATCCTCGGTAATATCCAGTTTATATTTCCCTGCATAGAGCAAATCAAGCCGGCGAATAGTATTGGTTAAACCGATACCTTTATTTTCGCCAATGTTTAGGTTATGATCTTTATAGATGCCATTCTCTACCTTTAACTCCAGCAGGTTATCATGCTGATCAATAATGATGCGGATAGCGCTTGGCTCCGTAGCGCTGATGCCGTGTTTAAAGGCGTTTTCTACAAAAGGTAAAAAAATCATCGGGGCCACGGTTACATCGTTAGTGTGTGCAGGCGGAGTAAAGGTAACGGTTACTTTTTGGGTAAGGCGCAGTTCCATAAGGCTGATATAGTCTTTAATGAAAGCTACCTCCTGGCTTAATAATGCCGTACCATGCTGCGTATCATATAATACATACCGCATCATGCGCGAAAGCTGGTGCAATGCCTTGCGCGACGTTTCGGCATTAACATGCGTAAGCGCATAGATGTTATTAAGCGTATTGAAAAAGAAATGAGGGTTGATCTGCGCTTTCAGAAACGATAATTCGGAACTGATTTTATCCTGCTCCAGGGCCTGGCGCAGGCGGATATCCATTTGCCATTTTTGTATTGCCGTAATACTGGTACTAATACCTAAAACCAGGGCCACTATAACAGTGCCAAAAAAATCCCAGCCGCCGCGGTCCCTTGGTTTTGGCGGGCGGTGCTGCCGGTGAAAAACGGCTTCCATATGCTCATGCATATGCAGCACCTTATCGGCCCAGCTATTGAGTAGCAAAAAAACAATTACCACTCCCACAACAACTATAAAGTACATCCCTATACGGTCATGCAATAAAAATCGCGGAACCAGTAATTTACTGTTGAAGTAATAAGCAGCAACAAGTATAAAAAGGGTAACCGCCTGTTTGACCCAGAACTGGTACGGAATTTCGACATTCCAGCTAAGGGGCTGATAGAAGAACAACAGCAGGCCAAAAACTACCCATATTAAAATATGGATGAGTATGGTAATGGTGTTGCTTTTTGACTTAAGGCTCATTGAAAGCGTTTATTGTAGTGCAGAAAAATAAATTTACATATATAATTCAGCAATATTACAAATCAATAAAGCTTTAGGACAATCATAATCGCCCGGGAGGCAAAAAATACCGATGAGCGCCTTGATCTGATCTTTAAAGCCTGATACAAGCCTTATACAGAGTAACTATCCGTTTTCATGGGCGAAAAATGGTATCCCGTCTATACATTAACAATGCCCGTCTATTCCGTTTTTCACGATAAAAATAATGCTATTGTTTTGTGGCTGTTAAACAGCATAAAATGAAAATCCTATACTCCGTAGCAGTAATAATTGCTTTAGCGCTTACATTACCATTTAACGCAAATGCCGAAACCGGTCGTACGGTTAAAGGTGTCGTGAAAGACTCTACCGGTTACCTCGTTGCGGGTACCAGTGTAAAAATGCTTACCGGTACCGATAGCACCACAGTTATTACGGGTGCCGACGGCACTTTTACTTTTAACAATGTAACAGTAAACCAGTTTAGTTTAGTTTTTAGCTCGATAGGTTATCAATACCTCAGACGCAGGTTTGTGTTGGCCAATGATAACAAGCCTGCCAATTTGCCTCCCGTTATCCTAAAGATAGAAACAACCATGTTAAAAACCGTAGTTATTGCGGATGTGAACCCGGTAAAGCTTAAGGAAGATACCATTGAATTTAACGCCGATGCTTACAAAGTGCGCGATAACGCCCCTGTTGAAGATGTGATTAAAAAACTGCCTGGTATGGATGTTGATAAAGATGGCAATATTACCGCCCAGGGCAAAAGTGTAACCAAGGTGCGTGTTAATGGAAAGGATTTTTTTGGAGGCGACGTTAAAACAGCTACAAAAAACCTGCCTGCTGATATCGTACAAAATATCCAGATCATAGATGATTATGGCGATCAGGCAAATCTTACCGGTGTAAAAACCGGCGAACCGGATAAGGTACTGAACATCACTATTAAGCAAAATAAAAACTATGGTTACTTTGGGCAGGCCAGCATAGGTGGCGGGCGGGATGCCATTCCCGGTGTCTCAAGCGATAAGGAGAGCAACAGGTATGTGGCTTCGGCCAATGTGTTTAGCTTTAACGGCAACAGGCAGCTTGCCTTTTTAGGTAACCTTAACAATACCAATACCAATCTGTTTAGCTTTGGGGGTGGTGGTCCAAGAGGCGGCGGACCGGGGGGCTCTCCTGGATCAAACAGCAACTCATCAAACGGGATCACTACCGCACGTTCATTCGGGTTCAATTATCGCGATAGCTGGGGCAAGAAGATTACCGCTTATGGTAGTTACAGCTTTGCCGATAATTCGGTGAACACCATCAGCAGTACCATTCAAAATAATCTTTCATCAACCAACCCGAGCACCAATACACAAACTAATAAACAGCAGGACGAAAAGCTGAACCACCGGGTTAACTTCAACATTGAGTATAAACCCGATACCGTAAACTATATAAAGATTACCCCAACATATGCTTACGCCAGCACCAATACTACATCTGATGCAACCAGTTTGCTGCTCAGAAATTCGGAAACGGTATCAAATTATACTCTCACAAACCTCAGTAAATCAACTGAGCCTAATTATGGTGTTAATGTGTTATTTAATCACAGGTTTAACAGTCACGGGCGCAACTTCAGTATAAATGTCGGCGCAGGGAGTTATACCATTAACAAATATCAAAATCCGGTTTATACCTATATCGATGGCGCCCGTAATGCCCCTCTTAACCAGTTCATCAATACCGATAGCCGTACGGATAGCCTGGGGACTACCGTATCGTACATGGAACCGATAAGTAAAAAGGGCTACATGGAATTGAACTATGCCTACCACTACGCCTACACCACTGCTGATAAAGCTACCGACACCCTGGCCGATGATGGAAATATAAACAGGTATGATTTGTTGAGCAATAACTATAATTCAACCTTTGTTACCAACCGGTTCGGGCTTAACTATCGTTTTATCGATAAAAAATACAATTATACTTTAGGTGTTGTGGCCCAGCCAACGTTGTTAAGAGGATCGTCGATAGTTGATGGTACACCGTTTACAACCAATAACAACACATTTAACTGGGCGCCCACTGCAAGGTTTATATATAACTTTTCGCGTAGTCAGTCGCTTAGTTTAAATTATAACGGCAGCAGTAACCAGCCCACATATACAGAGCTGCAGCCTGTTACTGATTTCAGTAACGCCTCATACCCGGTACAAGGTAACCCCGATCTGAAACCGGAGTTTAATAATACACTTTCGTTAAAATACAATAAGTTCAATTTTGAAAGCGGTAACGTATTTTTCAGTAACCTGTCGTTCATTAAAACTGATAATAAAATAGTAGCCAATACCATTACCTACCCCAAAACCTATACCCCTAACAGCAAACTGGCCGGAAGTATTTTAACCCAATATTTGAATGCCGATGGTTATTACTCGGCACAAGGATTTTATGTGTTTGCTAAACCATGGCAAAAAAGAAAATATAATTTGTTCATGATAGGTAACATTTCATACAATAACAACGTCTCATATATAAGTAATGTGGATTCCGCTACCTATAACATGACAACCGAAAAAAATATCGCCAAAAATCTGGTGTTATCTCAAGGCGCGCGCTTTAGGGTAAGCATTACCGATGTTATTGATGCCGAAGCAAGTACAACCTATAGCGTTAATACCTCAAGCAACTCCATCAAACAGGCAAACGTTAACAGCAACTTCCAAACCCTTAACCTGGGCGTTAACGGCAAAAGCTATTTTAAAGACTGGACACTGAGCTATGATTATTCAAAAATGATCTATTACGGCTATACTGGTGCTACCAATCCCAATATATTGAACACCTATGTAGAACGCCGGTTTTTGAAGGGTAATGCAGGTACGCTGCGTTTTTCGATAATGGATGTATTTAACGAGAACACGGGATATACTACTACTCAAAACGGCAGTTACATCACGCAAACCAACAGCAACCGTTTGGGCCGTTATTACCTGTTAACCTTTACACTAAAACTACAGAAATTTGCGGGTAAAAAGCCAGCTACGGAACGCGGCGGACCGGGAGGCCCACCTCCGGGCGGCGGCCCCGGCGGACCGCCACCATTTTAAAGAACGGCAAGGTTCACAAATATTAAAAACCTTCCCATCCCTGAGAAAGATGGTGAGTTCAGATCAAAAAAGCATGATGATCTGAGATTTAGTTGATGTTATCATCAGATAACTACAGGGCGTTCCGGGGTGAGATACGGGACGCCCCTTTTTTATTAATTATACGTTAATGCACTTATTTAGGTTTCGGTTTTTTGCTTAAACCAATTTATTATTCAATCAATCTGAATATCAACGCAGTAGTATGAGATATTATTCTCATTTTTTTTATTATTTAATTAAACTACACAAACCAAAGATTAAACTTTTATGTGTTAATTTACCTGGACCGTTTTTGCGGGGGTACTTCGTAGCCCGAATATTTGTTAATTTAGCCCTTTATAAAAAATAAGCTTTTTTTACAGTTTTTATTTACATTTAACCCATCATTTGTAAATAAAACTGAATGAAGCCGCTTTTACTTAAAGTTTCTGCCGATCCTGCGCATTCCTTTAGCGTAAGGCATGATGTATCACCGGATATCAATAACCGCTGGCACTGCCATCCCGAATTGGAGCTGATTTATTTCATCAAAGGTGGCGGAACGCAATTTATAGGCGATAGTATTAAGCAGTTTGAAGACGGCGATATGGTGCTGGTTGGATCAAACCTGCCTCATTACTGGCGCTTCGACGACATGTACTTTAATAATGGCAACGAACAGGTGCCGGTTGATACCATCGTGGTACATTTTTGCGAAAACTTTTGGGGCGATCAGTTTCTTCAGCTTCCAGAAAACAAGCTAATAAAAGTATTGCTTGAACGTTCAAAACGTGGCTTGCAAATAACAGGTGAAATAAAAAAGCAGGTGGCCTCTATTTTAGCCACTATGCTTAATACTGATGGTGCCGAAAGGATCATCATGCTGCTCAAAGCATTGAATACCATAGCGGGCAGTTCACCGCTTAATTACCTAACTTCTATAGGTTTTAAGTACGATCATAATGAATCGGAAAGCGACAGGCTCAATAACATTTATGAGTACTCGGTACGTAACTTCCGTAAAAAGATCTACCTTGAAGAAATAGCCGATATAGCCGGCGTGAGCGCCAACTCGTTTTGCCGGTACTTTAAATCAAAAACCCGCAAAACCTACTCACAGTTTGTGATCGAAATAAAGGTAGGCTATGCCTGCAAACTCCTCATCGAAAATAAGCTCAACATCAAGCAGCTTTGTTACGACAGCGGCTTCAATAATTTCTCCACTTTTCACAAGCATTTTAAACAGGTAACAGGTAAAAGCCCACTCATGTACCAAAAGGAGTTTACGAAGAAAACATAATTTTTTGCTATCCCCGAGTGGTTTTAATTGTATTGAAAATAACTCGGGATGGGCTGACCTTTAGAAAAAAGGCAGTTCATGACAGGGCAGCAGCCCCTTCAATATCCTTTTCCATAAGGCTGAAAATAATTCTATTATCCTATCCTGGGAATAATTTTCTAAATTCACGGTGATATATCTCTCGTTTTGCGCACTTACTATTAAACGCACTGATCATGACACATGAGATAGTTTTTGATAAACCGGCCGTCCGAAGGGAAAAACTCATTACGAAGCTTTACCAAAGCGCTTTCCCAACAGTGGCTAAATATGTAAGCAAAATGGGCGGCTCTTTTGATGACGCGAAAGATATTTTTCAGGATGCCCTTGTTATTTATTATGAAAAGACGGTAAACGGTGATCTGTCCCCGCATAACGGCGAAAAGGCTTACCTGTTGGGTATTGCCAAACATCTTTGGCTCAAAAAGTTTAGGGACGACCGCCATAATCTGCCGTTTGATAATTGCACCAAAGATTTTGATGTTACAGATGAAGCTGAAGATCAGCCATCGGGGAGGAAACTAATGAGATACCTGGAAACCGCCGGTAAAAAATGCATGGAGTTGCTAAGCGCTTTTTATTATCATAGGCTGCCCATGAAGGAACTTGCAGATTTGTTTGGCTACGCCGGCGAGCGATCAGCTACTGTTCAGAAGTATAAATGCATTGAAAAAGTAAGGGAAAAGGTAAAAGAACAATCACTGGCTTATGAGGACTTCATTGAATGAGATCAAGGAAATCGATGACCATGTGCTTGGGCAAGTTGCACCTGATGAGGCACTATTATTTGAGGCCAAACTGATCATCAATCCAAGCCTTAAGTATAAGGTAATGTGGCACAAACAAACCCTGACCCTGGTGCAGCAATATGGCCGTAACAGCCTTAAGGCCGAAATTGAAACTGTACATCAAAAGCTATTCAGCCTGCCTGGGCATGAAGGTTTCAGGCAAAAGATCATGCGTTTGTTCAATAAACGCTAAACATTAAATTTTATGAATATCAATCAAAATGAGTTCCGCAAATATGCGGTAGGGCATCGCCGTGTCCAAAGTTTACATGTCGACAGGTTTATTGCACAGGTAAATAACAGCAAAATAAGCATGGGCATGACGCCCTATATTATGGAAGAGCGACAGCTCAACATTTCGCAAATGGATGTTTTTTCGAGGCTGATGATGGACAGGATCATTTTTCTGGGCACTGCGATAGATGAGCAAGTGGCTAACATCATCCAGGCGCAATTGCTGTTCCTGCAATCTGCCGATGCCAAAAAGGATATCCAGATCTATATTAATTCGCCGGGCGGTTCTGTATATGCCGGACTGGGGATTTATGATACCATGCAGTTTATATCGCCCGATGTAGCTACTATCTGTACTGGTATGGCTGCCTCAATGGCTTCGACATTACTTTGCGCCGGCGCCAACGGCAAACGGGCGGCGTTGCCGCACTCACGGGTGATGCTGCACCAGCCATCAGGTGGAGCGCAGGGGCAGGAATCGGATATCGAAATTGCTGCCCGACAGATCTCAAAAATGAAGAGAGAACTGTATGAGATCACAGCGAAACACAGCGGGCAAAGCTACGACAGGGTTTATGAAGTATCTGACAGGGATTACTGGATGATAGCTAAAGAAGCGAAAGCTTTTGGGATGATAGACGAGGTTTTGGGAGCTAAGGAGGACTGATTGGCATATTGAAGACTTACGAAGTTTAATTACTTCGTAAGTCTGGCTATTTAGATCACTTATTCAACGCATCTACCTTATCAAAAAACTCATTTTGTAATTTGATGGTACTGGTATCGGCCTTAATCGCTTTAAGCGCTTGTACAAAGCTGGCTATTTCATGCTCTGCTATAAATTTGCCAAATTCAGGTGTAGCTTTAGCACCTTCACCGGCATAATGGTTAGGGTAAGCGGCATACCACCATATAGGTGTATAAATATTGGCCAGGTTTAAACGGTGCTGATTATCGCCTGATTGTGATGCCGCCCTATCCATCTTCATCAGATCGGGGCGATAGTACAGCATTGATGCAGTTTCGCTTTCACCGGCGTGCTGGTCGCCCTCAATAGGCGATTTGTGCATTTTTCGGTATTGGTCATTATACTCCTTATCGCCGCCGTGCGGATCATAAAAATATACAGCATAGTTGTGGCGTTTGTTCAGCAGTGATTGCATAAAGAACTGGATAAACTCCGGGTTACCGCCATGGCCGTTAAGTATTACTATTTTATCAAATCCGTTTCGGGCAATTTCATCACAGGTAGCTTCCAGTAAATCCCAGATCACTTTGCTTGGCAGGGCAAATGTTCCTGGCTGATGACGGGCCTCATTGATCTGCCCGTAAAAATAATCGGGAAATACAACCGCATATTCCGACTTAACAGCATGGGCTGCCCACTCACGTACGTGGATCAGGTCGGTGCCTAAAGGGGAGTGGGGGCCGTGTTTTTCCAGGATCCCAATAGGCAGGATGCAGGTTTTCGACGATTTTTCGAGCGCAGCGGGAAAATCTGAGGCAACAAGCTCGTCCCAGCGGGCAGGTATTTGCTGGGCAAAGGAATAAGCGGAAAGCAGTAGCGCTGCAAACAGTAATAAGTAAGTTTTCATAAATTTATAGGTTTAATAACAGTTTATAGCAAACTGTATTTGAACTGAAATTTACGAACTTAAAATGTTGTTTTTCAACAGGTAATTTAAAAATTACAATGAAGAGGCTAATAGATATTGGGCAATGAGTAGCAGAAAATAGCTCCTTTTTCTTTGTTGTTTTCAACCCAGATCCGGCCATTCATTTTTTCGGTAAAATCTTTACAGATCATGAGCGCTACGCCCGCGCCTTTTTCCTTTTCGTTACTGTATTGCATGTTGGCTTTAAAATTAAAGAGCAATTTCAGCTTATCGGGCGAAATACCTTTTCCTTCGTCCTGTACACAAACAGTTACATCGTTGTTATCGCTTGATGCACCTATAGTAATGGTTGAATTATCTGGCGAAAACTTAATGGCGTTATGTATAAAATTGCGGTGGATAAATTGTACCAACTCTTTGTCGGCATGAATAACAATGGCTGGGTCCACTGTGGTTACGAACTTAAGTCCGCGGTCTTTACCCATTAAGTAAAATGGTTGTATTGCCTCATCTATAAGGTCCTTTAAAGGCAGTTGAACAGCTTTGTAATTAAAGCCCGACAGTTGCTGTTTGATCCATTGCAATATGTTTTCAAAAATCTCCAGCGAAATATTTGAAGAATGCTCCATGGTATCTACCAATTCCATCAATTCTTCCCGTGTAAAAGTATTAGCGTCTTTAAGTACCGTTGCCAGTGTTTTGAGTGCACCTATTGGCTGCCTGAAATCATGCGCAAGAATAGATACCAACCGGTTGTTGAATTCATGATCTATTTCCAGTTTTTCGTTTCGTAGTTGTACGGTGTGATTAAGTTTTTCCAATGTTTGACCATGCTTTTTCTTGAGGTTATACAGACGGTAGGTAAATATTACGGTAATGGCAGTTATCACAAATAAAATGCCCAGCACAATGGCAAGCACTTGCCTGTTTTGGCTTCTGATAGTAATTGCTTCCAGTTCCTGGTCCTTAAGCGCATAATCAATGTAATCGAAGCCTGATGTGTTAGCGAATTTTTCTTCGTCTTCATACAGCTTCAATAACTTTTCGCTGTAGCGCTGTACCTCATTCAGGTTATTTTGAGCGCTGTAGATATCATATAATTTTTTGCCGAAGAACTTTTCATAATAATGATAACCACTTTTTTCGGCAATGGAAAGCCCTTGTTTATAGTATGTAATGGCTTTGGCTATATCATTATCCATGTACAAGTCGCCAAGGTTAATGATTATATCCAGGCTCAGGTAGGAAAGCTCCATGGCTAAACCGTTGTCAGCAGCCTGTTGCAGCAATGCCGTACCTTTTTCGCGCTCGTTGTTTTGCAGGTATAATAAGCCCTGGATCTGGTCTGCTTCAACCAGCATGCGGTTGTCTTTAAATCTTGTTCCTATTTCCCGCGCTTTATTCAGGTAAATTTCAACCGAGTCTTTTGGTACTTGCTCCGGGTATAAGAGCAGGTAGTTACATAATACCAGCGACATAATTGAATCGCGCTGGAGGGTTTTGCCGATATTCATCGCGCGCTTAAAAAAATCTATCGCTTTTTTATTCTCTCTGGTTTCGTTAAACACCAGGCCAATGTTCATTAGCCCCTGCACAATGTTTGAGGTGTCTTTTAACTCTTTATAAAGATTATAGGCCTCGTTATAATACCGCAGCGAAAGCTGTAAATTGCCTTTAAGGTCATAAACAATGCCTATAGCATTCAAGGCGTCGGCTTTACCGGCCTTATAGTTTAGCCGTTCGGCTATATTTCTTGCTTTTTTAGCATAAAAAAAGGCACTGTCGATATTTTGCTCATACAAAAGTAAGCCCAGCCGGTTAAGTGTATTTACATACTGTATACTGTCATGAATTAAAGGCAGGTCTTTTTTTAGTTTATTAACCTCCCTGAATTGGCCGAAACATTCAGATACAGCAAGCAACAGTAATACTAAAAGGCTTACGTTTTTTTTCATTAATTAATATTTGCAAAACGGGGCTAACGGTTCATAAAATAGCCTAAAGCTATTATACGGATAAAAAATGGTATGGTTGGAGAATGTTAAATAAAATAAGCTTGGGGTACAGTTAATTTAAACTGTTATCCCCGAAGAAAGATATCAAACTTATGCAGGTAATACCGGCGTAATAGTTTGAATAAAAAGTCTGATCTATAGAACTGCTATAATGAGTCCGGATTAGGAATAAAATTCATAAAGGCCTGGAACTTGGCATAATAGTTTTGCATGTTTAACTGGTAATAATAAGCACCGCGTTTTGAGCCGGCTTTATCTTTATCGGCCAGTTTAATGAGCAAACCGGTTGCCAGCACCCTTTTACTGAAATTACGTTTATCAATGGTGGTATTAAACACGCTTTCATAAAGAGTTTGCAATTGCGGGATGGTAAACTTGGTGGGCAAAAGCTCAAACAGGATGGGGTGCATAGCTGCTTTGTAACGGATGCGTTTGCGGGCCTGCTCAACCATTTCCTGCTGGTCAAATATCAATTTAGGAGCACGTTTAAGCTGAAACCATTCGGCATGGTAATCATCACTGATCTGGGCTTCATATTTGTGGATATCAACCAATGCAAAGTATGCTACAGATACAGTACGCTCAATAGGATCACGCTGGGGCTGCCCAAAAGTATATAATTGTTCAAGGTACACGCCCTCCAAACCGGTTAATTGCTTTAAAATGCGGTTGGCACTTTGATCAAGGCTTTCATCTGGCTGAACAAAGCCACCCATCAGGCTCCAGTTTCCCTTTTCGGGTTGAAAGCCTCTTTTTATCAATAGGATTTTTAAAACTTCGCCATCAAAGCCAAAAATGATACAATCAACAGCTAATAATAACCTTGTTTGCTTGGAGTACTTGAGCATTTATAAACAGTAATAATTTTATGGTAAAAACAAATATAGAATAACATTCGATATAAGCTTGCAAATTTGCTGTGTTATACCCGTTAAAAAAGCATTAATTTACAATTGTTAGTCAAATGTGTAAATTAATTGTGCTTTTTACAATAATAATTGATGCTTATTCGTCTTTTATTCGCCCCATGCCGATATTACCAGCATGCGGTTGCCGCCGTGGTTACGGTGTTCGCACAAATAAATTCCCTGCCACATGCCTAAAGCCAGTCTTCCGTTGCGGATAGGAATAGTTACTGAACTGCCCAGCATCGCGGCTTTCAGGTGGGCAGGCATATCATCAGGACCTTCATCATCGTGTAAATAATCCGGGTCGTTTTCGGGTACGGTTTTACTGAAATACATTTCAAAATCATGCCTTACGGTTGGGTCGGCATTTTCATTAATGGTTAATGATGCCGAAGTATGCTGAATAAATACCTGGCAAATCCCGGTTTTTAACTCTTGTATTTGAGGCAATGCATTAACTATTTTGGCTGTGACGAGGTGAAAACCTCTTTTGCGCTCCCTAAGCTGAAGTATTTGCTGAAACATTTTCATAAACAGTTTGCTTTATAACAGTGTTGCAAACATATCTATAAAGATTGTTCCGTTTTGTTTTGAATAGTGTACCAATTAAAAATTGTATGCAGGTTTGCATTGCTTATGCAGCGATGGCCGGATTCAGACCACCGCTTTCGGCTGCGAACAGGCGATTAATGAAAGCCTTTATCTTTTCGATGAAACTTTTCCTGACCGGTTTTTCAATCATTTGAATTTGATCATCGTCCGGAGGCTTTGGGGTATCGGCATCCTGCATTTCTTCCAAAACAATTTCACGGATCTCAGGGTCACGGTTTACGATCTCATCCAGTTCGGTGAGCTCGTTAAAGGTGGCTATACCGTTTTTTTGCCGTTTAATAAGTATTTCAAAACGGTCCTGGTTGAAAGTACGCCTTTCCAGTTGTTTGCCGTGTCTCATGATATATACAGTAATCTTTATTAAGAACTCAAATTAAGTGCCATGTATTTATAGTATTGTTATTCAGTTAATTACAATTGTTTTCAATGCGGTAATGTGCATCGTTATGATACATTTATTGTTCGTTTTCGTGCAGGGGTATCTATTATTTAAATAGGTTTTGATGAGCAGTATTGGTACTTTGAATGTTAATATTTGTTAGTTATGCTTGGGCCAATAATGATTTTTATGACAATTGCTTTTGTATTTTTGAGTATAATTATCCTGACCGCTTTGGGAAGTATAGTAGGAATTGGTCATTGCTCGGGCCAATTGGGATAATGTTTTTCTATCTCTTAATGATCTGTAGTTTTACTTCAGAAAGTATAAGTTCAAAAAAGTTTTTGTTAGAATTATTGGAAACAGAATATGAATAATACAGGTTCGGGCCAACCCACAAAACAGATACAGGGCATGGCTCCCTTACTCCAGGTTTTTGATATGTCCGTTGCTTTAGGATTTTACCGTGATGTGCTGGGTTTTGAAATAGTACAGGCATCAGGCGAAGGTGACGATGTTGACTGGGTTTTATTGAAACTTAATAGTATAGAGCTGATGCTCAACACCGCCTACGAAAAACCGGGCCGTCCTCCAGGCCCCGATGAGCAGCGTGTTTCTGCCCATGCCGATACTTCACTTTATTTCGGCCACCCCGACATTGATATGCTATATAGCTATTTATTAAGTAAGGGCCTGCACCTTAAACAACCTCAAATTACAGGTTATGGCTGGAAAGCCATTTATCTGCTTGATCCGGATGGATATCTGTTGTGATTCCACTGGCCTGTACAATAATATTATAACCGCTCATAGTGAGATTCCGGCCCGTCTGCTGCAAGGGGAACTGTTCCGTAGAAAGTGAGTATTTTGCCTTCTATCCTGAAAAATGTGATGCTGTTTCTGGAGGTATCATTGTCATACATGATCTGCTCATGTGCATTGTCATATTTACGGGTACGGTAAGTGCCGCTGCTTATCAGGGTGTCTTTTTTAAAACGTTTGTAGGTACTGGCGGTAAAAACAATAATGTTGCCGTTGCCTGCCTTTATCGAATTAGGATCTTTAGGAGGCTCGCAGTAACAACTTGTACCGCGGTATTCCCATCTGCCAATCAATTGATCATCATTAGGAGTATTGTCTTTTCTACAGCCTAACAAAACGGCGAGTATGCCAAATAAAAACAGCTTTTTCATAGCATAAGGTTTATAATACTTTACGTTAATATCAGGCAAAACGCTACAAATTAACTTTGTTAGTAACACTTTCAATACACAATTTGCAGGCATCAATTAATTGATAACTTTGGTGTAAACCAATGTATTTCCTATAAAATTTATGAAGCAGCATAATTTATCAAGGCGCAGGTTTATTGGCAGCAGCGCACTTGTCGCAGCGGGGCTTTTAGCATTTTCAAAATCATCATTTGCGGGCGTGGTTTCAGGCCGTACTGATAAACCCAACTCGCTTATCAACGGCGTACAAATAGGCGTGATCACCTACTCATTCAGGAGTATGCCGGGCACAATTGAAGATTTACTGAGGTACTGTATCGACTGTAATATTAATGCCATTGAACTTATGGGTGATGCCGCCGAAATGTATGCCGGCGCCCCTAAACATGAAGCCGGCGAAGACTGGGCTGCATTTGGGAAAAAGATGGCCGAATGGCGTGCCTCTGCCCCAATGGATAAATTTAAGGAGATCAGGAAGATGTACCATGATGTCGGTGTCAATATTTATGCCTGGAAACCCAATGCTCTCGGTACTAAAAACAGCGATCCCGAAATTGATTATGCTTTTAATGCAGGGAAAGCTTTGGGTGTAAATCACGTAACTGTTGAGTTGCCTGATGAGGTTCAAACCAAACGCCTTGGTGATATAGCCGCCAAACATAAAATGATGGTTGGCTACCATGCCCACACCCAGGCCACGCCAACCCTTTGGGACGCGGCCCTGGCCCAGTCAAAGTATAACGGAATTAATTTGGATATCGGCCATTATGTGGCAGGTACCAGCAGCAGCCCCGTTCCCTTTATTGAAAAATATCATGACCGTATAACCAGTATGCACATCAAAGACCGTAAGTTTCATGACGGGCCCAATCAGCCCTGGGGGCAGGGCGATACTCCGATAAAGGAAGTGCTGCAGCTGCTTAAAAATAACCGCTATAAATTCCCGGCCACTATTGAGCTGGAGTACAAGATACCTGAAGGATCGGATGCGGTAAAGGAGGTGAAAATTTGCAGGCAGTTTGCTGCTGATGCACTGACATAAAGTATTGTATTAGTTTATCCGTGATTTGTAAATTTATATTTATTTGAATATAGATATGGATAACTCCCGTAAACTAAAGCTGGAATGGATTCCTGCTGCCTATAGCGGAATAGCAGAACATGGCTTTAACGATAAATCGGCTGATAAGCTTAAACAAACGCAACCTGTAAACGGGATTTATCAAAGCGGCAAAGGCTTTACAAAACACAAGGTTTACCGGCGGAAACCATAAGAAGTTGCTTTGCTGATGTTCGGCATATAAGCCTATCTTTATCAAATGGAATCTAAAATATTTTCATACAAGGCAGATGGCATTATACTTGCCCCGGTTGACGATCAGTTAAGTATCAGCCCCGTATTTGATCGCAAAGAACTGCTGAGCAAACTGAAGGACCTTTTTAACGATGATGACTATAAAGTTGATGAACGTGCCCTCGATTATAAAATTAAAGATGGCCAACTTTACATTGAAGGTGTAGTTATTAAACAGGCAGAGGCAAAGTCGATAGGATTTATGAGCGGGAAATAGGTAATGAAATATCTGACAATTTCAATTGCCAATTAATTGCCTAAAACTGGTAAAGGTTTCCCGTGTAACGGGTTTGGTATAATATGATTTTACATGTTGGTACTGCTTTGAACGGATAAGGTCTTTTGGAAGTATCGAGAACGTAGCGATATAGATTTCAATAGTTTTGCCTATCAGGTGGTGGATTTTCATAAACTCATCCGGCAATTCCCTCCCGCTGAATTCATATAAATATCAAGGAAAATGACATCCGAAAGCTCATCTTCATTTTGCAGATGTTGCCTGATATAGCGGATAGAATATTCAGCATCGGTGTTGTATGTAACAGAATCAAACGCAAGGTATTTATCCTGCATCCCTTTAATAATGGCAATATCTATTTGATTGTCATCAATGTATAAAAGCGTTTTGGCAAATTTAGGTTAGGTTTAGATCGTCACTAATATATAGCTAAAAGCTATATTAATAGTGCGGGAGTAGGCGATCTATTGATGTATTTGTATAGAGGTGAGAAAAGTATGGTGCTGTTAGTGTGTTGATTGTCAATTTTTTATATCATTATCCTTGGGCTATTTCCCAATATTCTACAATTTTATTTTAGGATAAAGTTACTAAGATAACAAGCAATTTAAGGGATGCAACGGTGAAAAACTACTTTCAAAGAACGGCGCTTAATGTTTTACAAAGTGCAGGCATATCTTTATAATGTTAAACTCTTTGCCTTTCAATCAAATGCTGGAAGTAGGGAAACGAACTCAGGAGGCAATCATTTTTGATGTGCTGGATTATCTTAAAGACGAATCCTTTCGTTTCGTAGGTGTGCCCCCTGGCCGAAGGCCCTGCTAACTCAAGATTTATTTATCCAATATAATTCGTGTATAGCTATAGTCAACTTTTCTTACTGCTACCGAACTATGTACAACAACCATTTGTTTAGGGTATTCGCTTGCGTAATAAGTATAATTATAGAGCTCTAACGCATTGCTGCTTATCCTGTTATTAACATAGGTATTAATGTCATTAAAGGCCTGGTATACAATGTAAATATTATCACGTGAGGCCCAAAATGAGCCGTGCTTTTTGTCGTAGATATAATCAAATTTAAAAGTAGGTTTTGCAGGGTTAGTGTTTTCATACTGGCTGCGGTTTGTTATATTCCCGTCTGCGTCGTATGTAAACATGTAATACTGGCCATTACCCTGAATTTTGTCGGCCAATCCATTACTATTTAAGGAGATAATAATACTATCCTTGCTGGCCGGGTAAGTATATACAACTTTTATAGTGTTAGCAAAATAAGTATAGTTTATTTTATTCCATGGGTAAGGCTTAGTCTTTGAACTATTTACCGCACTAACCTTTCCGTCGTTATAAGCTATGGTGTAATTAGTTGTATAATTTTCTGTGTAGCTTTTATAGTTAAAAATATGTTTTGTTAGCCGACGGGCGGAGTCATAAGTAAATGTTTCAGTTTGCGTTACCGGCGAAGGTGTAAGCAGGTAATTGGTTACCATTTTATTTACCAGGTATATGGTATCTTTCACCTTGATATCAACGTGTTTATTTGGAACGTTATCTTTTTTACAGCCAACAATTATACTCATTACCGTAACAAGTATAATAACGTGTTTGGGGTTCATAAGACTTTGAATTACAGGATGTTTTTATTATGAATGGAAATTTACATGAAGTTACATCAAAACGTTGGCGTTCGCAATAGATTTCCGTTGAAATAATTTCATTGGCTTTGGGAGCTTAAGAAGCTATTGATATTGCAGTAATTTGTCTCAATTT
Source organism: Mucilaginibacter sp. SJ (assembly GCF_028993635.1). Classification (NCBI taxonomy): domain Bacteria; kingdom Pseudomonadati; phylum Bacteroidota; class Sphingobacteriia; order Sphingobacteriales; family Sphingobacteriaceae; genus Mucilaginibacter; species Mucilaginibacter sp. SJ. The sequence goes on from NZ_CP118631.1 coordinate 5,620,805, forward strand.
TTCTTCAATTCATTTCAAAGTGAGTTACGTTATGCTTTGTTATTTTAAAGCATTGTTTTTTTGGGTGGTATCCTTCTTTATCTTCAATTTTTCAATCAAGCCTGTTTACCTTGTAATTCAATGCTGCAGTTGTGCCTCCGGTTACGTCAATAGTAACGCCTGTAATCTGGCCAGCCAGATCTGATGCCAGGAAAACCGCGGTATTGGCAATATCGGCCATTAAGGGTAATTTTTTGAGCATGGTATCAGCTTCCATTTTTTTAAGGATAGGATCCATAACATCGGGCATGGTGTCAATGGCATTTTTAAACACGCGCGAATCGGGCGAGCCTCCCGATCGGATATTAACCACGCGGATGCCGTAAACACCCAGTTCGGATGCCAGTGTGCGCGAAAAGCTTTCAACACCGCTGCAAGCCGGACCAAAGCCACCTGTATGAGGATAGCCGATACCTCCCGGCGTAGCTGTAAGCGATAAAATTACGCCCGATTTTTGTTTCATCATCACCTTGACAGCTGCAATGGCCGTCATGAAGCGGGTTTGCATCGTAAGAGTAATCGGCTTTACAAAATCTTCGGCCGATATTTCGGTAAGCGGTACATTCTGCACCACATCAACTCCAACGGCGTTAAATGAAATATCAACTGTTCCTGCTCTGCTTACCATTTGCTGTAAATGCTGATCAATTGCTTTTTCATCAAATGCATCTACAATTGCTGTGTCAGCAAGGCCCCCTGAAGCAATAATTTCACCGGCTATTTTTTTAATTGACCCGGGATTAGGCCCGGTTAAAAATACGTGTGCCCCGGCGGCCGCCAGTGCCTTTGAAACAGCACCGCCTAATGAACCGCCTGCACCGTAAATTACCGCGTTTTTATTTTGGAGTATCATGATGGTAGTTTTATTTAAAAATAGTCTTATAAGATACCGAGCTATATAACAAACATAGGTGTAAATGATGTTCGAGAGAAGGAGTAAAGATGACAATTACTGGAAGGGTTTGGGACAGACGAGGGTAAATACCAAAGTAAATGCGTATGAACTTATCAGGTAAATTTAAGACCGAATAGAGGCTATTGAGCTATATTCTTTGCTTGATCAGGCTAAATGGTGTTTGATTACTTGTCATACTAACATCCGTCAAAGGGAGTCCGATGTCAACCAGCAAACAAATGTAAACGTTTATTTTTATAAGCTTCAGGCCATTTTGATAATATGCAGTTGCTTAATCTTAAGCCCCTGCCTTTTTCCTGATCCTTAACAAGCCATTGGCAGTAGTGGCGTAAATAACGCCTTTTGAATCCTGAACTATCTGGTAAATAGTAAAACCTGGCAGCGGCGAATTGTTGTTGTGGTAATTTTCCCAACCATTATTCAAGTCAAACCGGGCGATGCCCGATTCGTCTGTACCCAGCCACAAAACATGCTCAAACTTATCATACAACATGGTATTAACATGGTTAGCAGGCATGCCCGAGTTTTTATCATTATAATGCAGCCAGTTACCATTAAACTTTAGTACGGCTATACCTTCTTTATCACTATCATTTTCATCAGTTTGTTTATTACAATCAACCAGTGAGAAGTAAACATTTCCTTTTTCATCCTCTACCGCGCCCGAAATACTGGCATTTTTCAGCGGAGTGTTGTTAAGGCTGTTAAACGAGGTGATAACGCTTTTATCAATCATGATGGTGCCTTTTGACGTACCTATCCAAAGCCGTTTCTGACTATCTACATAAGCAAAAAGCACATTGCTCGAGGGCATTTCAGGCATCGATTTTTTGTTTATCACTACTACTTTATCTTTCCTTTTTACAACAAGACCGTTTTGGGTGGTGAAAAGTAATTCGCCATTGCGGCTGTTCAGCACCTGGTTAACCCCGCCTGCCAAAAACTGCTTAAAATCAAACAGCTGCCAGCCGCCGCTGCCGTACATAAATATTTTATTATCGTAATAAACCCATTTGTTATTATCCCTGTCGATGGTTACTTCCTTTATGTTGGCATCTGACGGGAATGGCGAATTATATTCATTAACCGGGATAAACGTTGTTCCCTCAAAGCGGGTCATCCCTTTTTCAGTAGCATACCATAACAGATCCGACTGATCCATAGCGGCTGATTTGCCGATGTTATCAACCAGGGGCGAGTTATATTTTGTCCATACCGTAAAGTCGTAGTTTTTTAATGATGGATTGGCGTAGGTAACGGTTTTATTGTAAATGGTTGGGTCGCCGGGCGGTTTCATTTCGGCAAGATCCATCCTTTGTACCTGGCCGTAAACGCCGCCGCTTATAAAGCGAAAGATCACATTTACAGATGAGGCTACCGGTTTGCCATCTACCTTGGCCGGCTTCCAGATGCAACCGTTCAGATAGGTGATCAACTCGTTAGTGAGGGCGCTTTTGCTTGCATCGTTATGGCTAAGCACACAGCTAAAACCCCGCTCATCCACCAAAACCTGGAACGTTATGGAACCGGTAGCTTCTTTTAGCAGATAACGGTTATTGATCCTCGCAGAAACAAAATCAATGGCAAGCTGGTCGCAACTGGCCTTTGGATCGCCGCAGTCCATGCAATAATTGGTGATATTGCACATCTCAACCTTTTGCAAAAAAAGATTTTGTGCAAACAGGGCCGATGGTAAAATAAAGATAAACAGGCAGATAAATAAAACTCTGCGGATTTTAGTTGGGGATAACAATGCCAGCATTACGCTTATAAATAAAAGAAAGCAAACCCGAAACTCCAAGCGAATGATAGTTAAATAATGTTAAACAAAGATACAAATCCTAAATGAGGATAATATGAAGCCTTTTGCATTTGACTTGCCTGCTATAAAACATTTAAAATATGATAAATGTTATTTTAAAACCAATTATCCTGGAGCACGGATTTATTACATTTTAGGTCCTTTAATATTTAATTAACATGAAAGTTGAAAAATCAAAGAGCGCCGAAGCGCAAATGCTGATTCGCAAGCCTGTTGCTGAAGTGTTTAACGCTTTTATTGATCCGTATGTTACCACGCAATTTTGGTTTACACAATCAACAGGTAAACTGGAAACCGGAAAACAAGTTATCTGGTCATGGGAAATGTATGGTGTATCATCGGTAGTGGTTCCGATAGTTATTAAAGAAAACGAATTGATCACCGTTGAATGGGGATCGCCTGCTACAACTGTTGATTTTAATTTTAAACCTATGGGCGTGGATGCTACCTATGTAGAGATTCAGAATTATGGGTTCAATCAAACGGGAGATGAATTAATTGCTGCTATCAAAGATTCTACAGGAGGTTTCACAACGGTATTAGATGGATTGAAAGCCTGGCTGGAGTACGGGATCCATTTAAATTTGGTGGAAGATAAATTCCCGCAAGGAAAGTAACAGCAGTTGTTTTTAGCACAGATACACTAAAATCTTTTACTTTTGCACCATGAGCTACGAAGAATTGAGTGAATACTTTAGTAATGTTACGTTACCCCAGGAATTAAGGCTTGACCGCGCTACAACTCAGCTCCATGTTGCCGATTTTGTTAAGCAATTATTGAAAAACATGAAAAACTATCCTGATAATTGGCGTCACCAATACCAGTTAATGAGGATCAAGAATGCCCTCGAAAATCCATATAACGGCCCGGAAATTCCAAGGTTTTAGATGTTCTGTTTAGGAAAATAAGTCGTTTTCGCCTAAATAACTCCTGATCATTTTTAAAATGGGTTCGCCCAGGTCTGTTGCTTTTGCATCACCAAAACTTTTTAACTGCGAAAGCTGGTTTAATGACCGTGGTAGCTTAGCAGTGATATCGCGTAGCATGTTTTCAGACACCAGCGTATGTTCGGGGATTTTACGTTCGAGGCTGGTTTCTTTACGCCAATTAAGTAATTGCTTGTATAATTCGGGATTAACAATTTCCTTCTCCTTTGGCAACGCTTTAGGGTTCCAGTTTTTATATACCGGTTTGTAACTTATCCCGGCCTCCTGTACCGATGATAAAACATCCCTGCCCGATGTGGCAATGGGCAGGCGTACAAATGCTGCCGTTTTTGCCTTCAGGTTAACTAATAAGTGATTTAAGCTGTCGTAAAACTCGGCAGGTGGATTAGTATTATTGATGGCAATATAAAAACCGTTAATGGCTTCTGTAAAAACATTTAATTTAGGCAGAAAATAATTGGCGGCATTTTTTAGTCTGCCTATAAATGGCGTGTTGTTCCAGATAAATTGGTCATCAGGTAAAGTGCCCAGTTCCTTCCTGATAAAACGGTCTCCAATAGTTTTAATTTCAGCTTCCCAGTTTTGATCAGTTTTATCGATGTTTTCGGATAATTGGCTGTTTTTAACTCCGCCGGCAAGCATGATGGTTTTAAGCTGTTTCCACGCACCTGTAAGCATCGAAAAATCAAAGATGTCTTTCATTTCTTCCAGCGCTATTTGTCGAATAGTGCTTTCAAGCAATTGTTCATCAGGCATGGAGATGGCCGCATTTTGCATAAAGCCGATGATTTCCGGATCGGTACGGATATTTTCGGGGCGTACAGGCGATTTCAGGATCATGCCCTCAAGCGAACGGCAACGACTTAGCGCAACATAAGCCTGCCCGAAAGCAAAGGCGGCGTCAACATCAATAACTGCTTTCTCAAAGGTAAGCCCCTGGCTTTTATGGATGGTGATTGCCCAGGCCAGCCTTAATGGATATTGACTAAACGAACCATTGTTCTGTTCATTTACCTTTTGCTCATCTTCGGCCAGGGCGTATTTTACATTTTGCCAGGTTTCGGGGATTACTTCAAACTCAGAGCCATCATCAAGAAAGGTTAAACGGATGTTGCCGGGGCCCATAGCCATGATACGCCCCGTGCGGCCATTATAATATTGCTTTTTACCCGAGCTGTCATTTTTAATGAACATCACCTGTGCGCCAACTTTCAAAACAAGCTCATCTTCGGCCGGGTAGGCATCTTTGGGAAAATCGCCGGTTACGGTGGCTTTAAAAGTGTGGGCTTCACCATCAAGCTCCATTAAGCGCTGCTGGTTAATTTCGTTAACCAATTGGTTATGGGTTGATAGGGTTACATAATCTTTAAGCCAGTTGGCATTCAGGTTAGGGTTATAATGCGCATTCAGTTTGTCAAGCATTTCGCTGTCTGCATAGCCATTCCTGATGCTATTCAATATTTCCACAAACACCGGGTCTTTTTGGCGGTAAACCTGTGTAAGCTCAAAAGTTAACACCGGGAATTTTTGAAATGCGAGACTATCAAAAAAATAAGGCCCTTTGTAAAAGTTTCTGAGTACCGGCCAGTCTTTTTCATAAACCGGGGGGAGCTGAAACAAATCGCCTATCATCAATAACTGTACACCGCCAAAAGGCCGCGTCGATCCTTTAACCTGGCGTAATACGGTATCAATATAATCGAGGGTATCGGCCCGTACCATACTGATCTCATCAATAATGAGCAGATCGAGGCATTTTAATATGTTTGACTTTTCGAGGCTGACCTGTCTGAGCAGGGTGTTTTGGTTGTTATGATCGGTTACAGGTACCTGCGGCCCAAAAGGCACCTGAAAAAAAGAATGAATAGTTACCCCGCCTGCATTAATAGCTGCCACGGCGGTAGGGGCTACAACTGCCAGGTTTTTGGTAACGTTTGCTCTGATCCAGCGAAGAAAAGTGGTTTTACCGGTACCTGCCTTACCTGTTAAAAATATCGGCCTGTTAGTATTTTCAATAAATTTAAGGACGAGTTCATGAAAAGGCTCCAACACCATACACTGTTATATTATCGCTTCCCGGATCAGGAATTATCTTCAAATTTAATAATTAGGCGCGATAGTGCGGGAAACTGTTTGTCAACATATCAGAAAACAACTTTAAATAGACCCAAGCGGATAAATTAAGTGCTTTTTTTGCCTTCTTTTAAGTGCCTGTTTCTTAAACAGACATCAATTGCAAACTATAACAGGTCTGGCGCCTGGTGTAAACAATTGATTAAAAGTGTGTTAAATTTAACGTTCGAAATTTCAAAAAATATTTTGCCAGCACCTGGTGGAAGTTATATATTTGCGGCCACCAACGCGAAAGTAGCTCAGTTGGTAGAGCACGACCTTGCCAAGGTCGGGGTCGCGAGTTCGAATCTCGTCTTTCGCTCTCAAGCCTTTCCTGTTCAGGGAGAGGCTTTTTTATACCTCTATATTATCCATTCAACCACTCCGGCGGAGGAATAATTGGAGATCAGGCAGAAATTTGAAATGCTCAAATTAGTCGATAAATTAACCCAAAGCAACAGCGGCGTTTTTACTGCTTCCAATTGGGTTGAGATCATTTTAATAAAAGCCTATCTGTAACAATATCAATACAATAAAGATAGATTAATAGTGGCTGGGCAAGGCAGCGCTATGACAGGGTTAATTCTTCCCCGGTTCGGGAAAGTTTATATACGCTAATTAAGCCTATAGGCGGGTATAAAAGTTAGTTTACCTGTAAAAACTCCCGTGTTATTTCAGGAAAAAGTTTTGCGGTAGCTGTACCAGCGGATAACTTTTAATAGCTCATCTTCTGAAATAATATTATTGCCTGTGGGCTGAAAAGCCAGTTCTTTATCCAGTATTGTGGCCCGCAATGATTGGGACGAACCCGGACTGGTTTGTGTTTCCGGTTCGAAAACGCAGACGCTGCTGCCTGAACCGGGAATTAAGATAACGTCGACCCCATCTACGGAGTTCAGTAAATAATTTTGATCCATGCTATACCTTTTGCAAAAAGTATACCTGTTTAGTAACTATCTCTATCAACGGGGATGACCGAAAAATAAAATATAACCATCAACGTCTTCCAATTCAAAGCCGCGCAAGCCATCAGGAGTATTTTGTAGCGGTATAGTGAAATTAACACCGCGCAATATAAACTCTGAGGCGAGCGTATCCGGGTCAGGTACACTAACATAGGCGTCCCACCGGGCGTCCGGGGCTTGCTTGTAGTTCGGAAGCGGGTCCCCGTTTACAGATTTCAGGAAGATCATTGCCCCACCCCGCTGCACAATAGCAAAAAACGGATCGTGATCCGGCTCCTGGAAAACGGTATCAAAGCCGAGTTTCTCCCGATAAAAGGATATTGCCGTTGTGACATTGCGTACAATGAAGAATGGAGCAATGCCGGCTACATGTGGCTGATTCATAAGGTGATTTTACAAGACTGCAGATATAAATATATGAAGCAGACAGCGGATTGACAATAAAAAGAACTTCAATTTTATGACTGTTGGTCCGTTAAAAATAACTCCTGATCGGTAACCCGCTGGCTAACGTCGATTTATCAGTTATTGGCAGAGGAAGCTGAGTGAGTGTTCAGTATATTTGTTTTAAGAAGGGTCGTTTTTGATGATCGGCTTCGGTTTTATATTAAAACGATTATAACCTGTTTCTCTAACTGTAAACCGTATGAAAAAAGTCGCATGTACCTCAGGCTTTAAAGCTTTAATATTAAGTCGGATCAAATTGCTCAGCTTGAGCTTTTTGTGGCTCCCAATAGTTTTAGCTGCAAACAAATGCCAAGCCCAAGCCCAGACCACGCCTAAGCGGTCATTGCTCGCGCTTTCCAAAAGTGATCATACCCTGTCAATCATCGACCCTGTTACGCTGAAGGTTATCGCGATTGCTCCGGTAGGTTCCGATCCTCATGAAGTTATAGCCTCTGCCGATGGAAAGACAGCTTATGTTTCCATCTACGGCGGCGGAAGTCTGCACGAATTAAGTGTGGTTGATCTCGTGGCACAAAAAGCCATGCCCGCTATAGATACTAAACCGCTAATAGGGCCGCACGGGCTAACATTTGCCGGGGGAAAAGTATGGTTCTCTGCGGAGGGTGCTAAAGCTGTTGGCCGTTACGACCCTGCTACCGGTAAGTTTGACTTGGCCATGGGAACGGGCCAGAACAGAACGCACATGATCTATGTAACCAACGATGAGAAAAAGGTGTTCACCACAAATGTTTCATCGGCTACTGTAAGTATTTTGGAGGACAGCCTGATGAAGCCAATGGGGCCTCCGGGCGGCGGAGCTCCTCCTGCTGGTGCGGCAACTCCGCCCGGGTTCGCGCCTCCGGCACGTCATGACTGGGTACAGACCGTTATCCCGGTGGCTAAAGGCTCCGAGGGTTTTGACGTATCGCCCGATGGCCATGAATTATGGACTGCAGGTGCTGATGACGGCAATATTTCAATCATCGATATCGTTGCCAAAAAGGTAACTTCTACAATTGATGCAAAGGTGGCGGGTGCCAACCGGCTTAAGTTCACGCCGGATGGTAAACGTGTTCTGATTACGAGCCTCCGCACTGGCGATCTGTTTATTTTTGATGCAGTGTCACATCTGGAGTTGAAACGTATAAATACAGGCCATGGTGCCGCTGGTATCCTGGTTGATGACGATGGATCGCGTGCATTTATCGGCTGTACCGGCGATAATTATGTGGCGGTGATCGATCTCAATAAATTAGAGGTGACCGGGCATATCGAGGTTCGTGGCGCTGATGGTTTGGCGTGGGCGGTTAGGCGTTAGTATTGTGGACCGGAATCTTCCAAAGGTCTCCTGATTTTCCAGGAAACCTTTGAACTGAGAAAGGAGTTAAATCATAACTGTCCTGTCAAAACTGGTAACTAAGCCCGCCCTGAAATATGAATGAATTTTGCTTATAGGAGATATTCGCTACACGGTCATTAAGTTTCGCGAACCCTTCAAACGGCACTTTCTGATCCATATTGAATGTTTCCAGCCTCTGCATAAAGGTGTGGCCGGCCACCGCGGTGAATTTCCACCTTCTGCCTAATGTGAAGTCATAGAGAAGCCCTGCGCTGTTTTGGCGTAAATGCAGGTACTGTGGTTGCTCATTAGTGTTAAGGCGGTACATACTTCCATCAATTGCCATAGTTACACCTAACGACTGCGAGCTTGAAAGCCTGCGTTTTAAGGATGCCCTTGAAGGTAAAACAGCGGTAAAATTCCAGTTATCATTAATAGTCCAGTCAAAATCAGGAAGGGGTAACAAAAACTGCCCCGAATAGTTACGGGTATACACCAGTGTTACACCCCATTTAAAAGATTTACTTGAACGGAACCCGATACGTACACCAAGTGTGTATAAGATATCGTTGGCCTCAATGCCGCGTTTAAAATCTGAACCGGCAGTGGCTAAACCTATAAATGAAATTGTTTTGGCGCGCGAAAGCGAATAATTGAGCAATAGGGGAACGGTGACTGAATGAAAAGCATTTTCTCCGATTTTTTCCTCGTTTGACAGGAACAAGCCCCGGTAACGGACGCCGGTTTTTACCAAAACTGAGTTTACAGAAGAAAAGTCCTTATAAACGGGAACGCCAATATCTACAATTGGCTGCTGCGTGGTTATGGTGTTGTTGTTTACTTTAACAGGGGTAACAATGTCGGTTACGTTAACACCGCCGAGGAAGGGGGAGGTGGTTAAAAACTTTTTATGTTTTGCGGTATCCGGGCTTTGGCAGTAGGAAAGTACAGGCAATAAAAGTCCTGTCAGAAGAAAAAAGCATTTTTTCATGTCTGTTAATTTGTTTAAGAAAGTTTATAGGAGATGAGGTTGATTACATGGGGGTAACTATTGAAATTAGTTTTTTCATGAGGTTGTCGAACTGTTTTTTCTCTCCCTCGGTAAACTTTGCAGCCAAAGCTGTATCAAATTTTTCAAGCACAGCATCGGCCTGAACGGAGAGTTCTTGACCATAGCCGGTTAACTCTACACGGGTTTTTCGTTTATCGCTGATGTCCTGTTCTACCTTCACCATATCGTTTTTAAGCAAAAAGGATATGGTTCTGTTAACCGATGCTTTATCCCGTTGCAAACCATAACAGATTTCCTGTTGAGATGCCGGGCCGGAGTAATAAAGGCTTAGCAGGACCTGCAGCTGATCCAATTCCAGGGGGAAACCCTGGTCGCGGAAAACTTTATCACATTCCCGGCGTAACCTATTTGAAGCCGCCCCAATCTGAGCGATCATATAAGGTGGCAAAGGGTTGCCATTATTCTTATCCATAATACAAATGTAAACAATTGGTTGATATATCAACCAATTGTTTTGAAAATAATTTAAATAATCAAAGGGGGTAAGTAAAGGACAGTTAAGTATCATTTTATTAGCATATTGCTATACCAATTATTTTACTGTAAACCCAAATTATGATAAAAAAACCTGCCTCTATAGTCAAACTGGCTGCCCTGATTTTATTACTGTTGTTTTCATTTACACAAGTTAACCTATACGCTGCCGTAAAGCGAACCCGCATAGTGAACCTGCAGGTGGAATATACTGACCATCCTATTGGGATTGATGTTAAACTGCCCCGGTTTAGCTGGCAGATGCTGGCCCCTGAAGGATCGAGAGGCTATAGCCAGGTTGCTTATCAGATCACCGTAAAAGATGCACAGGGAAAAGTGATATGGAATAGCTCCAGGATAAAAAGCGGAACAGCCTTAGCGGTGGTTTATGCAGGCCCGCCCCTTAAAGCTACAACACGGTATAACTGGACAGTGAGCGTATGGGATCAAACCGGCGGTGTTTCTTCTGCGGGTTCCTGGTTCGAAACAGGGCTTATGGACACTGGGATGTCGGCCTGGGATGGCGCGCAATGGATAGGGGGAGGAGATAATGACCTGGTGCTGTATGCGCATTACCTGCCGCTATATAACCTGAAATATAAAGTGGCTATCGCTTCCGGCAGTTCCAGGGCAAGTATAATCTTTGCGGCTAATGATCCAAGGTTAATGGACAGTAACAGGAACGTTTTCCAGCTTGCCAACAAAAAGAACCAGTCGTACTTTAAGGTTGAGCTGGATATTTCAGGTCTGGATCAGGGAGGCAATGCACGGATCAATGTGTATAGAGCGGGGTATTCAGAAAAAGATACATTGGGTAAAGTATTTAAAAGCTTCCCAATAAAAACCGACCTGATTGGCAACAGCAACAAAAATAAACAGCACTCAATACTGATCCATAATGAGTTTGGTACGCTTACATTTGCTGTTGATAATGATAAAACATTTCTTGCCGATGAAAAAAGCGGCACAGCCGTAGCCAGGCCCCTACCGGCAAACCGCGGAGCGGTGATAACGCTTAACCCGCTTGGCGCGGGAGGAGATGTTGTATCTTATGGAATGTTAGGTGAAATAGGCTTTTCTGCAGATCAGAACCAGAAAGCTGAATTTTCCGATCTTACTGTGTCAAATATCAGGTCGCCGCGCAATGCTTTATTCAATGAAAAACCCGAAGAAAATAATTACAGCGGAATTTTTAAAGAAGCCGCTGCTGCGCCTGCCTCCGGCTTGGTTGTAAAAAATGGAAAATATGAAGTAAGTGGTGGAAGTGCCGGGGCATTCATCCTTGCCGATCCCAGTCACAATGCTATGCCCATGCTGCGGTCGGTTTTTAATGCTGATAAAAGTATTTCAAAGGCAAGGCTTTATGTAACGGCAAGGGGGATTTATGAAATCTATCTTAACGGCAAACGGGTAGGCAACGACTATTACAATCCCGGCCTAACCCAGTATAACAAAACCCACCTTTACCAAACCTATGATGTTACCAACATGATAGGGAAAGGTAAAAATGCTATCGGGGCTATGCTTGGTGAAGGCTGGTGGAGCGGATTGTTAAGCTATGGCTCCGTTTGGAACCATTTTGGCGACAGGCAATCTTTATTGGCCAAACTGGTAATTACTTATGCCGATGGTTCGGAGGAAGTGATCAAAACTGACGACAAAAACTGGAAATACTTTAATCGTGGTCCTGTTGTTTACAGCAGCCTGGATATGGGCGAGATTGATGATGCCACCCGTGAGGCTGCTGTTAAAGATTGGAGTACGGTAAGCTACAAAGACCACGACTGGCAAAAAGTAGAGGAGGTGCCATTAAAAGGCACAACATATACAGGTGATGACGTTGATTACTTCGGAAAAAAGATTCCTCTTGATTTTGATCATCTTTCGTTTATTGGGCAGATCGGTACTTCGGCAGGGATCTATAAAACCCTTACTGCAAAAGCAGTGAAGGAAGTTAGAAAAGGCGTTTATGTTTATGACATGGGGCAAAACTTTGTGGGCGTACCTAAGATCCGCATCAAAAATGGTATCGCGGGGAAAAAACTAACCCTGCGCTATGCTGAGATCATGTACCCCAACCTGAAAGAGTCTGGTAAAAATGTAGGCATGATCATGACCGAAAATTACCGCGCAGCTTTAAGTCAGGACATTTATGTCATGAAAGATGGGGACCAGGTGATCCAACCGCATTTTACTTCGCACGGATATCAGTATATTGAAATTACCGGTATTGATAGCCCGCTGCCCCTTAGTGATGTGCAGGGCCTGGCAATCAGCTCTGTCAAAAAATTAACTGCCGATTATGCAACTTCAAATCCGAAAGTGAACAAACTATGGTCGAACCTCACCTGGTCAAATATCGATAACTTCCTCACCATACCAACAGATTGTCCGCAAAGGAATGAACGCATGGGCTGGTCGGGCGATATCAGTATCTTTTCGCGCACTGCCACTTATGTATCCAATGCCGATCAATTTCTGCGCAGGCACATGCTGGCCATGCGTGATCTGCAAACCGGGCAGGGAAGATTTACCGATATAGCCCCCGTTGGCGGTGGATTTGGCGGTGTGATCTGGGGAAGTGCAGGCATCACCGTGGCTTGGGAAACTTACCAGCAATATAATGATGTATCACTGCTTGCCGAACATTATGATGCCATGTGCAGGTATATGGATTACATCGACTCAACTATTGATCCTAAAACCGGTTTTAGTACGGACGGTGTGTTGGGCGACTGGCTTGGGCCACAATATATGCAGCTTGGCACTGCTTTCCCGGTTACGGCCTATCATGTTTATGATTTGGGCATTATGACAAAGGTGGCCGCTATTTTAGGAAAGAAAGATGATGCTGAGAAATTCAGGAAAAAATATGAAGAGCGAAAAGCCTTCTTCAACAAAACATTTGTTAACGCCGATAAAAAGGCGGTAGGCCTCATCGGCGGCGGGATGTTTGGCGAACCTGGAAAAAAAGAGTTTAAAGTTTCGGATACGCAAACCGCCTATGCAACAGGTTTGGCACTTGGCGTATTTAGCAACGAAAATATCAGTTATATGGCAAAGAACCTTGAGGCTACCGTTGAACGCGAAAATAAGGACGATCAGGGAATTGTTCGCCCGGCTTATTCGCTCATGACCGGGTTTGTAGGCACAGGGGGTATCAGTAAAGCGCTTTCAGATCATGGGCACTCGGACCTTGCTTATAAAATGCTACAGAATGAGCATTACCCATCATGGCTGTATGCCATTGATCAGGGAGCTACAACCATTTGGGAAAGGCTAAACGGGTATACTGTTGAAAATGGCTTTGGCGGAAATAACAGCATGAATTCTTTTAACCACTATTCATTTGGCGCTATTGGTCAATGGATGATTGCTTATTCTATCGGGATCCAGCGGGATGAACCTGGTTTTAAGAAATTTATTTTGCAGCCTGAGCCCGACCCAACCGGGAAGATGACCTGGGCTAAAGGATTTTATGATTCGCCTTATGGGCGCATAAACAGCAACTGGTCGGTAAGCGGTAAAACATTAACCTATGATGCAACTGTTCCGGCGAATACTACGGCTACATTGTTTCTTCCGGCAGTTATTGTTAAAGGTATAACTGAAGGCGGGAAGCCTGTAGCAGGTGCAAAGGGCGTCATCTTTATCAGGTTTGAAGGGAACAAAGCAGTTTATCGTTTGATGCCGGGAGCTTACCGGTTTAAATCAAGCTTATAACGCTGCGTCGAAGTAATTTTGGAAGTATTGATTGCCATGATCATGATGAAATGGGGATCGATGCTTCCAAAATTACTGATTACTCTCTTACTTGATTAATGTAACAAGTGGTTTATCTTTTTCAACAATATAGGTAGCAAGCTCACTCGCTTTAGTAGTACCCACATTTTTTACCGAATGCACGGCTCCGTAAGGAATGAACAAAACATCACCTGCTTTAAGTGTTACCGGTTGTTGGCCTGCTACCTGGTATTCCAGTAACCCATCAAGTACATAAATAATTTCTTCGCCGAAATGTGTATGCTGCGGGAATGACATTCCTTTTTCAACATCCACGCGTACCTGTACCATTTCGCGGCCGGAGATGCTAAGGTCATGTCGTTGTAATTCGGTGCGGCCTGCTACAGCTGTTTGAGCCAGTACAGATAAAGGAAGAGTAAAAACTGCAAGGGCAGTAATAACAATGGCAATGGCCAGTTTGTTTTTGTTAGTTTTCATAGCTTTTAGTTTTAATTTTTAGTAAAACTACAGCCTCAAACTATCCCTCTGGTAGGGCAGCGTCAATGAACCGGACTAAATCATCCTTCAGACAGACATTCGCTATCGCGAAATAGCCAGGTTTTCGAACCCGGATTTGTTATGTAAATATGCCACAGCATTGACTTTATCGGTTCCTAAACTCTTTCTCATATCCAATCGGGTTGAGTAAATACGATTGATTTTAAATGTGCAATCGATTGCACATTTAATTTTTGTTTAACTATATTTGATTTAACCAATTACCTCATATTAATTAATAAAGCTTTTATTGATACGATGGCGATTTTTCTAATATAAAACTGGCGAACCTACAGATATTTAACTTAATGATGCCAAAGACACCTTTAACAGGCAAAGCGTTTATTTTTTTACTATTCTTATGTTGCAGGTGCTGCATGGCCGTAGCCCAGCGTGATCTTAATTTCACAGCGTTTACTACTAAAGATGGATTATCTGCTAACACCGTCAGTGTGATCTGGAAGGACCGCATGGGGCTGATGTGGATCGGAACCAGCGACGGACTGAATAAATTTGATGGCACAAACTTCACGATATACCGCCATGATGCACAAGATTCTACCAGTATACCAGCTAATGAAATTTTATCAATTTGTGAGGATCATTTAGGACGTATGTGGGTTGGTACGGGAGGGGGTGGACTGGCCTATTATGACCGGCGGCATAATTCGTTCGTATCCCGTCGGGCCGGTGCCGACTGGCCAAACCTTCGCGATATCAGCGCCCGTGCCATATGCGAAGACCATATGAACAACTTATGGATAGGCAGTTATGGCACCCTTCGGAAAATTGATTTCCGTACAAACAAGATTTTGAAAATCCCCCTGGGGAAGATACCGGATTCTTTTGTGGTTTTAAGTTTGTTTGAAGACAGCAAGCAGCGAATGTGGGCGGGAACTAATAACGGAGTTTATGTATTCGATTTAAAGTCGGGTAAAACCTCGTTGCTGTCACATTCAGATGCGAATCCGGCAAGTATAAGCGATAATGTGATAAAGAGCGTAACCGAAGATGCGAAAGGTAATATGTGGTTTGGAACTACCCGGGGACTAAACCTGCTTATGCCCGACGGCAAAAGTTTTCGTAGTTTCCGCCATGCCGATAACGATCCTGAAAGTTTGAGCAGTGATGATATTTATGTGATTGAACCTGCCGGTGATAATAAACTATGGCTGGGTACAGAGGAGGGTTTAAATATATTTGATCTGTCAGGTTATACTTCATTTAAGATAGGGCCAGACATCAGAAAGATTTTTAGCCTGGCCAATAAATCTGTAAAGAGTATCTACATTGATAAAAGCGGCATTTTTTGGCTGGGTACCTACCAGGGAGGTCTAAACAAATATGATCGCAATCTTCCCCTGTTTAACCTTAAACGAAGCAATGCACTTGATCCTAAAGGTCTCGCTTCACCACTGGTGACTTCTTTTGCCGAATATAAAAACGATCTCGTTTTTGTTGGTACCGATGGTGGCGGTGTTAACCTGTTCGATCAGAAAACAGGTTTATTTACCCATTATGGCGAGGGAAGCCTGGCTGGGCATTTATCTGTGCTTGCTTTGAAACTGGACAGGCGTGGTAGTTTATGGGTGGGAACATTTCACAAAGGACTTTTTCAGCTTGATCCAATTACAGGCAGGTTCAGGGAAATTTCGACAGGAACCGGAGACAATGAAATCAATAATAAAGACATCCGTTGCATTGAGGAAGACTCCCGGGGGCGTATTTGGGTAGGTACTTTAGGCGGCGGGGTTAACCTTTATAACCCCGAAACAGGTGTGTTCATCAAATACATAAAAAATGCCAGGCATAAGGGCGAGATACCCTTATCATTGAACGGTTATATCAGCACCATCTCCGAAAATAAAGATGGTGAAGTATGGGTAGGTTCATTAGGTACAGGAATTGCAGTATTTAATCATGACCTTGGAAAATTCAAGATCTACAACAGGAGCAATAGCAACCTGACAAATGATGGAGTACTCTGTACCTTTCATGACCGTGCCGGAAATACCTGGGTGGGGACTAATGGAGGAGGGCTTAGCTTGTTTAACAAGAAAGACAGCAAGTTTATTACCTATACCGACCGGGAGGGATTATCCAGCGGCATTGTTCACAAGATCCTTCAGGATGAAAATGGGGTGTTATGGCTCAGTACAGATCAGGGCATCTACAGTTTTGATCCGGTGAGCAAAAAATTCAAAAACTTCACTACCCATAATGGTGTTCAAAACAGCCCGTTTATTTCGGGTTCAGGTATGCACTCAACACGGGGCGAGCTCTTTTTTGGCGGGCAAGACGGTTTTAACTATTTTGATCCAAAGCTTTTGCCTAATAATCAGGCTATTCCTAAAGTCCTTTTAACCGAGCTCAAAGTTTCTAATAATATCGTTTATCCGGGCGAAACCTCATCGCTCAGGGAAGATATTTCAATCGCGAAAAATATCAGGCTTGCTTATGGCCAAAATTTTTCTATCAGTTATGTTGCATTAAATTATACCACTCCCCAGCAAAATAAATATTGCTATAAGCTGATCGGGTTTGATAAGGAATGGAACTTTGTGGGTAACTCAAAAACGGCGTATTATACCAACATTGATCCCGGAAACTACACTTTTCAGGTGAGGGCCAGTAATAACGATGGTACCTGGAATGATCAGGTTAGCACAATCCATATTGAGGTGCAGCCGCCATTGTGGCGTACGATTTACGCGTATATAGCTTATGTGCTCATCGTATTATGCCTGTTGTTTTATATCAGGCGCCGGGGCATCCAAAAGATAAAGACGAAGTTTGCTCTTGAACAGGAAAAAGAGAAGGCAAGACAACTGATAGAGCAGGAACGCCGGGAATCTGAAAAATTGCATGAACTGGATATGCTGAAGATCAAATTCATCACAAACCTTAGTCATGAATTCCGCACTCCGATTTCATTGATTTTGGCCCCTGCTGATAAATTATTGTCTGCACCAATTGATCCTGCCGTTTCCGGCCAGGTACATGTGATGAGAAGGAATGCCAGAAGGTTGTTAAACCTGGTGAACCAATTACTTGATTTTCGGAAAATGGAAGAGCGGGAACTAAAGCTGAACCTGGTTCCGGGAGATATAATCGCGTTTATCAAGGAAGCAGCAGACTCGTTCAGGGACCTGTCAGAACGTAAAAAGATCGGTTTCCGGTTAAATGCTGAGCCCGGACACCTGTTGGCGGCCTTTGATCATGATAAAATTGAGCGAATAATTTTTAACCTGTTATCTAACGCGTTCAAATTTACCAGGGAGGGTGGGACAGTAGCACTCAACATATCCTGCGGTGAAAGCAAGGTTGCCGGTGAAAAATGTTCACTTCGCCTTGAGTTTATAGATAATGGTTCGGGGATTCCTGCCGAAGTTCAGCAAAAGATCTTCGAGCGTTTTTATCAATATGAAAACGCAGTTTCTATCCTTAACCAGGGCAGTGGTATCGGGCTTTCAATAACCCGCGAATTTGTTGAATTACATGGCGGGACCATTGCTGTAACAAGCACGCCCGGCAAGGGGAGTATGTTCACTGTTAATTTACCGGTAACCGCATTGCCGGTTCTGGATTTACCGCAAATACCTGGCATGGATGAAGACCCCGAAGAAAATAAAGAATCGGAGGCAACTGTATTTGAATATGAAGCGGCCGGAGCTTCTGCACAGGTTCCTGCTGTTTTGTTAGTAGAGGATAACGAGGAGATGAGGTATTATCTTAAAGATAACCTGAAAGCGCATTACCAGGTAGTAGAGGCCGCCAATGGGAGAGAAGGCTGGCAAAAAGCACTCTCCTGCCATCCGCAGCTGATTGTCAGCGATATCAGCATGCCGGAGATGAGCGGCATCGAACTTAGCAAAAAAATTAAGGCTGATAAACGTACCGCTCACATCCCGGTTATCCTGCTAACGGCAATAACCGGAGAAGAAGAACAACTCAAAGGATTGAAAACAGGTGCTAACGATTATCTGACCAAGCCATTTAATTTTGAGATCCTGAATGCCAAAATAAAAAATCTGTTAATGCTCAACCGCACACTGAAAGATACTTATTCCAAACAGATCCATGTGTGTGGTAATGATGTCGAGATCGAATCAGGTGATGCAAAATTATTGAACAACATTGTCAGGTATATCGAAGATAAATTAAATGATCCGGAGTTATCAGTTGAGGAGTTGAGCAGGCATGTAGGAATGAGCCGCGGGTCGCTTTATACAAAACTGTTAGAGCTTACCGGCTTAACACCACTTGAATACATCCGGTCGGTTAAATTGGATAAGGCTGTAATGTTACTGGAAAAGAGCGATTATAATGTAGCCCAGATTGCCTATATGACCGGCTTTGGAACCCCGAGCTGGTTTTCAAACAAGTTTAAGGCTAAATATAACATGTTGCCATCGGAATATCAGAATTCCAAACGAAAAGATCGCCAGGTAACACAGGCAGCTTCATAAACTTGGCGATGGTACTTTAAAAAGCGCCCCCGGCCAGGTTTATTCTCAAAAAAATAGCACTGTTAAACATTTGGTGCATAATGTTCAACAATCAACGACTTCAAACATTCCCTATCACTGTACTTTAGGCCCCAAGTTTCCTGGTGTTTAAAATACACTTGGGGAGATTTATCCTTAAAACCAATTCCTGAACATGTATAGTAAAATAGTTTCGGCGGGTATCATAATGTCAAATATGAGCCTGGTAGCTAAGGTCTCACCAGTATATTCATTTTTTATCCCTTCATATAAGCCGGTTAATAACTGCCGGCCCGCCGCGCGGTGGGTTAATTGCCCTCTATAAACCTTGTATCACCGTGATCAACCGGAGCATATCTCATTTATTTCTATCATCCCAATGAAAAAATTACTTCTTCTGCTGTACAGCCTGTTACCCTGTACCCTTTTTGCACAAATTATTATTTCAGACCATAAGGATGCCGGAGCATTTCCGCTGGTTGCCAATGGGCACGCTGCCACGATCATTTACGATAGGGAAGATGACCCCCTGGTACATATTGCCGCTAATTTATTTGCCGGGGATATTCAAATGGTGAGCGGCCATAAGCCTGCTTTGTTGTCATCAGTTAGCACGGCTAATAATATCGTCATTATCGGGACTGTTGGAAAATCCAAACTCCTGCAGCAATTGATCGCAGAAAAAAAGATAAATGTAGGTCAGGTTAAAGGTGAATGGGAAGGTTACCAGGTACAGGCTGTCAAATCTCCATTTAAAGGGGTTGATCAGGCATTGATTATTGTCGGAAACGATAAAAGAGGTGCAGCTTATGGTGTTTTTGAGTTGTCGGGGCAAATGGGCGTGTCGCCATGGTACTGGTGGGCGGATGTGCCGGTAAAACGGAAGGCTGCAATTTATGTACGAGCCAAACAGCCATTTACCGATGCTCCTAAAGTTAAGTACCGCGGTATTTTCATTAATGATGAGGCACCGGCTTTTTCAAGGTGGACGAAGGAAAAATTTGGAGGGGTTAACCATTTGGTGTACGAAAAAGTATTTGAGCTGCTGCTTAGGCTGAAGGCGAATTACCTTTGGCCGGCCATGTGGAACAATGCGTTTAATGACGATGATAAAATGGACCCTGTTCTTGCCGATAAATGGGGTATTGTAATGGGCACATCACATCATGAACCTATGCAACGTGCGCAGCAGGAATGGAAACGGTATGGCCAGGGACCCTGGGACTATGAAAAGAATGATTCTCTTTTGCGTAGTTTCTGGCGGCAGGGGATCATTAACATGGGGATGCATGAAAGCCTGGTTACTATTGGTATGCGTGGGGATGGTGATAAACCTATGACGGAAGGTACGGCAACCGCATTACTGGAACGAATAGTTAGCGATCAGCGTCAAATCATCCGGGAGGTGACCGGAAAACCTGCATCCGGGACACCGCAGATCTGGGCTTTGTATAAAGAAGTACAGGAATATTATGACAAGGGCATGAGGGTTCCGGATGATGTAACCCTGCTGCTATCGGACGATAACTGGGGCAATATCCGCAAGCTTCCTAAATTAAACGATAAGCCAAGGAGTGGTGGTTACGGCATCTATTATCACTTTGACTATGTAGGCGATCCGCGTAACTATAAATGGATCAATACCAATAATATTGCCCGGGTATGGGAACAGATGCACCTGGCCTGGGAGTACAAGGCAAGGCAGGTTTGGGTTGTTAATGTTGGCGATCTCAAACCCATGGAATTTCCAATCTCTTTCTTTCTTGATTATGCATGGAACCCGACCAGGTGGACAGCGGATAATTTAAATATCTATTATACTAACTGGGCCGAAAACCAGTTTGGTGCCGAACATGCCAAAGAGATTGGTGATATCATGCGGCTTTATGCCAGGTATGCAGCAAGGCGAAAACCGGAGTTGGTAGATGCCGACACGTACAGTATTCAAAATTATAATGAGACGCAAACCGTCGTTAATGAGTTCAATGATCTGCTGGCGAGGGCCGAAAAGGTCAATGCTGCATTGCCCCCTGCTTATCGCGATGCTTTTTTTGAACTGGTGCTGCATCCGTTAAAAGCTAATGCCAACCTGCATGAAATGTACAAGGCCGTTGCTTTGAACCGCTGGTATGCCGACAGGAACGACAGACGGGCAAACAGCTATGCCGATACGGCAAAACAGCTTTATAATAAAGATTCTCTGATTTCGGTACAGTATAACAGGGACCTTGCCGGTGGTAAATGGAACCATATGATGGACCAGGTGCATATCGGTTATAAAATTTGGAACGATCCGCCTGTTAATAAGATGCCCGAAGTGAGATATGTTGCGGCCGGTACTTCTTCAGAAAATACAATAGCAGCAAATGATGTAAGTAAAACCGCAGAATCGCTGATACCTCCGTACACAAAAGGAAAGGTGTTTTTTGAAAAGGATGGTTATGTTTCTATAGAAGCAGAACATTTTAGCAAAGCTATTAGTTCCGGTGCCATCACTTGGAAAATTATACCGGATATCGGCAGAACAGGCTCCGGGATCAGTCATTTTCCGGTTACTGCTGCCACACAACAACCAGGGCTTGACCATCCGCATACGGCATATGATTTTTATACTTGTGATGCCGGCAACATCCGGATAGCAGCATATTTTTCACCTACACTTAATTTTCACAATGAAGAGGAGGGATTGCAATATGCAATTTCTGTTGATGATGAAAAACCGCAAATCATTAACCTTAATACTTACAAAGATGTAAACGTTTGGCGGAGCTGGGTGGCAAATAACATCATCATCAAAAAATCAGATCATCATATTTTAGCCCCTGGAAAACATACGTTAAAATACTGGATGGTGCAGCCAGGCATTGTGCTTCAAAAACTGGTTATTGACCTTGGCGGTGAAAAACCAAGCTATCTGGGGCCACCAGAAACCTTGAAGAAATAATTATTGTGAACAACCCGCTAAGTAACACGACAATGGGTTGTTTATAATTTTAAGAGACAATTTAAATGATATACGCGGTACATTAATGATTTTAGATGTTGAAATGATATTTGTCTGATAATCAATTTATTGTAAACTTTCTTTGTACCTTCTGTTTTTGGTTTGTATGCTTCAATATGATTTTTTTGAACATTTGTCCTATCATTTTTGGTAATATCAACTATCGTGATAAACATCAATTACAGAACTTTACGGTGTTTGAAGATGTCATGTCGACAGGCTACCAATTAAATTTTAAACCAATTTAACATTTGATCATGGGATTTCAATAAATGGTCATTTGACCATGCAGGAATTACTACGTCAAAAAATGCAATCGATTGCATTTTTATTTGGGGCTTATTGTATAGTAATTCTGAAGGCATTTTTAAAAAGAAACCAATATTTAACCAATATAATATGACCAAAAAACAAACATAGTCCGGGTGTATGAATGCAGTTTCCCGCTGCCACTGGTAAAGTACTAAATCAATAATTATTAAATCATTATTTCTTGTTGATATGCAAAAACTTCAACTTATTAAATTTTGGAAAATTATCCTGATCATCGTATCGGTTAATTTGTTTTCCTTATCTCTTTTTGCACAAAACGTCGCTTTGCATGGCAAGGTGGTAGATGAAAAAGGAGAAGCCATGGTAGGTGCAACCGTAAAAGTTACGGGTACCACAACTGCCACTACTACAAATGTAAGCGGCGACTTTACGCTTAATGTTGCTGCCAATACCCGAAAGATCACCATCTCTTTTGTCGGTTATGTTGATTATGAAAAAACAATCGCAGCCGGATCGACTAACTTAGGGGTCATCCCGATGGTGAAAAACTCCGGTAATCTAAATGAAGTGGTAGTAGTAGGGTACGGAACTTTAAAGAAACAGGACGTAACCGGAACAATAGCTACCGTTAGTGCCAAAACTTTACAGGAAATTCCCTCGGCCAACGTTTTTGAACAAATGAAAGGCCGTGTAGCCGGCCTGGATGTTGTTAACGGCAACAGTGGACCTGCAATTACTATTCGTGGCAGCCGTACCATAGGCAGCGCTACGGCCGACCAGCCCCTCATTGTGTTAGACGGACAGCCTTATTACAATTTCATCGAAAACATCAACCCAAATGACATTAAAAGTGTTGATGTGTTAAAAGGCGCCTCGGCAACAGCTATTTATGGCTCGCGCGCCTCAGGCGGTGTGCTTTTAATCACCACCAACAGGGGGCGTGTAGGGCAAACTGTTACTGCTTACGATTCTTATGTAGGTTCGAGCAGGCTTGAAGGAAAACTGCAGCTATTAAATGGCAAGCAGTTTGCACAGCTCCAGGACGATGCACTTGCCGGCGCTATAGCACAGGGCAGCGGAAGTACTAATCCGAATGCACTGACTTCGACAGAGCTGCAAGCCCTGAATGAAGGGGTTAGTACCGATTGGGCTAAATTGCTCATTAAACCGGCTATGGTTTGGGACCAGAGTTTAAGGGTTTCCGGCGGAAGTGAAAGAACCCAGTTTACCGTTGGTGCCGGTTACCGTGTAAACACTGCCCTCGAGCCCAACAACGATACCAAACGTATTTCGTTAAATGCATCTATCGATCATAAGATAAATAAGGTTATCAAATTCGGATTAACTACGTTAACCACACTGCGCCTGATTAACGCCGGAGGTGGAAATCAGCTTGGCAACGCCCGGTATATGAGCCCGTTGACCTATCCTTATAATGCCGATGGATCTTTAAATATTTTGCCTCAGGTTGGCCAAATTGATGCTACAGCAATAAACCCTTTGATCCCGGGCCGATCTCCTGATCAGTATTATAATTATACCCGTGGATTTATTAACAATGATATCGCTTATGCAGAGATAGCGCCGATTGCTCATTTAAAGTATCGATATACCATAAATTATAACTTTTCTCAATCATTACAGGGAACTTATAATGGTATCAACGGGGCCGATATCGTAACTATTGCTAAAACCAATGCAAGTACCACTAATAATTATCAGTACCGTTTAGCCCAGGAGCATTTACTGACTTATGATAACACCTTTGGCGAAAAGCATTCTATTAACTTTGTAGCTGGTTTTACTTCCGAATTCCAGCACAACGAAAATTCAAATATCAATGCAACCGGTATCCCATCTGATGCCAACCGGAACGCAAATCTCGGTTTGGCAAGTACCATCACCTCGGTGGGCGGTTCATATACCGAACAGGGCCTGGTATCCTGGGTTGGCCGCCTCAATTATGCGTTTGATCAGCGGTATAACCTTACTGCTACTATCCGTTCAGATGCTAACTCGGCGCTTTCTCCCGGGCATCAGCGCACTACCTATCCCTCTATAGGTCTGGGCTGGGTAATCAGCAACGAAAATTTCATGAAACGGTTTGAGTTTATTGACAACCTCAAATTGCGTGCAGGTTATGGTCAAACTTCAACCACAAACAGTATCGGCCCATACAACACTTTAGGTCAGTTAAGTTCATCAAAATATCAGTATGGTGGCGTACCCGCCGGGGATGCCCAGGGTGTGCGGGTAACCACATTGGTTAACCAGGACCTCACCTGGCAAAGAACCAGCGACTACAACGTAGCTTTAGATTTTGCCTTACTGAAAAATCGCCTTACCGGTTCAATTGAGATTTATAAACAAAGAACCACGGGCATTATTTTGCCAAACCAGTTACCGATAACCAACGGTGCTTCTTCACAAATTTCAAACCTGGGCACCTCTGCCAATAAAGGCCTGGAAATTACGCTGAGCAGCCTTAACATTCGTAATCTGGGTGGTTTTTCATGGTCAACCGATTATAACATGGCTTTCAGTCGTGAACATATCGTTTCCCTGCCGAATGGTGCAACGCAGAACATTGATGCCGGCGAGTTTGTGGGGCAGCCGTTGAGCGTAATTTATGATGTGAAAAAAATTGGTATCTGGCAAGCCAGCGAAGCCGCACAAGCGGCTGTTTACGGCGCTAAGCCGGGTCAGATCAAAATTCAGGACCTCAACAATGACGGAAAAATCAACTTCCAGGATAACCAGGTTATCGGTAATTTTCAGCCTCAATATACCTTTGGTTTAACTAACCGGTTTAGTTACAAAAATTTTGACCTGAGCATTGTTATTCAGGGCCGCATGAAGTTTACTACCATTGTGCCGTATGTTTCTTCATCTGACTCCGGCACAAATGGCTGGCAGTTCCTGAACCTGGGGCGACATAATCAACCGGTTATAGATTATTGGACACCAACTAACCCTACCGATGCATTTCCTCAACCAAACGCTCAAAAGCAGGGTAGTTATTATTCCACACTCCAATATTATGACGGCTCGTTCATAAGGGCTAAAAGTATCAATTTAGGCTACAACATTCCGGTTGGCATTGCCAAAAAGCTGGGTATGACTTCACTAAGGGTTTATGCAAACGTTACTAACCCCTTTGTTATTTACGCGCCTATTATGAACCACAGCTTTTCTGTGCCCGACCCCGAATCTGTTTATAACCTTGCTCCCGCTTCGGTATCAGCGAGCGGTAATATAGGGGGTTACAATCCTAACAATGCAAGCAATTTTCCATACCGTGGCGTAGGGATCAGTGCAGGAGAGCAAACACGCGATTTTATTTTGGGTATTAATGCAAGATTTTAATTCAGAAAGCAGCTATGAAAATATTTATTAAAACCAGCTTTATTATTGCTGCAGCAGCAGTATTAACGGCAGCCAGCAGCTGTAAAAAAACACTGATAGAAACCCCAAGGGCACAGCTGTACCCAAGTTATTTTGGTACGGCAGCAGGTGTTCAGGCAGCAGTTACAGGCGTATATAACGATTTGCGGGGTGCCTTCTCGGGTGAAGGTATCGTGTTCTTTTATAACGGAACCGACGAAAATATTCCTGGTGGCAGCGCCGGAACCAATCCCCCGATATTAAATTCGTACAATGGGATCAATTCATCAAATACACCCGACCTAATGGGTTTATATGTGGATATTAATACGTTAAATGGTGTTTTACAGTATGCATCGTCAATTACTGATGTTACGGCCAGAACACAATATGTTGGCCAGGCTAAGTTTCTTCGGGGCTTCCTGTATTTTTATCTGGTGCAAACTTACGGAGGGCTCACAGCTACGCAGAAAAGCGGCATCCCGTTGCATACTACTTTTATCACCAAGGCCACCACAGCTGATGCGCCGGCGCAACTTGCCGACATCTACAACCTCATCATCCAGGATTTTACAGATGCCGCGGCCGCGTTGCCAAATACTATTACCAGTTCAAATCCTTTCTCGGCAGCAGGGGTTGGTAAAACAGCAACGGTCGCGGTTGCGAATGCATTCCTTGCAAAAGCCTATTTAACCAGGGGATATACAGAAGCTAAGCAAAGCGGCGACTTTCAAAAAGCTGCCGACCTGACTGCCGCGCTGATCAATAACAAAGGTACTTACGGCCTTGATTTGTGGCAGGATTATAACGATGTCCATAAACCGGCCAATGATTATGGTAAGGAAAATATGTTTGCAATTGATTATGGTATCACAGATCCTACTTATTCCGGCTATACACAACAGGGTTCAGGAGGCTATGGAATCAATCAGCTTTATGTACTCGCACGCTTTAACTATGTTTCAACCGGGATAGATAATATTCCAGGAATTGATGCAGTTCCACAAAAGATGAGTGCGAAGACAGGTATGCTGCGCGACGTTTATGGTGGTCGGCCTTATGTACGGCTTGCGCCTAATGTACCTTATACCATGCAGGTGGCCTTTGCCGATCAGGTTCATGATACCCGCTTTGATGCTACTTTCCAAACTTTTTGGATCTGCAATACCAAAGCGGCGGCGGGTACAACCAGCACGGGTGGTTTAAAGGGTGTGCTTACCCCGGCGTCCAATGTTTCTTTAACCGCTTACCAGCCGCCGTTAGATGGCGATACAGCTATTCTGATGACAAGCGAGGATGTGACCATGGCCCGGAGAGATGAGTTTAAAGGTTTAATCGTCACCCAAAAACAATATAACAATACAGTTTTTCCGACGGTGAAAAAGTTTGATGATCCGCTGCGTACGGGAATCCTTGATTTTTCAAGCAGGCCAATTGCTTTAATGCGTTTTTCGGAGGTTTACCTGATGAATGCGGAAGCCAATTATATGCTGGGTAATACAACTGTGGCTGCAGCTTCCCTCAATACGATCAGGCAGCGGGCGGCTTACCGTACACCCGCCGACGGCCTTTTCATCCCTAAAAACAAATTTAGGGTAACGGCGGCTACTATGGGTGCCGACAACGCTGCCAATGCAGCTGCGATGGCCTTAACACCTGCTCAGCTGGCCCAGCTTTCTGTTCCTAATACTACTTCGGGTTCAACGCTTTGCGGTATGGATTTAATTTTAGAGGAGTACAGCCGCGAACTTTATGGCGATCCCCGCCGCTGGTATGACCTGGTACGGACCCAACAATTGGTAAGGCGTGTAAAAATGTATAATGCCCTTGGCGCACCGAACATCCAGGCTTATCATACGCGCAGGCCAATTCCGCAATCTTTAATTAATAATGTGTTATCGGGTACTCCATATCCGCAAAATAACGGCTATTAAGGATTTCCCAATTACCTTTAATATAAATTAAACGGGGCTGTCATAATTTGATGGCCCCGTTGTTTTAATGCGATATTACACCGTCTGTCAGGTTGGTTCTGCTTAAATAATTAATGATGAATTAATTGCGATAAACCATCTGCCAATTTTTTTTTGCCTGCTTATTTTAAGAACTTTATACAGAAAAACCAAATCACTTTGTTATGACTAAGACCGAATCCTGGCTTTCCGGCGGATCGCGCCTCCGTTCTATCGACCTTCTACGTGGCGCCATCATGGTGTTGATGGCGATAGATCACGTACGCGTTTATTCAGGCATGCCGGCCGGAGGTCCTGATCCGGCGATCTTTCTCACCCGCTGGGTAACTCATTTTTGTGTTTCGGGTTTTGTGTTCCTTGCAGGCACCTCGGCTTTTTTATATGGACAAAAGCTGAATGATAAGAAAAAGCTGTCTATTTACCTAATAACCCGCGGTCTGTTGCTGGTTGTGTTGGAGCTTACGTTCATTCGTTTTTGCTGGACGTTTAACTTAGATTTTAAAGCCTTTATGCTGGCTGGCGTGATCTGGATGCTGGGCTGGTGCATGGTGTTATTATCAGTCGCCATTTGGCTGCCTTTTCGTGCTATTTGGATTACGGGCTTGATAATGATGACTGTACAGCAGGTATTTCACCTGGCACCGGCCAACTGGGCCTGGTGGCATTTTTTGTACCCGAACAGTGAAGAAGGGCCGGGTTGGATCAACGTGCTGTATGTATTGGTGCCCTGGATCGGCGTTATGATGGCAGGCTATGGTTTCGGCAAATTGTTGACTTTTGAACCTGCGCGGCGAAACAAATTGTGTTTGCAGATCGGACTTTCTGCAATCACGATATTTATAGTTGCAGGGAGCATCGTCGCCGGTTTTGGGCCCCATAACGATCAGCCCTTTATTTTCCGTTTATTGGGTCAGCAAAAATATCCGCCGTCACAGCTCTTTTTATTGATGACGATCGGACCGATTATCGCATTGGTGCCCTTCGCAGAAAGAACCAGGGGATGGCTGGCCAATGTATTTACCATCTTCGGCAGGGTGCCATTTTTCTATTATGTCCTGCATATCTTGTTGATCCACCTGCTGGCATTAGGACTCAATTGTATTTTGTATGGCAGTTTTCACCAGGAATGGTACCATACCGCGCCATATGCAAGTGTGCCTGAAGACCATCGCTGGGGATTACCATTGCTTTATCTCGTGTTTATGTTAGTTGAAGGATTGTTATACTTTGCCTGCCGGTGGTATGCCAGGTATAAGCTCTCCCATCCGGAGAAAATCTGGCTGAAGTATATTTGATAAAGCAATAAAGCGAGTTTTAAGACTCAGGTTGTATGCTTTTAAAAAGAATTAAACTTTAACGGATAACCCATGGCTGAAATACCCATAGCTCAAAAAAAAATGGCAGAACAGGCAGCCCGCGCAGGCGATATTGTTGCCCTGGCCAATTTTATCCTGAATTATGGCAATGATCAGCAATTAAGGCAATGGTATGGTGGAGCGGGCTATCAACCCCAAAATAGCGCAGAGGAGAATGCGAAGTTAATTATTTGCCATACAAACTATTTTGATAGCTGGGCGGATTATGAAAAGTTTCAAACAGAGTTACAGACAAACCCATATCTGCAACAATTTGAACAGGCTGCCGATGCTATAGCTGCCGGAAATGCCGATGCACTCAAAAGCCTGCTGGCACAAAGACCTGACCTAATCAGCAAGCGTTCGCGCCGTAACCACCATAGCACATTGTTAAATTATATAGGTGCCAACGGCTTTGAGGGGATGCGCCAAAAAACACCCCAAAATGCTGTTGAAATTGCTGCTATACTTTTAGATGCAGGCGCAGAAGTTGATGCCTGGGGCGATATGTACGGGGGAACATCTACACTTGGGCTTGTCGCCACCAGTGTGCACCCGGTTATAGCCGGGGTACAAGAAGAGCTGATGGATATCCTGATCAGGCATGGCGCCGACCCCAATCATGCGGTAGCTGCGGATTATACCGATGGCAACCTGATCCTGGCCTGCCTGCATAATGGCCGTTATGAACCTGTCCGTTACCTTGCTTCCAAAGGCGCGGAAGTTGAATTGGAAGGTGCCGGTGGTATTGGCGACCTGGAAAAGGTTAAATCTTATTTTAATGATCAGGGAGAACTTATTAGTAAAAGCATGGCTGCGAAGCGCGATGGCTGCCTGATCTGGGCTTGTGTTTGCGGTCATCGCCCGGTAGTTGAATTTTTACTGAAGCACGGCTGCGGCGTGCGCACCGTTTGGGACAATACCACGCCACTCCATTCGGCAGCCTACGGGGGGCAGGTGGAACTGGTAAAGATGCTGCTGAACGAAGGCGCAGACATGGAAGCATTGAATGGATACGGGGGCACTGTATTGGGCTCCACGCTTTGGGCGCTGTACAACAGCCGGAGACCGGGCCACCTGGAAATCATGGAAATACTGATAGCCTCGGGTGCAGTTATTAAGGATGACTGGCAAATTTATATCGATGAAAAAAGAGCTGAAACATAGCCTGAGCCTATGAAATGGGCTCGTGCCGCATAACCGAAGTGACTATAACAATCAATGGAAATGAAACAGCAAAAGGAAAGTCTTCGCCCTCCGCCAGCGCCAGTTTGAGGAGGAGTTATTTTATTGCAATTTCCTACATGTCAATCGATCTTAATTTAGCCGACGGGTTAGTCATATTCATCGAAAAAAGATTTTCAGGCAGTATAATATCTGGGTATTTATCCATCATATAAGCCTTTTGAACGGGAACGTCAACGCCCTGATCACGCGCTGGTTAAATGTTTTAACCCTGATAGTTTCGCTGTTTATGCGAAGGAGGATCACCGGTTGCGGCGCTCCGTTTACCTGTACGCTGTAATTATAATCTATCCCCTGAAAATAAATAGTTGTTTCATAACCGAATTCATAAACCTCTTTGGCCTTTTTGATCTTTTTTGATTTAACGGAAAGGATCAGGTAAAAAATGCCAGCCCAGGCCAACAACAATGGTACAAATATTATCCAGCCGCCTATGCTGCCAAAAAAGACTATTAAGGGTGCCCCAAAGCAAAGATTAAACATCAATCCAAAACTGGTATAAAATGGTTTGGAATAAAAATAAGTGATTCTTCTGCTCACATCATCTGCTATTAACCTTACAGGCACCATAATTTGTACTTTATGATTTAAACCAAAATAAAATAGTTATTGTTTTAGGCCCCAAAAGAACGGGGGGGTAATTGGCCGCGATTCTACCAATGCTTTTTTAGTTTGAACAAGGCGGCACACGTCGTAAAAATATCAACCATTATTGCTTTGCTTTAATACGAATGTTAAAAAGCAATGGCATATTGAATATTTGTCAGGTCGAACTGAAAAAAAAGCATTTTTTGTGAAATTTTTTCAGTGATCTCAAGTGTTTATTCTACTGGCATTAGCTTTGAATTGAATGAACCGGTTTAATTAATATAAGTTTTAATCATTAATTTATTTAAGGAGGAAGACCTATGACATTGGTTAAATTTAATGCCGACAAAAAGAATAACAGTTCGTTATTACCGTCATTTAATGATGTTTTTGAATCAATCTTAAACGATTCTTTTTTCAATGACCGCCTGGTAGCGCGCGTTCCAGCAGCTAACATCAGCGAAACCGAGGATCATTATCATGTTGAACTGGCTGCGCCCGGCCTCAAAAAAGAAGATTTCAAAATTAACCTTGACCGCAATGTGCTGCACATTTCGGTAGAACGACAAAACGAAAGCAGCGACGTTCAAAAAAATTACAGTAAACGTGAGTATAGTTACAGTTCATTTGTACGTTCGTTTACGTTGCCCGACAGCGCCAATGCCGAAAATATTGAGGCGTCTTATACAGACGGCGTCCTGAAGATCGATATTGCTAAACGCGAAGAAGCTAAGGCTATACGCAGGCAAATTGAAATTAAATAAGTGGATTAGTTTTTTAAATGAGGCTCCTGTTAAAGCAGGAGCCTTTAATTTATAGCTATGGAACTCGGGTTTTATATTTTGCTGAGCGTTAGAACACCGGCAGGATTTGATAGTTATGGACAGTATTTTTTAGGTAATGACCGAAATTTCGCCGACCTGCTTTTTGACAGCTTTAAGGGTAGGGAACCTTTGGACTCCGATTTACTTCATATCGACCTGATGGAAACGACGGATGAAATCCCGGTGAAAATCAAGTCGATATCCTGTACACTCGAGGAGTTAACTTGTAATATCAAATTGATTGTCCGGGGTATCTTCCGGCAGAAAAACCTCACAGAATTTAACGGATATGGACAGGCAACAATGGAATGAAATGCTCATCGGCATGCTCACGATGCTGGTGTTATTGACAGAATTGTTTTTATGGTTAACCAGCCCAGGTCACCGCTTGCCCGAAATGAATCAGAAATTATTGCTCACCGGCGCCTTGCTTTGGATATCGGGCATTCTTTTTCGTATAAACAAAACAGACAGCGATGACTGGGCGATATAATATTGAAACGCTTGTTCTGCTCTTGACTTCGTGAAATGGTATTTTTTTCCTGATTGGGTGCAGTCTTCGTACACCAGGTTTCCACGGGGCGTTTTTGCAGCAAGTGATTAAAAACGGTAGCCCATACCTACGCCGATGATCCATGGCCTGATCTTTACATCAGCCGGTATGTTTTTCAAAACCGGCGCAAGTTCGGGTTTGCCCGCAGGCGTTAAATTGGATGCATCAACCTTTACATCGGTAGAGAGAAATATTTTCTTCAGATCAATATTCAAGAATACTTTTTTACTGATATCGAAATCAGCACCCAACTGAGTTGCAAAAGCAAAACTGTTGTTGTAATCAATGCCGCCTACGGTTGGACCTTTATCGGCATTGTAAAAAATAGTGTAGTTAAGCCCCGCGCCGATATAGGGTTTAAAAAGGGTACCTGTGGGCAAATGATATTGCAAAGTAAGCGTAGGCGGAAGCAACCATACTTTACCGAGATCAACATCGGCCGAAGAGCCGGCACCAATAGCACTCAGGTTGGAGCCTTTTGTTTTTACCTGGTGTTTTGTTGTCGCCAGGATTAATTCTGCAGAAAAATTTTTGGCAAAAAAGTAGGTGAAATCGAGCTCGGGAACAACAGTATTGGAAATGTTTATGTCTCCGCCGATGACGCCTATCGTCGCGCTTTCCTGGGGAATAACCCCAATTGCCCTGAGGCGGATATCCCATTCATTTTTTTGCTGAGCGAAAGCGGTTATCCCGCTTAATAAAAATAAGATCAAAGTAGTAAAGAAAATCTTTTTCATAATGATTTGTATTAAATTACGGGTCAAATGTATCCCGCAGGTGATAGACTTTGCCTGACAGGAAACAGTTGTTCTCATGATACTTATCATTTCGCGTTTTCCCGGTTTATTACTGGAATGGCGACCCGGAAGCGAGCATAATACCGACGCTGCCCGCAATAAAAAAGATCCGCCCAGGGAGCGGATCTTTTTAAGATAACTTAGTTTGAGGAGGCGCTTAGGCACGGTATATTGCGTCAATGAGCAGTTTGATCCGGCCTGCGGTAAATTTTGTGTTATTTGCAGATTAGGGTTTAGCTATTTCAAGTACAATCCGGCCATCTATCTTACCATTTTTCAGGTTGGCCAAAACCGTATTGATGTCCTCTAACTTTGCGGTATGTATGGTGGCTTTAACTTTTCCTTCCACGGCGAACTCGATAGCTTCCTGCAGGTCTTTACGAGTGCCTACAATTGATCCCCTGATGGTATAGCGGTTCAGCACGGTTTCAAATATGGGGAGGTCGAAACTACCGGGCGGTAATCCATTCAGCGCGATAGTCCCTTTTCTTCTTAACGCGGATATACCTTGTTTAAACGCGATGGGTGATACAGCGGTAACCAACACGCCATGCATCCCCCCTGTTTCTTTTTGTAAAAACGCGCCGGGGTCAGTAGTTTTGGCATTAACGGTCAGCTCGGCGCCAAGGTTTTTAGCTAATTCCAGTTTTGTATCGTCTACATCAATAGCCGCAACATGCATGCCCATGGCTTTGGCATATTGTACAGCTAAGTGCCCAAGGCCACCTATGCCGGAAATAGCTACCCATTCGCCGGGTTTGGTTTCCGTTTCTTTAAGGCCTTTGTAAACGGTAACACCCGCGCAAATGATCGGTGCCATCGCGGTACAATCTGAGCCTGCCGGGAAATGCCCAACATAACGGGAATCGGCCACTACATATTCTGCATAACCGCCGTCAACGCTATAGCCGCCATTTCGCTGGTCGTTACATAAGGTTTCCCAACCGGTTATGCAAAATTCGCAGCATCCACAGGCGCTGTACAGCCAGGGTACGCCTACAATATCACCCTCCTTCAGGCCTTTAACATCAGGGCCAAGTACTACTACATAACCAATAGCTTCGTGGCCGGGAATCAGCGGCATTTTGGGTTTAACCGGCCAGTCGCCGTCAGCCGCGTGCAGGTCGGTATGGCAAACACCACTGGCTATTACTTTAACCAGTATCTCGTGCCTACCCGGTTCGCGAACCGGCATTTCTTCTATTTGCAAAGGCTGGCCAAATTCGTGCACTATGGCGGCTTTCATTTTTTTAGGTATCATATTTTCAATGGCTTATGACTAATGGTTTTTTTTATTAATACAAAGCTTGCGGAATTTAGCGGCTTAAATAGTGATCAAAATCACCTGCTGTGGTGATATGGGGCATTCAACAGGGGAAACTGCACGGAGTTCAAAAAAAATGGGATAGATAAGCGCTATTTTCCTTCATAAATGACCCCGGATGTCGGCGTTTCTTTCAATTCAATTTTAGTAAGCCCATCCAATTTTCCTGTTACGCTGTTCCAGATCCATACGGCCAGGTTTTCGGCCGTGGGGTTTTCCAAACCAGGGACCTCGTTCAGAATGGTATGGTCCAACTGGTCAACTATTGGTTTAACCGCGTTTTTGATCAGGGCGAAGTCAAGCACCCATCCTTCGGGTGTTGTTACCTCGCCTTCAAAATAAACTGTTAAATGGTAAGTATGACCATGTATGTTCCTGCATTTGTGGTGCGGCGGAACGTTGGGTAAAAAATGTGCAGAATCGAAAGTGAAGCTTTTGTAAATGATCATATAATACGCTTTTTGCGGTTTTTAGTTTGCGGGCAAAAGAAGCGCGGAAAGTACTCTGATAAAATGATCTGTATTTCTTTATTCGTTGATTGAAATCACTCGCGCATTGGTTAAAATATCTCCGGGTTATGTTTACTATACCGGCAGTAATGATTTTTCGCGGTACTTGCCCGTGTCCTCAAGTTCACAATGCGGTATAAGTTTTTTATGCGGCAAATAGTTTTTTATTATTGGTTTTTGGGGTTAGATGTTGTTTTATAGATGTTGACAATCAGATTGATAAATGACAATCGTCACTATTTTAACACCCGCTGCGCTGCAACTTTACATCGTCAAGAACGATGTTATGAAAACACTTGAAAGCGATAAAATACCTGTTGTTTTTAGAATACACCTGCAAAAAAATGACGGTTATACAGCGGCTATTATTGACGGGCAGCTGGTTAAATATTACGGCATATATAACATTGATAACCAGCTATACAATATCGAACCAAATCATAAAAAACATTAATCATATCAATTAATCAATCCTTTAAGCCATGAAAACTATTTTAGTACCCACCGATTTTTCGGAACCTGCAAAAAACGCCGCGAGCTATGCTATAAACCTTGCGCAAAATATAAAAGCGGGCTTGATATTATGTCATGCCATTAAAATACCTTCAGAAACGCCCATGGCAGCGCAGATAGCCTGGCCTTTAGAAGATTATACTTCGCTCAAAGCAGATGCGGATAAGGAACTGGAGCAACTTTCCTTAACCTTACAACAGGAAACTCCTTACGCCAAAGCGGGTGCGGGCCATAGTGTTATTAATACCTGTTGTGACGTAGGCGAGGTAATTGATGTAGTAACAGGCAAAATAGATGAAGAAAAGAGCGTAATGGTTGTTATGGGCATGTCAGGAGCGGGGGCTATGAGCAGGTTTTTTTTAGGCAGCAACACACAGGATATGATCAGCGATGCCGCCTTTCCGGTTTTACTCATCCCATCGCAAGCAAAATATCACCCTGTAACCAAAATAGCTTTTGCTACCGATTTGAACAGCAGTGATATAGAAATGATCCATTCGGTGGCAAGCCTGGCACGCTATTTTAGTGCAGAGCTATTGATAGCCCATGTAACCGACGAGAAATACGAAACAGGTGAGGAAAAACAGGAGGTAGAAGCTTTTTTAAATGAAGTTACCTGTAAAGCCAACTATCCTAAAATTTATTACAGGCACATTAAAGGTACAGGTATAATGCGCGGGCTCGATTGGCTCAGCGAACACGGAGTGATCGATATGCTGGTGATGGTACACCGTAAAGTTAACCCGCTTGAGCGCCTGTTTGGTATCAGTTATACTAAAAAACTTTCGCATCATATTGAAATACCTCTGCTGGTGTTGCCGGAAGGGCTCCCGCCGTTGCATTTCTAAAACAGGAGATGGGAGGGAGTGTATAGGATCGCATAGCAACGCGTGTTACTCTTTGTTTTTTAGCTGTGAAAAATGATACTCATCACTTTTCCATCCAACAGCCATCATTTTTCAGGTGCCGGATTACAGCCATTTTTGATCTTATAAATAGATCATCAATGGCTGTAAATATACTTACCCAAACTACCTGTTACCACTGCGGTAACGATTGTGATAAAGATCATTATGTATTGGATGGCAAAGATTTTTGCTGCACGGGCTGTAAAGGTGTTTATAAGGTACTATCTAATAGTGGGTTATGTAACTATTACAGCTATAATGAACATCCCGGCGCAACACGTACCCACGTGGAAAAGCGGTTCGAATACCTTGATGATCCTTCGATCATAGCAGACCTGGTTGATTTTACAGACGAAAACATTACCATATTAACGCTTTATATCCCTTATATCCATTGCAGCTCCTGTATTTGGCTGCTTGAGCAGTTAAATAGGTTTAACCCTGCCATTTATTACAGCCGGATTGATTTTTTGAAGAAACAGGTAAACCTGCGCTTTAATAACAGGGAGATAAGCTTAAGGCAGGTTGTGGAACTATTGGTTGATATCGGCTATGAGCCACTTATTAACCTCCAGGATGTTATTAAAAAACAACAAACCGGCACTGGCGATAATCTTGTAAAAAAGATAGCAGTAGCTGGTTTTTGTTTTGGAAATGTGATGCTGCTTAGTTTTCCCGAGTATTTGGGATTATCGGAATATGAGCAAACTTTCAGGCATTTTTTTGGCTGGTTGAACGTGCTGTTTTCGCTGCCGGTTGTTTTCTACAGCGGTAGGGAATATTTCCAATCGGCCTATACAAACCTCCGTAATAAAATATTGAATATCGATTTTCCGCTGGCGCTGGGCATAGCCGTGCTTTTTTTGCGTACGCTGATTGAGGTACTAACCCATGCGGGAGCCGGTTTTGCTGATACGCTTTGCGGGCTGGTGTTCTTTTTACTGGTGGGTAAATTTGTTCAGCGAAAAACCTATTACCATATCTCTTTTGAGCGTGACTACCGTTCGTTTTTCCCTGTTGCCGTACAGATTGTTGAGAACGGTATCGAAAAGCCGTTGCCCTTATCAGCCCTGAAAGTAGGTCAGCGGATCCGCATTCGCAGTAATGAGATTATTCCGGCCGATGCGATATTACTAAACGGCGAAGCGCGGATTGATTTTAGCTTTGTTACCGGCGAGTCAGCTCCCGTGACAAAGGTTTGGGGTGAAGTGGTTTATGCCGGTGGCCGGCAAATGGGCGAAGCTATTGAATTGGAGGTAATTAAACCAGTATCACAAAGCTACCTTACCCAATTGTGGAACAATGAAGCTTTTAGCCGTAGCCAGGAGAACCGGATGCAAACCTTTAACCAAAAGGTAAGTAAGTATTTCAGCATTGTTTTACTGGTGATTGCATTGGGTTCATTAGTTTTCTGGCTGCCGGTCGATGTTTACCGTGCTTTTTCGGCATTTACAGCTGTGTTGATTGTAGCATGCCCCTGTGCGCTGGCTTTAAGTACACCGTTCACTATGTCGGCGGCACTCAGTATTTTTGATCGTAATTTTTTCTACCTCAAAAACACCGCCGTTGTTGAACAACTGGACCGTATCAATACCATCGTTTTAGATAAAACCGGCACCATTACTATTGGCGGCGAAAACGGTGTAAGCAACAATGCGCAGCTAAGCAGTTACGATGAACAACTCATATACAGCATTTGCAGTAATTCGGCGCATCCCTTAAGCGTTCAGATTTGCGATTACCTCAAGGGCGCAGAAAAACTTCGGGTAAGTAATTACCGGGAAATAGCCGGAAAAGGTATCACTGCCTGGGTTGATGGGCATAATGTTCAAATTGGCAGCCAGTCGTTTTTAACAGGAGGAGTAGACATCGCAAAATCAACCGAAGTACACCTGATGATTAACGGGCGATACGCCGGTTATTTCAGCTTTGTTAACAAGTATCGCGAAGGGCTTGAAGATATTGCGCGGCTGGCAGCAGATTATAAAATTTACCTGTTATCAGGCGACCAGGACCGGGAGCGGAAAAATTTACTGCCTTATTTTAAGGGGGAGGGATATATGCTGTTTAACCAATCGCCGCAGCAAAAGCTTGATTTTATAAAGGCTTTACAGTTGGCCGGTAAAAAGGTAATGATGATAGGTGATGGCTTGAATGATTCGGGTGCTTTAAAACAAAGTGATTTGGGGATAGCTATTACGGATAACGTTAACAATTTTTCGCCCGGCAGCGATGCTATTTTAGATGGGCGTTCGCTCAGGTTCCTGCCCGCATTTCTTAAATTCTCAAAGGATAGTATTACCATTATTCACATCTCGTTTTTTATATCGCTTTGCTATAACCTATTAGGATTAAGCTATGCAGTAAGCGGCAGGCTTTCACCGCTCATAGCGGCCATATTGATGCCTTTAAGTACTGCAACCATCATTTCGTTCACCAGCATAGCAACACACCTCGCCGCTAAAAAAAGAAAATTATCATGAACATTATTTATTTCCTGATCGGGTGCAGCGTGCTGCTTGCACTCGTGTTTTTAGGCGCTTTTTTTTGGGCCCAGCGCAACGGCCAGCATGATGATCTCTATACCCCTTCGGTAAGGATCCTGCTGGATGATGAACCGGCTGATAAAGATAAAAAATGACCAATGTCATTATTCGGGCAAACCGTCATCATTCTGTCGGCGACAGCCCCTCAATACTTTTACACCATCAAATTATTTAATATCATATGCAGCCCGAAAATTTTTACTATGACAACAAGATCGTCCGTAATTTTGGTATCGCCACGGTGATCTGGGGTATAATTGGGATGACCGTAGGCCTCATCGTAGCCATACAATTGTATAGCCCGGGGATGAACATGGGCAACCAATACACTACATTTGGCCGCATCCGGCCCTTACACACCAACGCGGTAATTTTCGCTTTTGTGGGTAACGCTATTTTTATGGGTGTTTACTATTCATTACAGCGGCTGTTAAAAGCGCGGATGTTTAGCGATGCCCTTAGCCAAATTCACTTTTGGGGCTGGCAGCTCATCATTGTTTCGGCTGTTATTACGTTGCCCTTGGGTTTAACCACCTCGCATGAATATGCCGAACTTGAATGGCCAATAGATATTGCAATTACCCTTATCTGGGTTGTGTTTGGCATTAATATGTTTGGTACCATATTTAAACGCCGCGAACGGCATTTATATGTTGCCATATGGTTTTACATAGCCACGTTTGTCACCATAGCCGTATTGCATATTGTAAATTCATTTGAACTGCCGGTATCAGCCTTTAAAAGTTACATGGTATATGCCGGCGTGCAGGATGCACTGGTACAATGGTGGTATGGCCACAATGCGGTGGCATTTTTCCTGACCACCCCATACCTGGGCATGATGTATTACTTTTTGCCCAAAATGGCCAACAGGCCTATCTATTCCTATAAGTTAAGTATTCTGCACTTTTGGGCGCTCATTTTTATATATATCTGGGCTGGCCCGCACCATTTACTGTACACCACGCTTCCCGGTTGGGCGCAGTCATTAGGTGTGGCCTTTTCTATTATGCTGTTAGCACCAAGCTGGGGCGGCATGATCAATGGCTTGCTCACCCTGCGAGGTGCCTGGGATAAAGTTCGTGATGATGTGATCCTGAAGTTTATGGTAGTTGGCTTAACTGCTTACGGTATGGCCACGTTTGAAGGTCCTATGCTTTCATTGAAACAGGTGAACGCCATAGGTCACTTTACCGATTGGATAATTGCCCACGTACACGTTGGCGCTTTGGGCTGGAACGGCTTTTTAACCTTTGCCATCCTTTACTGGCTTATTCCGCGTATTTATAAAACGCAGTTATATTCAAAAAAGATGGCCTCGTTTCATTTTTGGATAGGTACGCTCGGGATCCTGTTTTACGCTATACCAATGTATTGGGCTGGTTTTACCCAGGGTTTAATGCTTAAAGAGTTTACACCCGAGGGGATACTGAAATATCCCGCTTTTCTGGAAACAACGATGCGTATATTGCCTATGCATGTTATGCGTTCTGTGGGTGGTGGATTATACCTGCTGGGCGTTATTGTAATGGCTTATAACCTTTGCCGCACCGCGCTGCAGGGCAAGCTCGCCGCAAATGAGCCTGCCCAGGCTATGCCGCTGCCCGCTTTAAGCAAAACCGGGCATGAAGAAACATGGCACCGGGTATTGGAACGCCGCCCAATACAAATGATGATAGCCGCATTGCTGGTTATACTGGTAGGTACTTTTATTGAGTTGATGCCAACGCTAACCATATCATCAAATATCCCCACGATAGCGGCGGTAAAACCTTATACTCCGCTTGAGTTGCAGGGACGTGATATTTATATCAGAGAGGGCTGCTCAAACTGCCACTCACAAACTGTAAGGCCTTTCCGCTCAGAAACCGAGCGCTATGGCGAATACAGCAAGGCGGGCGAATTTGTTTATGACCACCCGTTTCTATGGGGATCAAAACGTACCGGGCCCGACCTGGCGCGCGAGGGCGGCAAATATGGCAATGCCTGGCACTATAACCACCTGATGGACCCACGCCTCATGTCGCCGGGGAGTATCATGCCAAATTATGATTGGCTGTTAACCCAAAATCTTGATACGGCTACCACGGCCGCCAAAATAAAGGCCATGCGCACACTGGGTGTCCCGTATCCCGAAGGATATGAAAAAATAGCCAACAACGATCTTAGTAAACAGGAAAAAGAAATTGCTGATAACCTGTATAACGATCATATCAAAGTTAAAAACAATAAAGAAATAGTAGCCCTGATAGCCTACCTGCAACGTTTGGGTACCGATATCAAGGCGAGCAAAACCGCCGCTAAATAACAAAAGCCATGTTTAAGCAATTTACAGAACACATTTCGGGTGCCCAGGGTTACCTGTTATTTTCTCTGGGGATCTTCCTCGTATTTTTTATTGTAGTAGCTATCCTGCTTTTCAGACTCAGGAAACGGCATGTAGATCATATGCGTAATCTGCCTTTGAAGGATAGTCATGGTGAATTCCTTAATTCTTACAACTTATGAAATACCGCCGCCTGTTAATTTTACTTGTATTGATGATACCGTTACAACCGGCAATGGCCGCCGATGACAGCCTGATACCGGGCGATTTGATGAACGAGATAGGGTATGGGGCAATTATAACCATGCTGGCATTGTTTATCGTAGCCATGCTGGTATTGCTCAGGGCGCTTAGGGTGTTAACAAAAATAACGCTCCGGGCGCAGGGATATACAGAAGAGCAGATCATAGCGGAGATGAAACCCGTCAAAAAGGTTAAAAAGCCTAAAACAGAGGTTTGGAACAAATTGCTGTCGCTAAGGCCGATGTCTGAAGAAAAGGAGCTGATCATAGCACATGATTATGACGGTATCCAGGAGCTTAACAATCCTATTCCTGGCTGGTTCAGCTACCTGTTTTACATCACCATTATTTTTGCGGTTGGTTACATCCTCATTTATCATGTATTTGGCTTGGGGCAGTTGCAATATGATGAATATAAAACTGAGATGGCCCAGGCAGATATTGCCAAAAAAGAATACCTGAGCAAGGCCGCTAACCGGGTTGACGAAACCACAGTTAAACTCGTTACCGATCAGGCTGTACTGGTTTCGGGGCAGGCGATTTTTAAACAAAGCTGCGTTCCGTGTCACGGCGACCACGCGCAAGGGGTGGTTGGCCCCAACCTTACCGATGATTACTGGCTGCACGGTGGTAAGATCAATGATGTGTTTAAAACCATAAAATACGGCATACAGGCCAAAGGGATGCCCAACTGGGAGAAACAGTTATCGCCTAAGCAAATCTCGGATGTGGCAAACTATATAAAATCATTGCATGGCAGCAATCCGGCTAATCCTAAAGAACCGCAGGGCGAAAAAGATGCGGATGACAATGCGGCAAAAGGCAAAAAGATAGCAAAAATATAACGATTATGGATGGCTTACTGGCGGCAAAAGAAAACGGGAAAAGACAGTGGATGTATCCGCTGGTACGTAAAGGCAGGTTTTATAAATGGAGAAGCTGGTTAAGCTATTTTTATCTCATTTTCTTTTTTGCTGGGCCGTTTTTACGAATCAATGGCCAGCCGTTGTTGCTGCTCAATGTGATAGATCGACAATTTGTACTGCTGGGGCAGGTGTTTTGGCCGCAGGATATTTTTCTGTTTATGCTGGCTTCGCTTGTTTTTTTGGTTTGCGTGGTAATATTTACTATTGCTTTCGGTCGTATTTTCTGCGGTTGGATCTGCCCTCAAACCATATTTATGGAAATGGTTTTCAGAAAGATAGAGATTTGGATAGAAGGGGATGCCAATAAGCGTAAAAAGCTTGACGCTGGTGCCTGGACACGGGAAAAAATCATCAAAAAAACAGCCAAACATGCTTTGTTTGTATTGGTCTCCTTTCTGATCGCCAACACTTTCCTTGCTTATATCATCGGCAGCGAAAGCCTTGTTAAAATTATTGTTGAGCCTGTTACAGCCCATTGGGTTGGTTTTATCAGTATATGGGTATTCACCATTGTATTTTATTTGATTTACAGCCAGGTACGTGAGCTGGTTTGCACATTGATATGCCCTTACGGGCGTTTACAAAGTGTATTGATTGATGAGCATACTTTAGTAGTAGCTTATGACGATGTGCGCGGCGAACCACGGGGCAAGTTAAGCCGTAACGCGGACCCTTTTAACCTGAAAGGCGATTGCGTTGATTGCAGCCTATGCGTTGCTGTTTGTCCTACAGGTATTGATATTCGTAAAGGAACTCAAATTGAATGTATCAACTGTACCGCCTGCATAGATGCCTGCGACCAGGTAATGGACAAGATAGGAAAGCCCCGCAACCTGATTGGCTACTTCTCCGAAAATATGATCAGGCTGAAAGAAAAGCCCTCGTTTACCGGGCGCATGATGGGATATACCGCGGTAATAACCGTGCTGGTAGCTGTACTTGGTTATTTTATTTTCAGCCGGAGCGA
Organism: Mucilaginibacter sp. SJ; assembly: GCF_028993635.1. Classification (NCBI taxonomy): domain Bacteria; kingdom Pseudomonadati; phylum Bacteroidota; class Sphingobacteriia; order Sphingobacteriales; family Sphingobacteriaceae; genus Mucilaginibacter; species Mucilaginibacter sp. SJ. The sequence goes on from NZ_CP118631.1 coordinate 5,663,964, forward strand.
TATGGATATCACCGTTATGCGCAGTGCGGGAATGCTTTATCAGCAGCAGCCGGGCGGCTACATCAGTAATATTTATAATGCCGAAATCATTAATAAAACCAATCAGGATAGAGTGATCAGGATAGGGGCGGATGATCCGGCTGTTAAGATCAGTTATATCCAGTCGCCCGGACCGGTTGCAAAGGGCGGATCGGCTAAAACGGTGTTTTTTGTCATGCTCCCTGCATCAAAAATACATACCGCCAAAACTACCATTAAACTGAACCTGTTGCTTGGCGGTAAGGTGGTTCAATCTGTAAAAACCAATTTTATAGCACCAACAAATGATTAAGCATATGAACTGGGGAAAAGGAATAGTAATAGGCATGCTGGCTTTTATGAGTTACATTGTAGCCATGGGCGTTGCCATGTTCAGGCAGCCCGACGATGTCGATCCGCATTATTACGAAAAAGGGCTTGCGTTTAATGCCGATTATGATAAAGAGAAGCAAGTGCTTAGCGATAAAGCACAGCCATCAATCAGCATTAATAACAATATCCTTTTAGTAAAGTTTGCAGGCCCGGTAAAGGGAGCAGTAGATTTAAAGCGCCCGGACGACGGCAAAATGGACAAACATATCAATCTGCAGAGCAACCTGGCGGGGAATGTGAATATCCCTCTGACTGATGTAAAGCCAGGTAGGTGGCAGCTGGTTTTTAATTGGGAAAACAAGGGCAAAAAATACCTGTATACCAAAGAAATATTTATACCATGAGCCCCAGTCAAATCGCTTTTTTTATAGGCTCGTTCGGTAGTGTTCACTGTATAGGAATGTGCGGGCCGCTCGCCCTCGCTATCCCCATTAACCACAGTAGCTTTTGGCTGCTCTTGTGGGATAAGTTGGTATATAACCTTGGGCGTACTATAAGTTACGCAACCCTCGGGTTAATAACCGGGCTCATCGGTAAGCAATTATGGCTTTCAGGTTTGCAGCAGGGGGTAAGCATCATTAGCGGGATACTGATCCTGCTGGCGGCCGGTTCAAGATTGTGGAAGTTGAAAATTCGTAACAAAAGTAGTGGCAACTGGCTGCTGAAGCCTTTTAATGCGTTGCTTACTTATGCGTTACAGCACCGGGCTGGCCATTTGGCCATAGGCTTGTTAAACGGCTTTTTGCCCTGCGGTTTTGTTTACCTGGCGCTCATAGGTGCGGTAAACACTTCATCAGTGGGTGCTTCCGTGCAATACATGATTTGGTTTGGTTTGGGTACCCTGCCTTTAATGCTGGCAGTCACTGTTGGCAGTGGATTTGTTAACCAGGGCATCCGAAGAAAGATGAACAGGATGGTTCCCTATTTTATGCTATGCCTTGGCGTCTGGTTTTTACTGCGCGGGCTCGCGCTTGACATTCCTTATCTGAGTCCGCCATCGGCCAGCGGAATCGTTATTTGTAAGTAACACCATAGGTACATTGATGAGCCTCATGTTTATTCTAAATACATAATATTAAATTAATTATATGCACAGCTTTCATATACCTGTTTTAGGTTTGGGATACTCTGTTGATACACCGCTAAAAGTGGCCCGGTACGGTATCTCGTCTGTTGTTTCAATTGTTGATGATGAACTCGTTGAGCGTATGCGGCAGTATCATTCAACTCAAAATGGTTTGCCATTTACGCCTATTTTAAAAAGTGGGCCCGACAGCCGTTCAAAACGGATCACAGCCTATCTTAATTTATTAAACGAATTGGTAAATAGGCAGTTTGAAGAACTTAAACAAATGCCATTTAAACAGGGAATGGACATCGACCGTTACTTCAACCTGCTACCTGAGGCGTCGTCTTTAAAGCAGGGTTACGAACTGATGAACGAGTATCCTGAGGGGGAACGTAAACAGATCTTTCAAGATCTTTTGCGCGCCAGAATGAACAAAGGCGCTATTGATGTAAATATCATGGCCAAAGTTGATAAAATGAACTTTGATGCAGACGGCAATTATACCGGCGATACCCATACCGACGCGCTTGCTGCTTTAAAAGGCTTTGCTGAAAGCGATCTGGGTTCATCAGTGGTACTTTCGGCGGGCATGAACCCGAGGCTGTACAGTTACCTGGAAACTTTTAAGTGTTTTTATCCTGATGGCAATAACGAGCTCCGTAAACGGATCGTTTTAAAGGTGAGCGATTTTCGTTCGGCGTTGATCCAGGCTAAGTTTTTAGCAAAGAAAGGGCTGTGGGTGTCAGAATTCAGAATTGAATCGGGCCTGAATTGTGGCGGGCATGCTTTTGCTACTGATGGCCTGCTGCTCGGGCCCATCCTGGAAGAGTTTAAACTGAAAAGGGAAAATATGATGCACGAACTGCTTGACCTCTATCAACCTGCACTTGCCGAAAAGGGGTTTACAGAGGCCAGTCCGGCGCAAAAGATCAGCGTACAGGGTGGGATAGGCACTATGCAGGAAGATGTTTTTTTGAGGAAGCATTATCAGATGGATGCTACTGGTTGGGGCAGCCCGTTCCTGCTGGTACCCGAAGCCACCAATGTTGATGAACATACGCTGCAACAATTGGCAGGCGCCGGCCATGATGATTTTTATGTAAGCTCGTCATCACCGCTGGGTATCCTGTTCAATAACTTCAGCAAAAGCTCGGGCGAAGAGCAAAGACTTAGCAGGATAGCAAATGGCAGGCCGGGTAGTCCCTGCAATAAAAAATATTTAGTATCAAATACCGAGTTTACCGAACATCCCATTTGCACAGCATCACGTGAGTACCAGCATCTGAAAATAAAACAGCTAAAACACAGTGAGCTTCCGGCAGATGAAATTCAAAAACAGATAGATGCTGTTACCGAAAAGGTTTGCTTATGCGAAGGGCTTTGTGCATCTGCTTATATCAAAAACGATATTCTGAAAGCCCGGGAAAACAAGGCAGTAACCATTTGTCCTGGACCGAATATCGCCTTCTTTTCGGGAGTGTATACGCTTGATGATATGGTTGGCCACATTTATGGGCGCATCAACCTGCTTGAGGCAACAATCCGCCCTAACATGTTTATCAATGAGTTAAACCTTTACATCGATTACCTGAAAAAGGATATTTCGGACTATGTAGCAAACCTCAACGAAAAGAAAGGAAAATACCTACTCAAATTTAAAGACCAATTACAGCAGGGTATCACATACTATAAAGAACTGATCCCGCAAATAAGCAACCAAACCCAGGATTACCTGGAGCGCATGTTGAAAGACCTGCTCTTATCAGAAGAGAAACTGCAATTGCTAAATATCTAAAACAAAGAAACCGGGAATCGATCCCGGTTTCTTTGTTTAACTGATAGTTGGTGTTGTCAAAGACTTATCCGGTCATACTGAATAACTGCGTGGTAGGTTTATCGGCCCATAGGCGGGCATCAAGCGCCATACATATATTGCGTAAAAAGCGTTTACCCATGGGGGTAACAGTAATGCACCATGAATTTAATTCAACCAGCCCGTCCTGCTCAAATTGACGCATACGTTCTAACCCCTCTAAAAAAGCTTCACTTGTTTCATTATGCAGGTTCCAGCAGGTTTTGCTGTTACACATGATATTTAAAATATGCCTGCGAATGCTCAGATCATCGGCCGTAAGCATATGTCCTTTAAATACCGGTAGCTGGCCGGCATTAACTAATTGCATGTATTCCTCTACTTTTTTTACATTTTGGGCAAAGGCATACCAGCTATCGCTTATGGAGGATACGCCCAAACCAATCATTAATTGGGTATATTGATGGGTGTAACCCATGAAATTACGGTGCAGCGTACCATTTTGTTCGGCTAAGTAAAGGCTATCCGCGGGCAAGGCGAAATGGTCCATGCCAATTTCATGATAACCCAATGCTGTAAATAATTCGCGTCCACATTCATACAAAGCCCTTTTTTCATTAGCATCTGGCAGGTCGTTTTCGGTAAAACGGCGCTGGCCGGGTTTTATCCAGGGTACATGGGCATAACTGTAAAAAGCGATTCTATCGGGCATTAATTTCGCCACCTGGCTAATGGTATCCTTTAGCCCGTTGATGGTTTGAAGCGGGAGGCCATATATCAGATCGAAGTTAACGGATGTGTACCCGATCCGCCGGGCTTGCTGAGTAACCAGTTTTACCAGTTCAAAACTCTGGATCCGGTTAATGATAAACTGAACCCTGGGATCAAAATCCTGGATGCCGAGGCTTATCCTCCTGAAACCGAGATTGTATAAAACCTGTAAATGATCAACAGTTGTATTGGCGGGGTGCGCCTCAAAGCTAAACTCGGCCCGGGGATGGATAGTTGATGAATTTAATATACCATTGATCAGTATGGCCAGGTGTTCGGGTTTAAAAAATGTAGGTGTGCCGCCGCCAAGGTGTATTTCCCTGATAACGGGTTTGCTTTCAAAGGTATTGAGATACATGGCCCATTCCATCAAAACAGCTTTAATGTATGGCTCTTCTACCCGGTGGTTTTTGGTGATGCGGGTATTACAACCGCAATAGGTACACAGACTTTCGCAAAATGGCAGGTGAATATACAGGCTGATCCCGTCACGATCGTTACTCTCCTTAAAAGAAAGCGATACTGATTTTCGCCATTCCTCTTCGTCGAAGTTTTCAATGTTCCAATACGGTACGGTAGGGTAACTGGTATAACGGGGAGCAGCAACGTTGTATTTATCAATAAGGTGCTGGGGGATTTTCATAAATATTAAGCTTTGGTAGTATCAACCGTTGATAGCTCACCGGTCGCTTTGCAGTTTTTTGCACACACACACGCATTTCCAACGCACTTTTTAGCCTGCCACTGATCAAGATTTTTTATGGTTTGATTTGCTATTTGCTGTAATGCTTCATTGGTTAAAAAAGCCTGATGGGGGGTGATGAGGACATTTTTAAAGGCCATCAGTTTTTCCAGCAACGGGTCCTTATCGGTATCGTGTTGATGCTGCTCAAAAAACAGGCCTTTTTCTTTTTCATAAACGTCGAGTCCTAAATAACCTATTTTACCGGTTTCAACGGCCTGTAATACTGCTTCAGTATCAATTAACCCTCCCCGCGAAGTATTCAGGAGCATGACTCCATCTTTCATCAAAGCAAGGGTCTCATTATTTATCATATGATAGTTTTCGGGGCAGAGGGGGGCATGTAATGAAATGATATCGGCAGTAGCAAGCAGGTCAATCATAGCCACTTGTTCAACTCCCGCCAATTTTGATTTGGCGAATGGATCGTATCCAATAACACGACAGCCAAAGCCGTTAAAGATAGCGGCAGTCGCTTGCCCGGTATGTCCCAGGCCAATAATGCCAACTGTTTTGCCGTATAAATTAAACCCCATGAGGCCATTCAGCCTGAAATCAAACAGGTGGCTGTGGGCGTTTGATTCGGTTAAATGCCTGTTTAGGGCAAGTGCCATGGCAACGGTATGTTCGGCAATAGCCTGCGGCGAGTATTCAGGCACGTTGGCCAGTTTTATGTTGCGCAAAGCTGCTGTTTCCTTATCTATATGATCTGTACCGGCCGACCGGGTAGCAATATATTTAACGCCAAGATCGGCCAGTTGGTTGATAACATAGGCAGATACCTCGTCATTGGTAAAAACAACTACCGCTTCCTTACCTTCGGCATAAACCGCGGTTTCAGAATTTAACGGGTTAGAGATAAGGGTAATATCATGTTTTTTTTGGTTCGCTCTGGCCAAAAATTCCTTTTCGAACGCCTTGATACTGTAAGCTACTACTTTCATCTGTGCACATTTATATTAAACAAAACTACCCGGATGGCACCGGCAAAACCATGAGCGTGGTCAGTGATAAAAATGACCTTTGTCAGTTTTTCATTTTTACCAGCTTGTTAAGGTCTGTTATATTGATGGTTGCACCTTTCTTTTCTATCAGGCCTTCCTCTTTAAAATCAGAAAGCGTACGGCTTACCGTTTCGGTAGCCATACCGGCCATTGATGCCATTTCTTCCCTTGATATTTTAAATTCCTGTTTTTCGCCGTTTTGCTTGTTCAGCCTTACCAATACCTGCGCCAGCCGTTTCCTTACCGAATGATAGGCCAGTTCGATGAGCTGTTCTTCCTTTTCTTTGATATTGTTTGACAGTATTTTCAAAAACTGCCGGCCAACGTCGGGATACCGGTCAAGCATGGTTAAAACGGTATCTTTCGGCAGCAGGCATATGGCTGCGTCTTCGGTTGCTTCGGCAGTTTCGCCATAAGCATCATCAAGCAGCAGGGCATGCACGCCGAGGTAGTCGTCGGCTTTATATAAGCCGGTCATCAGTTCCCTGCCGTCTTCGGCCAGTTTAAATGTTTTTATGCTGCCTTCCATCACCAGGTAAATTCCCTGGGGGCTATCTCCATCATAAAATAATACCTGTTTTTTTCTTATCTGCCTTATTTTTCGACTGGCTATCAGTGCGTTTAACTCGGCTGCGCCGTTGCGCGAATTGATGGCGAGGTGCTCTATTTTTTGCAGCGACCTGCTAAAAAATGCCTGTTGTTTTTCTTTTTTGCTCAACCTGCTATCAATGGCATTAAGCAATTCTATATCGTCAAAAGGTTTGGTAAGGTAATCATCGGCACCCATTTCCATGCCTTTTCTAAAGTCAATCCGTTCGGCTTTCGCGGTTAAAAATATAAAAGGTATGTTATCCGTTTCGAGTGATTTGCTGAGCATGAATAATACGCCATACCCGTCAAGCTCGGGCATCATGATATCGCACAAAATAAGGTCCGGTTTATGCTTTATAGCTAAGTCGACACCAATTTTGCCGTTACCGGCCTGCAATACAAGGTAACCGGAAAGTTCCAGTATTTCGGCGGTGCTTTCCCTTATATCGGTATTGTCTTCAATAATGAGGATACTTTTTTTCATGGTTGCGAAAATGTGAGCGTGAATGATGTTCCGTAATTAACTTTGCTTTCAAATTGCACCGTGCCGTTGATAAGGCCAACGTAGCGCGCCACTATATTAAGACCGAGACCGGTACCTGGTATATTGCCGGTATTATGTGCCCTGAAAAACGCTTCAAACAAGTGCTTCTGGTCATTTTCAGGGATGCCTATACCATTATCCTTAACCACAACAACCAGCTGATCGCTGGCTACCTCCGTGTTAAATTCAATAAAGGTATTTTCGCCCGAGTATTTGATGGCGTTGCTGATCAGGTTAATGATGCAGTTTTTTAATAGTGCCGGATCCAATTTAAAAACACTGGTAGTACCGGTATGCTGATAAATGATATTTTGGTTTTGTTTGGCTACCAGTTGCATTTCTTCGGTTATTTCCTCACCAAATTTTACCAGGTTAAATTCGGTAAATATGGGCTCGACCTTCCCGGCTTCGAGTTTTTCAAGCGACAGGAAATCATTCAGGATACCCGTAAGGTTGCCAACCGTCGTTTTTATTTTGGCGATGTGTTTGCTGATGTTAGGATTGCTAAACTCCTGCGCATATTTTTCAACAAGAATGGCCGAAAGCTGAATACTGCTCAGCGGGGTCCTGAACTCGTGCGAGGCCATTGACACAAAACGGCTTTTCATCTGTCCAAGTTCTTTTTCTTTTTCTAATGACAGGCTAACCTCTTCTTTAGCCTGCAGCAATTCGGTTACCGAATGCTTTAAAGAAATTGTACGCTCCTCCACCAACTCTTCTAAATGGATGGCGTAGTCCTTTAACCTTTCTTCTGCCTCCTTTTCGCGTGTGAGGTCATGGATAAAACCGGTATAGATTTTTCGACCTGAAAACTGCACTTCACTTACCCCCAGGCGGAAAGGGAATACGGAGCCATTTTTTTTTAACCCTTTAACTTCGCGGCCAAAACCTATAATGTGCGGCTCGCCTGTGTTTTGATAACGGTTTATATAACCATCGTGCAGTTCTTTGTCGGGCGACGGCATTAAAACAGAGATATTTTTACCAATTACTTCGCCGGGACTGTATTGAAATAGATTACACGCAGCCGGATTGATAGACTCGATAATTCCGTAGTTGTTTATGGTAATTATGCCGTCTATGGCATTTTCAATAATTGCTTTTAGCAGCGCGGCATTCTCCATCAACGGTTTCTTGTTTAATGACAAAGATCACTAATGGATTTAGTCTTCAATATGATACGTCTCACTATAAAAAATGATCACGATCACTTTTTATGATGTGGCACAAAGTAGCCGAGGTTATTAAACACGATTACCAGGAACCGTTAAGCTTAAAAAAGAGGGAAATATGCCGGGCATTTCTATCGGGCTAAAAGCACCTTTATTAAAAAGGATGGGTAATAAAGCTTAGGCATAAAATAGCCGAATAGCTGAGGAATTGCCGCCCCATAAACGAATTTGTTTACGGGGCGGTAATTTTTATATGGTATGAATTTGTCACGAAACCGGAATGAAAAATTTCATTACCGGAACCGCCGCAAATAAAGGTCACTGATTACCATGCGCTGTTTTGTTTGAGTACGCCATTTGATGAAGTAACAAATGTTTGCGGAAGAGGGAAATGACTGAATTTGGCGTAATTAAAATTAGTTCTCCCATAAACAGTCTTGAGCAGGTTTTCTGTGTAGCCAGTGCCTGAACTGCCATTGGGACCAGCCACTTTGTTATATCTTACCAGGTCGTACCAACGATTGAATTCGAGGGCCAGCTCTATCCGGCGTTCATGCCAGATAGCTAACCGCAATGCTGTTTTATCCGTAGTTATAATTTGTGGAAGGATACCCGCTCCATCATTTTCGCCTGCTGCGACTGATGCCGCGAATGTTTTATTACCACGGGCTCTGAAACGGATCATTTCCAGGTATTTCAACGCGTCGGATATATTGCCCAGCTCATTATTGGCTTCGGCGGCTATCAAAATGATGTCGGCATACCTGAGGTACATCGGGTTAACACTCTGAAAGTTAAAGTTACCGCCGTTCCAGTATGAATACGGCCAGATTACTTTTTTATTGGCATAATTGGTGGATGCCGGGAATGCCACCGGCTGGTTGTTGTTAAAGCCGGGAATGATGTCAGTTTTCGTAAAAATAGTCGCGCTCATTCTCGGGTCACCTTTTTCATAACTGTTAACCAGGTTAGGTGAGGGGAAGATATCTCCATTTGAACCCAGCGAGGGAAGCCCCTGGTATTGAAGGTAAGGTCCGTACTGGCGTCCGGCAGGCAGGGATGTGTTGTAAATAAATCCACCGGGCATCATATTTTCAGTAGAATACAATTGATCGGGGCTGAACAGGTTGCGGTAATTGCTGTAAAGGCTGTATTCGCCGCCATTGATAACTGCTTCGGCATATAACTTCGCGTTAGCATAATCCTGCTCATAAAGATAAACCTTCGATAAAAGTCCCTGTGCCGTGCCTTTGGTAACACGGCCGAGGTTGGCCGTTCCCCATTGGCTTCTCGTTGGCAAGTGATCTATAGCATACTTCAGGTCTGATATTACCAGCTTAATGATATCCGCATGTGAGCTTTTAGGAATATTATATTCTGCGGTTGAAACCGGGTCGTGGTCACGCAGCGGTGCATCGCCGAATACATTCGTCAGGTCGAAGTTATAATAAGCCCTGAAATATTTGGCCTGGGCTTCAAATAATTGTGCCGAATAGGGTGCTTTCAAAGTTGAGGTGCGGTCAATAACTACGTTGCAGTAGTGGATGTTTTCAAAGGCCCGTCCCCAGTAGCGCTCTATCATGTAATTATCCGTGAGGTAGCTGTAATCCTGAAACACCTTAAAGTCAGCATTCCCGCCCACAATAAAGTCATCGCCGCACATTTCTTTTGTTGAATACTGGTGTTGCCCTATCCGGAATTCTCTCCAGGCAATGGAGCCATAAAGGCGGTTTACCGCCAAACCAAGCGTTGTTGTATCGGCCGAAAAGGTTGCGCTCGAAAGCACCCCAAGCGGCTCTTTATCAAGAAAGCTCTTTTTGCAGGAACATGTCGCAAAAAGCCCTAAAACAACAATGAATTTTATAACATTTTTCATAACTGTTATTTCTTATTTAAAAAGTTAAGTTTATACCCAATCTGGCAGTGCCTGAAACCGGATATGTCCGGAAATCATCGCCTATAGTTGAAACCCCGTAAGCATTTGACACTTCGGGAGAGAATCCTTTATACTTGGTTATATAAAAAGGATTGGTGGTGTTAACATACACGCGAAGCCCAGAAATCCCAACCCTTTTCAATGGCTGTTTGTTGAAAGTATATCCCAGTTCGATGAACCGCGCCTTGATATAAGTGCCGTCAAAAATGTTGAAATCGGATGATTGGGTTGTTGAAGTGTTAACAGCATAACGCGGAATGGCGGTATTGGTATGGGTAGGGGTCCAGGAATCCAGCCATTCGACATTTAGGTTGGATAGTCCGGAACTTACAAACTGGTTCCGGGTATCATTATAGATCTTACCGCCAAAACTGCCCATCATATCGATGGTGAAGTCAAAACCCTTGTAATCTGCCGAAAGCGTCAAACCTCCGACAAATTTTGCATAAGGCGAACCGATATCTGTTTTATCATTTGCATCCACGAAACCATCGCCGTTTATGTCTTTGAACAGCAGGTCGCCAGGTTTTAATCCCGACCAGTATTGTTTTGTTGGATTGCCTGATTTTGCTGCGGCTGCCGCATTTAGCTGGTCAATCTGTGCCTGGCTTTGCACAATGCCGAGCGATTGATAACCATAAAAATCGCCGATAGGGGCACCTGCTTTTGATACGTGGGTAGATGGCACCTGGAAATCTGATGCATACGAAGTGAGTCCTTTAAAGTCCAGAATTTTGTTCTTGTTGGCGGTCCCGGTTACTTTTACACCATATCCCAAACCGCCGATGCGGTCATTCCAGCTTACTGCCAGTTCCACACCGCTGTTCCGGACAGTTCCTGCGTTTGAATATGCAGGGGCTGTGCCTGTAGAACCTCCCGGCACAGGCAGTATTAACAGGAGGTTTTTGGTGTCCCTGCGATAATAGTCGCCTTCAATGCGCAATCTGTTTTTTAGTGTGCCAAATTCGATACCGGCATCAGTTTGCTGTGAAACTTCCCAGGTAATATTAGGGTTTGATGCGGCTACGATTGTTGCCATCGGATAGAAAACGCCGTTAAATACACCATCGTAAGTTGTTTCCTGGTTAAGCAGGTTGAAAGTTTGGTAATTGGCGATTTTGTTGCTGCCTATCCGGCCCCAGCTCCCACGCACTTTCAGGTTGCTTATCCACGACACGTTTTTCAGGAATTTCTCTTCGGAGGCGCGCCATCCAAGGGCTACTGACGGAAAATATCCCCAGCGGTGTCCTTCGGCGAATTTTGATGACCCGTCGGCGCGGAACGAAGCAGTTAACAGATACCTATCCTTGTAGCTGTAGTTTGCCCTGAAAAGATACGAAAGGATAGACTCGCTGGATGGCAAGGCGCCAAGTGAGCTGATGTTTGAGGAGGGATAAACCTGGATATAACGATAATTAGGATCAGTTGTAGTCAATGGGCCGTTTCCGGTTACATCCACTCCTCTAAAATCGGTGTTTTGAGCGGTATAGCCTGCCAAAAGATTTATGTGGTGAGAAGCACCCAGTTGTTTGTCATAAGTTAGTGTATTTTCCCATAGCCAGGTTGAAACCGTGGTATATCCGTTTTCAATACTGGTTAAACTGCTTTGATTTGCTCCCAGGTTGTACGGAGGTATATATCTGTTGATATTATTCAAAGTATAATCTACACCATAGCTGCTCCGGAATGTAAGGCCTTTAAATAGTTCATAGTTCAGGTACCCATTGCCAACAAATTGCAGCGGATGGTTTTGAACATCTTTATGAAGGTAAAGTTCAGCAAATGGGTTAACGATGTCCACATCCTGGCCTGATGAAAAAGAGCCATCGCTTTTGTAAACAGGGATCAGGGGCGATATACGGGTTATTGAATTAATACCCCTGCCTGTATTGGAACCGCCATCGCCGTTATAATGACTGCTGGCCAGCGATAGGTTATGCCCGAAGGTTAACTTTTTGCTGATCTTATATTCATTATCGGCGCGCAGAGTTAAACGGTTATAGTTGGTGTATTTCAATACGCCATCTTCATTATGGTAACTGGCGCTGATATTATAATTGACATTTTCGCTTCCTCCGCCAACAGACAGCTGATAATCGCTGACAATTCCATTTCGGGTTACCTCTTTGGTCCAGTCGGTTCCGGGGCCTATCTGGCTGATGTTGTCATAAACCGGTGCTAAACCTGCATTGGTTTTAAACAGATTAACTAATTGCGCATATTCCTGGCCGTTGGCAACATGAAACTTACGTGTCAGGAACTGATACCCCTGACTTGTTAAAAAATTGATGACAGGTTTGCCGGGTTTTCCTTTTTTAGTAGTTACCAGGATAACGCCGTTTGCTCCCCGAGATCCATATATCGCGGTAGCGGAAGCATCCTTTAAAATTTCCATCGACGCGATATCATTCGGTGCGAGGAAGCTGATATTGGTTACCATCATGCCGTCAACAACGTATAGCGGAGTAGGGTCTCCGTTTGTGCCGAGCCCGCGTATCAACACTGTAGGTGCGGCTCCGGGACCGCCCTGGCTTAGGATCTGCACGCCCGGCGTTTTTCCCTGTAGCGCCTCTGCCGCGTTACTGCCCCCTATTTTAGTTAGGTCGGCGCCTTTTATGCTGGTTACAGCACCGGTAAGGTCAGACTTGCGTTGAACACCATAGCCAACTACTACCACTTCGCTAAGCGAATTATCTTTTGCTTTCAGCTTTATGTCGATGACTGCCCGGCTGTCAACATTGACTTCCTGAGCCTCAAAGCCGGTATAAGTGAATACGAGATAAACCCTACCGTCCGGAACATTCAATGAATAATTGCCGTTTAAATCCGTTTGTGTTCCGGTAGATGTTCCTTTCAACCTGACAGAAACGCCCGGTAAAGGCTGGCCGTTATCATCCGTTACTTTACCTTTCACCACAAGGGCACTCAATTGCACACCTTTTGAATAAATAATAACGGTATTGTCTTCGCCAAGCTGATATTTGATGGCGGTGTTACTGGTCAGCAGGTCCATCACCGTATGGATCGACGCGTTACTCACCTCAATAGATTTAAGCTTGTCAATGTGCCTGATCGTTTCATCATTATAAAGGAAATGATAGTCAGACTTTTTTTCGATTTCCCGGAACGCAGTCTTCAGGCTTACATTCTTCAGGTTAAGATTGATCACAGTCTGCCCGAAACCTTTGGAATAGGATTGCAGCGTCGAGACAATGATCAGGAAAAGTATAAATTTTGTCATGAGAAGAACGTTCAAAAGTCGTTCGTGCCGCAAATAACATATGCGGCCTTGATTTTTTTTCATAATTTAGTATCAAGGGTATTTAACTAATTGGTTTATTAAGACGGACTGGTAGTTATTGTACCATTTGACGGGGAATGTTGGAGCATTTCCCGTTCTTTTTTATCGCTGGTCTGTTATTTCGTCATACGCAAGTTTTAAAGTTTAATAAATGAATACCTGGTTATTTATAATTTGATAATTGAAATTACTTGTTAGCTTCAGTTGCTGCAGCGCTTTGTCAAGCGTTATATTTTCAAACTTTCCGGTCAGGACCAGTTTTTTCAGATCTTCCTTTTTAAAAATGATAGTTGTGCTATATTTTCGCTCCATCATTTTTGCAACTTCCTCAAATTCCATAGCATCAAAAACAGCTTTGTTTTTTATCCAGATGGCTTCCGATGGTAAGGAATCTCTTTTGTCCTGGTGTATTTCGCTGAGTTCGACTATTGCTTTGGATACAGTATCCGGCTGCCGGCGACTGAATGCTGATGCACGTGCCGGCTGATTGAATACCGTCAGCTTTTCCGAAGGTTTCAAAATAATTTGCCGGTCAGGATTTTTCAGTACAGTAAGCTCAATAACACCGCGTATTAAAGCAGCTTCGGAAGTTTTATCACCCGGATAAGATCTGACATTGAACCGGGTGCCTAAAACCCTGATTTTTATGGTTGGCGTCATCACCACAAACGGATGTGCCGGATCCTTGACAATATCGAAGAAAGCTTCACCCGATAAAGTTATTTCCCGGTGCCTGGCATCAAATGTGTTTTTATAGGTAAGCTTGCTGCCTGCATTCAGGATAACCGTACTTCCGTCGGGTAATTGTATGTTTGTCATGCCCCCCGTAGGTACCTTGATTTCACAAATCCCGCTTTTATTGTCAAATGATCTGAAATAAACCAGTGCTATGCTGCTGCAAAGTAAAATGGCGACGGCTGCTGCTATTGCTCTGTATTTGAACCTGCTGTGAGGCGTCGGTTGGTTCGTTTCCGAAATAACAGGTATCTCGCATTCGTCTTCCGCAAAGATAGCAGGCTCGTTATTTAGCTGGGCCTGCAATTGTACCCATTGTTCTTCCTTTGGCTCATTATTGCATCCTTTAGACATCGGATATAATTGCCAAAGATGCTCCAGCATAGCGATAGGATATTGTGCCCCGCCATCTTCCTTTAAGATCTGGTCGATCTCTTCCAGCTCCGCCGGGGTTGCTGTATTATTCAGCTTTTTATAAATAAGTATCCAGGTATTGTTGACCATAAGTGTTTTCTAATCTTATAGACAATCAAAAATTGCCCGGCACGGGGAAGGATGAAAAATATTTTTTAAATAAAATGAAAGGTGAGGTTATTTGGAGGAAACCAGGGGCGCATTTTTTTTGTAATTCAGGCTTTCGGATAGTTTTTTCAGGGCAATGCTCATATGGTATTCGATGGTTCTTACGGATAAATTAAGAAGCTCGGCAACTTCCTTGTGCGGAAGCCCATCTTCTTTAATCATTTTAAATACCAATCTGCATTGCGCGGGCAGGTTGTTAACGGCATGTTCAATCAAAAGCTGGAAGTCTGCCACTATCATTTGATCCTCGATATTCAGGGTAACATCTTCAATTTCTGCCTTGATATCATCGATGTTAAAATGTATTGGGAAGTTTTTTTGCTTCAGGAAATTAAGAGATTTGTTTTTTACCGCTTTATAGATATAAGAGGTGAAGTCAGTAATGCCTGTCAAAAGTTTCCTCCGTGACCAGATCGAAATAAAGGTATCGTTCACTACTTCTTCCGTAGCCTCGGCAGATCGCACGTAAAAGGAGGCAAGGTTATATAACCTCTTATAGTATTGAAAATACAGCACCCTGAAAGCCTGCTGATCATCTTCAAAAGCTATTTTTTGTAGCAAGTCCTGAATATTGGTTTCGTTCATACTTAATCTTAACATGTCCGGATATCTCCCGAAACGACATGCATAACATCATAATTGGTTATTGAATTGGTTTTGACGGAGCCGGACTTGTGATTATAAATTAAGACAGCAGAACGATCCTTTTATACTCAAAATTTTCAGGGAGATTTTAAAAAAATCATCGGAACATTTTTGCATGCCCATACCTGGATATCTCGAGGTATCCGGCATATTAAGCATTAATACCGGAAAGCAGTATTTCAATGGAGAGTGTTTACCAGCGGTATTCAGGACTGTTTGTTTCCTGTTGTGATAAACCGGGTGCTTTGAAATATGATTAATAATAAGATAGGGGAAATAGAAACAGGAAAGATCGCGATAATTTGCATCTTTCCTATTGTATACCCGGAAGCGGGAGTTTAACTATGTTTTTAATTTTTTTTAAATCAGTATCTTACGACGGCGATTGAAAGCTGTGTAATGAATAGTTCAGTCCTGTTTTCTTTGCACTATTATTTATCTGCATATGACCCGTTCTTAAAGTTTAAAAATCTGTTCCATGGTCACCCATTTTTCTCCTTCTTTTGCCCAGGGGAGGGGCTGTTGAAATAGCCACATGAGTTGCTCCCATTCCTGTACTTTAGGATTTAGCGCGTCCATCGCTTCTTTTTTCTTTGACTCAAAATGGTCACTTGTTTCCATGATCATAAACAACCGGTTTCCTGTACGATAGATCTGCATATCGAGAATTTCCGCGTCCAGTATGCTTTTGCGTATTTCGGGCCAGCTATTTTCAGCCTTATGCCAATGTTCATATTCCGCTATTAATTGCGGGTCATCCTTTAAATCAAGGGCCAAACAGTATCTTTTCATAGTGATATTTAATTTTTTACAGATAAGCGGAAGCGTACGATTCGTCAATTAGGCCATATTCTTTCATTTCTTTCCAAAATTGTGTTGGGATCTTTAACGAAGCCAGCGAAACATTTTGTGAAACCCTGTCGGGATTTGTGGTATTCAGGGCGATACTTTTAACGCCTGGACCATTTAAGCCAAAAGCCACGCAGGCATCCGCCGGTTTTATTTTATAATCTGCACATAGGCCATAAAACAACTCTCGCCAACGATGTAAATGTTTGTCTTTTTTCGGATCAGTTAATCGATAGTTATAGTAATCAGATCCGGTTAAAAAGCCGCCGTTAAAAACGGCGGAATTAATGATTACGGTTCCTTGCTTTTCAAGCTCCAGCATAAATTCAATTAATTCGGGCGGATGGCTATGAATTGTCATGCTATTGGCAATCATTACCCAATCCAATTTTACATCCTGCGTTATCTTTTTGATGATCCGCCAGTCTTTCGAACCTACACCAATACCTTTTACTTTGCCATTTCGTTTTAATTCATTCAATGCGCGGTAAGCTTCCAATACGTCCCGATATCGTTGTGCTTGTTCCTGTTTATCTTTTGCTGCATTCAGGTATTCATCGGGGTCATGTACAGATACCAGTTCTGCACGATAATTGCCCAGTAACTCATTTCCCTGTTCATAACATTCAAGGATGCCCTCATAACTTATTCGCTGAACGGCGTCATATTTCAGGTCGCGCCAAACACCCGGTTCAAAAGTAGGTTCGGGGCTTTTTAACTCCGTACGCAGCCAGCCCAATTTATTACTGATCAGTACCTCCGATTGGGAGACATTTAGTTTTGCCAAAGCCTTTCCCAAAGATTCGAGCGCGAGCCCCGCGCCGTATTTCCCGGCTGAGTCAAATACAGCCGGTTTAGGAGAATGCCTGATACTTTCGGCAACAATAGCACATTTAACATCGTCCGGAAGTGCTACATATAAATTTCCTAATCCACTGGTTCCAAAAATTATTTTAGGCAGATTGATTTCTTGCATATTGAAAATGGAGAATTGTTAAAGGATAGTTGAAACCGGTACATTTTCCGGCCCCACTTTTACACGATGTCCTTTTAATCCAAAAAGGGCCACCACCGCAAAGCATACTAACGGTACCACATAACCATTTTGAATATTGCCGGTTACATCGCTGATATAGCCGAATATCCTTGGTAATACAGCACCGCCAACGATAGACATAATGATCAGGCTGCTGCCGAATTCTGTATCTGCTTTTAAATCTTTTATACCCAGCGCGAAAATGGTTGGAAACATAATAGACATGAAAAAACAGATCCCGATTACCGTGTATACGGTGATCATGCCGTGACCAAAAATGGCGATTACAGAAAGCAAAATGTTGATGCCTGCATAAACTGCCAGTAAAATAGCCGAACTATAATACCGCATTAAAAATGTACCAATAAACCTCCCGATGAGGAATGCAAAACCACATAACCCCAAATAATCTGCCGCTTTTACTTCTGTGATGCCGGCAGATTTTGTGGCGTAAAGAATAAATAGGCTGAACACACAAACCTGGGCACCCACATAAAAAAACTGAGCGGCCACACCCCAGGCTAAATGACGATGCTTCAAGGCGTGGAAAATATTTTTGCTGGCTGCATGTCCCTCGTGTTGCTGGATCCGGGGCAGCCGTGTAAAAGCAAAAAGTATCGCTATAAATACCAGTACACTACCTAATATAAAATAAGGCATTTTCACAGACGAAGCCTCGGCGGCCAGCGCCAGTTTTCGACCTTCCTCCGTCATCACACTCAATTGAGCTACTGTATAACCTTTGGTTAATATAATACGTGCGCCAATTATCGGGGCCAGTGTGGCTGCCAACCCGTTAAATGATTGTGCAAAGTTAAGCCTCTGTATCGACGTTGACGGATCACCCAACGAGGAGGCATAAGGATTGGCTGCAGTTTCTAAAATGGTTAGCCCGCAGGCAATGA
This sequence comes from Mucilaginibacter sp. SJ, assembly GCF_028993635.1. Lineage (NCBI taxonomy): Bacteria > Pseudomonadati > Bacteroidota > Sphingobacteriia > Sphingobacteriales > Sphingobacteriaceae > Mucilaginibacter > Mucilaginibacter sp. SJ. The sequence continues at coordinate 5,682,070 of NZ_CP118631.1, forward strand.
TAAACAAGGCTACCAGGAAAAACGTGTACTGTTGCGTATTGGCGGCCGGTATAAACAGGTAGGAGCCAACCGCGAAAACAAGCAAACCGGTGATGATGCCTGTTTTGTAGCCGTATTTTTTCATGATGAAACCTGCCGGTAAAGCCATCAAAAAATAGGCAATAAATACCGCGGAATCCACCAGCGTGGCCTGCACCGTGGTGAGCGTAAATGACTTTTTTAAGTGCGGTATCAGTATCGGGTCGAGGTTATGCGCGAAGCCCCACAGAAAGAATAAGCTGGTTATTAATATAAATGGAAAAAGAGTTTTATTCTTTGTCATGATCTGATAATTATAAATGGTTACTTTATGGGGTGAAGGGGCTCAATTAATTATTTGGCAGTTATTTTAGCTGCCCATCCGCCTGATGTATCCATATGGACGTTGATCACGGAATTAGCCGACACCTTTCTTTCAGACCGGGTTAGGTCTTGAGGAGATGATAACACATCGCCCCATGATGATAATGTGTAGTTACCCGCCGGTAAAAAATCCATTTTCAATTGCACTGTTCTTTCAGAATCGTTTGTCATCGCGCCGATATACCAGTCTTTTCCGCTTCTTTTGGCAATAATGACATATTGGCCCGGGTAACCGCCGAGTACCTTTGTATCATCCCAAACGGTTGGTATATTGTTCAAAAAATCGGCTCCGGGCTTGCCCAAAATGTTTTCAGGCGCATCGCAATAAACCATAAATGGACTTTCGTAGATCACGAATTTTGCCAGCTCGGCACAGCGGCTATTCATTACCTGGGTAGGGCTTCCCTTTCTGAAATCGCTTTTCTTTACATTCAGGAATCCGCCGGGAGTATAATCCATTGGCCCGGCCAGCATACGTGTGAATGGGAGTGTGGTATTATGCCCCGCTGTTATCCTGGTCGAAAATTTTGAATATTCTTCTCCCAAAACTCCTTCCCTGGTTACCATGTTGGGATAGGTCCGCTCGATACCGTCGGGTTTAAAAGCACCATGGAAATCAACCATCAAATGATATTTTGCAGCCGTTTGGATGATACGACGGTACCAGTTCACCATTTGCTGATCATCGCGGTCCATAAAATCAATTTTTATTCCCGCAATACCCCATTTTTCGTAAATCGGAAATGCTTTTTCAAAATTGTCATTCCGGTTAACATCCGAGCTGTATAGCCAAAGCCAGCATTTAACCTTTTTTGCTTTAGCATAGGCTAAAATCTCGGGCATATTTAATTGCGGGGCCACTTTGGTAATATCTGCTTCCGGCTTGTTAAACGGCCCATACCATTGCCAGTCAATAAGCATGTATGGCCAACGCTCTTTCGATGCCAGGTCTATATACTTTTTGATGGTCGGCATGTCTACTTTTACGTCTCCGCTCCACCAGTTATCCCAGGCGCTCATGCCTGGTTTGATCCAGCTGGGATCTTTCAATACGTTAGGCGGGTTCAGGTTTTGTATCAGTTCTGATTCAATCAGTTTACCAGGCGAACCTGCCAGCATCACTACACGCCAAGGCGTAAGCAGGTTATTAGTGAAACGTGCTTTAACACCATTCTCATTTTCACCGGGCAGGGGCGATAGCTTGGTGATCAGGCTGATTTGGTCGGTAGCACCAGTGTCAGTTTTTGAGGATCCTATATAAAAACCCGGATAGTTATCAATATTGGCTTCAGTAAAAGCGGCATAGTGACGCTCATCTAATTCAACCAGCAGAGGTAAGCCTGCAATTGTTTTATCGGTAATATGATTTAGGTTTTTCGGTTGAAATTCGGTTTCCTGTGATGAGGTATAACTGCCATAGTCTGCAACCCAGGTTTTTGCTTTTGCCGGTAAGTTAAAAGTGGTTAGCTCCTTTACTATTTGCCGGTCGCCGATTTTATCAGCTCCGAACAATTGGTAGCGAAAAGCTATACCATCGTTATAAGCCCTGAACCATATGTTCATACGACGCATTGGTGCCGATTTTTCAACCAGTGATAATTCCAGTTCATTGTAATGGTCGGTTATCATATTGTGCTTAGCCTTTACTACTGGCATCCACGTTTGGTTGACCGAATGCTCTATATGACCGGTTACGGTCATGCTGGTGCCGATAGCCGGTTCATCTTTAAACTCGAAACCGAGTGATGAAGGGTGGACGATTGTTAAACCGTTGCTGGAAACCGTATATTGCAGATTGCTGACGTTGTTTATTTCTACAATGGTTTTTTTATCAGGCGATACCAGCTTAAAAGTTTGCGCCAAAGAAGGAACTGCCAGTGAAACGGCAGTGATCAGGGTGTAACAAGTTTTCAGGTTCATCATATAAATTAAACAGCTCCTTCTATTTTTAAAACAAACGCATCTTTACCAGGTGCCTGCTCAGGCAATTTTACTTTAAGACCAGTCTCAGTCTGCTCAAAACTCAACTTGTCGTTTCCGAGCAAGCTTACACTGCTTACATTGCCTGCTTCATTGCCTTTTGCTAACTTTTTGACAATGGCTGTATTATCGGTTGGCCAGCCCAGCATAGTAGCGTAAAGGGTTTTGCCTTTTACGGTAAACCGGATATCTTCGGCCCCGAATGGTTTGCCTTTGCCTTCATTAAAGCCCTGTGCGCTAATTGGGGCCGCTGAATCTGTTGCGGGGCCCTCTCCAAACACTTTCCAGGGACGGGTGCCATAAATTGCCTCGCTGTTAATCTGCATCCAGGCGCCTATGCCCTCAACAACTGCACGTTCTTCACTATCGATACTTCCGTCTCCCCGTAATGGGACATTTAAAAGCAGGTTACCGTTTTTACTTACAATATCAACCAGGGTATGTACCACTGTTTTGGCACTTTTGTAACCTTTATTATCAAATATGCGCCGGTCATAATGCCAACCGCCGATACAGGTATCGGTTTGCCATGGTAAAGGTTCTATCTGGTTACTTTGGCCACGTTCTATATCCCATATCATGCATTTACGCTGCTGCTCATTCAATACTTTAGCAAATAGTGCGGCCTGCAGTTTTCCATGCTTTTTAATGCTGGTATTGTACATATGCGCCGCTATTTTTAAACCGGCGTCGCTTACCGGCCAAAGGGGCAGGGCTGTGTCATCAAAATAAATCAGTTCTGGGCCGTATTTATCTATCAGCTCAATGGTGCGGTTCAAAAACTTATCGCAATAAGCTTTGCTGGGCACGCTTGCGCCGTTGCCCCAGTCCCAATGGCTGCCCATACTGTTGTTATCAAGGCTGTCCTTACTTAAAGGATGGTTTTGTGCATATAATTCCTGTGGGTCGTAGCCGTTCCACCATTTACCTGCACCATCAGCTTTGGTAAGCTTGCCGTCATAAGGCACGCCTGCCAACGGGCCGGTTTTATCCGCACGTTGGGCAACCTCGTACCAGGTCCAGGGGTGGGAAGCGTGTACGGTTACGCCAAAAGGCAAACCATGCTCTTTAGCTGCTTTGGCCCAGCCGCCTATCAGGTCTTTTTTGGGGCCAAGTTTAGTAGAGTTCCAGCTTTGGTATTTGCTGTCATAAAGGTCAAAATTATCATGGTGATTGGCCAGTGCCATAAAATATTTGGCGCCGGCTTTTTTATATAGGCCAACCAACTTGTCAGGGTTCCAATTTTCGGCTTTCCATTCATTAATAACGTCTTTAAAACCAAATTTGGAAGGATGCCCATATTTTTGAACGTGATATTTATACTGGTCGCTGCCTTCCTGGTACATGCCGCGTGCATACCAGTCACCACGTTCCGGCTGGCACTGCGGGCCCCAATGCGCCCACATCCCAAACTTGGCATCGCGAAACCAGTCCGGCACCTGGTACTGAGTCAATGAATCCCAACTGGGTTTAAAAGGCCCCGAAGCAATTGCGGGGTTTGAATTAGTTTGCAGCAAACTGCTACCAAAAGCCTTTGATAAATACAGAGACGAGAGCCCGGTGGCCATGCCTTTTATTAATGTTCTTCTTTTCATAATTGAGTTTGGAAGTTTTGAAAAAGTACCTATCTGGAGCAGCTATGCAAACGAGTAGCCAGGCCTTTAAGTAAATTTCTATATGTCATTATCTATAATTGGTTGATGAGCAATTCACGTTAAATTGATCATCAATCAAATTTCTTTGAAATAATATTCAAATAGTTGACCTAATGGGACTTTTTTTTATACAAACCCGACTTTTTGAATGATTAATATTACGATTGGAGTTGAGATTGATAAAAGGATCGGATACTACTTAAAACATATTATCTTTCAGGCTTGACTATAAATAGCTTATTTATTGAGAATTACTAAATAATGGAAATTAAGCGTTTGTTTACGCCATATCAGGATGCGTAGTGAAAGAAGAGTTGGGAGCGGGATTGTAAAAATGAAATCATTGGCTGTTTCAGACCATGCTGTTCTCGGGGTATGGCATTATTGGTGAAAAAAAGCGATAATGATAAGCAGGTATGAATACTAATGATTGAAGCCGACCTGGTACATCTGTTTTTTATATTCACTGGGCGACATACCGGTAAGCTTTTTGAATGTTTTGGAAAAATAAGAAAGGTTATCAAACCCGGTTTGTGTGCAGATCTCTGAGTAAGCCATTCTGCTTGTTGCCATCAGATATTGTGCACGTTCAATTCGTTTTTCATTTATATAATTCAACGGCCTGGTTCCTGTGTGCTGCTTAAACTGCCTTGAAAAATAATCGACATTTTGATTTGCCCGGGAAGCCAGCAGGTTCACAGTTAGATCCATGTGTAAATTAACAAGGATGTAATTTAAGGTTTCTGCAATTTTAACGGGTATAGATTTATGTTCCGGATGCTTAAATAATTGTGGGTTAAGGAATTTTGCGGTTAACATCATGAGGATACCCTGGGTTTCCAGGTACACGGAAGTGTTTTGTTGATTATTAAGTTCCTGGTATTCCTTATAGTAGATATCTTTTTCATACACCTTAGGATTGTCTGACCGGTTAATTCCTCTCCCCGGGTTAATTTCAAGCAGTCTGTTAAAAAGGTTGATATCCATTTCGGTGGCCCTTGTTTTCAATATAACCCTGTGGTTAGCGAAAAGCGAACTTCCATCTATCGAATCCTCAAAAAACTGAACAAAATACTGGCCCAGGTAATCGTTGCAGCTTAAATTACATAGGGTGAAGCTTGGAACGATGTACAAATAACCCGGTTCAAGTTTTAGCAAACTGGCTGCATCTGAAATTTCACCTTCTCCACCATCTATATAATAAATGCGATAGTAAGGACTGATCACATTCCTGTAATTCCATTTGGAGTTGAGCCTTACGTAATCGACGTTAAGGAGTGAGAAAGTATGTTTTAAATTCCGTTTAATCATCTGAACTACAAATATGCAAATTGCGTTGATATCCCTAAATGCATATGAATATCTCAAATATAGTAAAGTCGGATTTTTACAACAAAAAGTCCATTTTAATTAAGTTTTTAGCTGGCGGCTTACTGTAGGTTTGAATCAACCAATATTAAGAAGGAATATCTCAAAACTTTGCATTAATACCAGGCATTAATAGGCTTGCTTTGCATATTAAAATTCGATATTTACCAAACACTGTCTTTTATTGATTATTTTTATGAATACTCCTGAGCTATGAGATATAAATTATCACTAAGCGTGCTTATATTGTTGTTGACGTTTCGTGTTGCTTTTGCGCAAAATGGCAAATATCAGTTTTCGCAGTTAAACCGAAGTAATGGCTTATCGCACAACCAGGTAAACTGCATTTATAAAGACTCCGAAGGTTTTATGTGGTTCGGAACTGCATCAGGGCTTAACCGTTATGATGGCTACAGTTTTAAAATATTCAAGCATGACGCTAATAACAAAAAGTCGCTTAATGATGATTTTGTAAGCGGTATTTTTGAAGGACCTGGCAAAAAATTATGGGTGTCAACCCGCGGAGGATACTGTTTTTATGATCCGGAAACGGAACAGTTTGACAGTGATATGTCGGTAATGACACGCTCGTTAAAGGTTCCCGGATATCCTAACGTATCTAAAATAATTCACGGTGGTAAGGGCGAGTTTTGGCTTTTGTGCCCCGATTCCGGTCTGTACAGGCATAGTGAAATAAACAAAACAACCCGTCGGTATTATCATCACCGTTCAGGCGCGTCATTGTATTCAAATTTTATCTCAGATATAACACTGGATGCAACCGGCAACCTTTGGTTGGTATACCGTAACGGCATCGTTGAGATGTTCGATATCAAACAAAACAAAATTACTTATCATACCGAGGTATTTAATAAAGCCGTTAATAACAAAGATGCTTATTACGCTATTACTGTGGATAAGGACAATGATTTATGGTTTTACACACCTGGTTTTTACGCCAACGCGTATTATTACAGTCCCTCAAGCAGGGCGTTCAGGCCTATCGCTAACGAACCTTCGGGGCTCAAATTAAAATCTAATATCATCAGCAACATTATCCAGGCCGATGACGGCCTGATATGGATAGCAACCGATCACGGCGGTATAAATTTGTTAGATAAAAAAACTTTCACATTTACCTATTTATTGAACAGGGAAGATGATGCCAAATCATTAAGTCAAAACAGCGTTATCAACCTTTATAAAGACGATTCGGGTATTATGTGGGCAGGCACCTTTAAAGAAGGTGTAAGCTACTATCACAAAAATATTATCCGGTTCCCATTGTACAGGCACTTCGCTTCAGATCCTAAAAGTTTGGGTTTCGAAGATGCTAACAAGTTTGTTGAAGATAAAAATGGGAACATTTGGATTGGTACAAACGGGGGAGGCTTAATTTATTTTAACCGTGAAACCGGCAGTTTTAAGCAATATAAGTACGAACCAGGAAATGCAAACAGTCTCAGCAATGATATTATTGTCAGTTTATGTATCGATCATGATCAAAAATTGTGGATAGGGACATATTTTGGCGGCCTGGACTGCTTTGACGGAAAAACGTTTACCCACTATAAACATGACGATAAGATAGCCGGGAGCCTTGCCGATAACCGGGTGATGAGTATTTTCGAAGATTCATCGCATAAGTTATGGATAGGGACATTTGCAGCCGGGCTCCAGATATTTGACAGGGAAAAAAAGAAATTTTCCCCTCCCTTTAAGCAAACAGATATCAGGTGTCTTTACGTTTCTGCTCTGTTTGAAGACCGCAAAGGCAATATTTGGGTTGGAGGATACTTTGGTATCGATGTGATTTTAAAAAATACAGGCAGGTTTATCCATTACAGCATAAATAAAGATGATCCTAACAGTTTAATCAGTAATACCATCAACTGCATTAACCAGGACAGGCACGGCTTGATCTGGATAGCTACACGCTACGGGTTAAGCATTCTTAACCCCGAAACCAACAAGTTCACATCGTTAACGAAGCGAAACGGGTTACCAGATAATGCCATATTACAAATACTGGAAGATAGCAAAGGAAGAATGTGGTTGAGTACTGCTAATGGTTTAAGCAGGGTAACGTTTATTGCCCAAAAGGCTCCTTACGCGTTCAGGTTTGAGAACTTTGATGAAACGGATGGTTTGCAAGGCCGGGAATTTAATGACCAGGCAGGGCTCAAAACCCGCAAGGGCGAACTTATATTTGGCGGCGGGCATGGTGTCAATATTTTCGACCCGTTAGCCATACATGCCAATATCAACAAGCCTAAACTAACTTTTACTGATTTCTTTCTGTATAATAAAAGTATCAAAGCCAATGAAGACGTTAACGGACATGTTGTATTGTCAAAAGCTATTTCGGCCACCCGCGAGCTGACGCTGACACACAGTGAAAATGTATTTACCATTGAGTTTGCCGCACTTAATTTTTTTAATCCCAACAAAGTAAAGCATCAGTATATGTTGGAAGGCTTTGATAAGGATTGGATTGATGCCGATAATGCTACGCGAAAAGCTACCTACACCAACCTTGATGGCGGCGATTATACTTTTAAAGTACGGGCGGTTAGCCAGGAGGGTAGGTGGGACCCTGATTATATCACATTAAAAATTAAGGTATTGCCCCCGTTCTGGAAATCGACAATAGCTTATTTTATTTATACATTACTTTTATTTGGGATCCTATTTTTCATGCGCCGGCGAGGAATTCAAAAAATACGAAGGCAGTTTGAAATCGAAAAGGAGAAACGCGAGGCAAAATTGCTGATTGAAAATGAGCGGCAGGAGGCCAGGCGTATGCATGAACTTGATATGATGAAAATTAAGTTCTTCACCAATGTAAGCCATGAATTCAGGACTCCTTTATCATTGATCATGGCACCCGTTGATAAGATTTTAAAGCAAACCGAGGCCGAAGAGCAGAGAAACCAGTTGCAATTAATTAACCGCAATGCCAAACGTTTACTAAATATGGTAAACCAATTGCTTGATTTCAGGAAAATGGAGGTACAGGAACTTAGGCTGCATGCACGGAGTGGAGATATTATCAATTTTATTAAGGAAATGGTTTATTCGTTCTCGGATGTTGCTGAGAAAAAACATATCAGGCTGGTATTCGATTCGGAAATTCAAAACCTGATTATCAACTTTGACCATGATAAAATCGAACGTATCATTTTCAACCTGCTTTCCAATGCTTTTAAGTTTACACCTGATGGCGGGCATATAAGTGTTTTACTGGCGATGGGTGAAAAAGCGCCTGAAGAGCGACAACTTGAGATAAAGGTTATTGATACGGGTATTGGAATTCCGTTAGATAAGCAGGATAGAATTTTTGAACGTTTTTTTCAAAACGAGGTGCCAGGATCTATGGTTAACCAGGGTAGCGGTATAGGGCTGTCAATAACCAAAGAATTTGTAAAGCTGCACAACGGTGAAATATCAGTGCAAAGTGAACCCGGACAAGGCAGTTATTTTACTATACTTTTACCTGTTGATTTAGTGACAGAGGAAGAAGTATCGATAAATGAACCTGATTTCCCCCGCACAGCGGTATCCGAAAACCCCGATTGGGTACAGGCCGGAGGCGGCAATTCGATTAAGAAGCTTTCTGTTTTACTGGTTGAAGATAATGAGGATTTCCGTTTTTACTTGAAAGACAATTTAAATGATACTTTCAACATTATCGAGGCTGTTAATGGAAAGGAAGGGTGGCAAAAAACCCTGGCCCTTCATCCTAACCTGGTTGTTAGCGATATCAGCATGCCCGAGATGAATGGCATTGATTTGTGCCGAAAAATACGCAACGATAAACGTACATCACATATACCAGTGGTTCTCCTTACGGCCGTTACAGATGAAGAACAGCAATTGGAAGGGCTTGAAACTGGCGCCAATGATTACCTGACCAAGCCTTTCAATTTCGAGATCCTCACTTCTAAATTAAAGAACATATTGGCCATGCAGCAAGATATGCGTAAAGCTTATCAAAAGCAGCTTGACGTTACCCCAACTGAAGTAGAAACCGAATCACTTGATGAAGCGTTTATAAAAAAAGCGGTACAAATAATCGAAAAAAACATTGACAACGCCGAATTCTCGGTAGAGGAATTGAGCAGCGAATTATATGTGAGCCGCGTAACCCTGTACAAAAGATCGCTGGCTTTAACAGGAAAATCTCCCGTAGATCTGATCCGCACCATCCGCCTCAAACGTGCCGCACAGTTGCTTGAGAATTCACAGTTAACTATATCACAGATTTCCTACAAAGTAGGCTTTAAAAGCCAAAAGTATTTCGTACGATGCTTCAAGGCCGAATTTAATTGTCTCCCTTCTGCCTACGTCAGCAACAAGAACAAATAAATTTTTTTATAAGCCTTCAGCCAGTTTTACCGCAAGGAAATCGCATTTATTATTTTTTAAAACGATTTACCTGATTTTGCTATTGGTTTAACTTGATGCTTTTGGGGTCTTTTTGTTAAATTTAGTACAACATCTGTTTCAGTTATGACTAATTATTAGATGTGAGTTCACTTTAACATATTGTAAATAAGCACAGTACGTGGTCTTAACATTTGTGTCCCTATTTGTAAACAATCGATTGTACTCCGGCATTTAGATTAGCAGCGTAATTCAATGTTTCTTTATTGTAAAACGCAATTAAAGTTTGGCATTGCTTAAGCCAATTTTTCAAACCTGATTAATTACTATGATGTTAAAACGTATACTTTGGTGTACTGCTGCTATTTTTTCGATTGCTTCTCCGCTCAAGGCCGCTTATTGCAATAGTCCTCAAATGGCAATGAAGGATACAGCCGTTATCAGAACAATTTATCCGTCATACAATATTTCGCCCAAGGCTCCTGATAAAACAGGAATGGATAACACTGCCGCGCAACAGGCAGCAAACATCAAATTGGGCTGGAATATCGGTAACACAATGGAAGCACCCGGCGGCGAAACCGGCTGGGGCAACCCTTTAATTACAGAAGATTATATTAAACTGGTTAAGCGAAGCGGATTTAATGCCATTCGTATCCCTTGCGCCTGGGATCAATATTCAGATAAAAAAACTGCCAAAATACAGGATGCTTGGTTAAACCGCGTAAAACAGGTAGTACAATATTGTGTAAAAAACGATATGTATGTGTTGCTCAATATTCACTGGGATGGCGGTTGGCTTGAAAATAATATTAATCCGGCAAAACAGGATTCTGTTAACGCTAAACAAAAAGCGTTTTGGGAACAAATTGCAACGGCAATGCGCGATTTTGACGAACATGTGATGTTTGCCAGCGCTAATGAGCCGGCTGCAGATGATGCCGCGGCAACAGCAATACTTGCTACTTATCATCAAACTTTTATTAACGCGGTTAGGTCAACCGGTGGTAAAAACGCCTACCGTGTATTGGTACTGCAGGGCCCATCTACTAACATGGAAAAAACAAGTCATTTTATGGTATCCCTGCCAGCCGATCAGGTAGCAGGCCGGTTAATGGTTGAGGTACATTATTATTCACCCTTTAATTTTTGCCTTATGGAAAAAGATGAACCATGGGGCCGCATGTTTTATTATTGGGGCAACGGGCACCATTCATTATCGGATTCTGCGAGAAACCCTACTTATGGAGAAGAGGCTGAGGTTAAGAGCACATTCCAACTCATGAAAACAAAATTCGTTGATAAAGGAATCCCTGTTGTGATGGGAGAATATGGTGCTTACAGACGAACTGGCCCTAAAGATTTGGCGGTACACAATGATGCTGTAGATTATTGGATTAAGTTTACAACCCAACAAGCTATAGCCAACGGCCTTAAGCCATTTTTTTGGGATATAGGTATTGCCCTGGACAGACGAAATAATAAAGTACTTGATCAACGCACAATTAATGCCCTTATAGCAGGGGCCAATTAACAATTTTTGCAATGATAATAAATTCGCTGATTGCCATGCAAGCGTCTCATACCAAACCTTGTTTAAAAAAATGAAACCAACCTACTTTTTATATTTTTTGATTTTAGTGTTCGCTACAGGGAAAACTATAGCCCAATCCCCTGAAATAGCTTCAAAACGCGAACATTTATCTATTGATAATGACTGGCGCTTTGCTTTGGGCCATGCATACGATGTTTCTAAAGATTTTTATAACGGAACCGGCGGGTTCTCCTATTTGGCCAAAACTGGTTATGGAGATGGCGCTGCATCGGCAGAATTTGATGACAGGGGCTGGCGTAAGATCGACCTTCCGCATGATTGGGCAGTTGAGCAGCCATTTAGCCCTAAGGGTAGTTTCAGTCACGGATCGAAAGCCATTGGCCGTAACTTCCCCGAAGCAAGCGTTGGCTGGTACCGTAAAAGTTTCGTTGTGCCGGCTTCTGATCTCGGTAAATATATATCCATCGCATTTGATGGCGTTTTCCGAAATAGCATAGTTTGGGTGAACGGACATTACTTAGGCACCGAACCCAGCGGCTATAATAGCTTTGAATACAATATTTCAGAATATTTAAACTATGGTGGCAACAACGTTATAGCCGTACGTGCGGATGTAACTATGGAAGAAGGTTGGTTTTATGAAGGCGCGGGCATCTATCGCCATGTGTGGCTTAACAAAACAAATCAGGTTCACATCGTGCCCGATGGAACGTTTGTTACCACAGCGGTAAAAAGCAATGTGGCCGATGTTACGGCAACGGCTACCATCAACAATGACGACAAAAAAACAAGAAGCTTTAATATAACCCAAACAATTATTGATGACAATGGCAAAGCCCTCGCGACAAAAACAATCACCGGGATTACGTTGAAGCCTTTTGCATCGGGGGATATTAAAAATATATTGACTGTTAGCAATCCAAAACTCTGGTCATTAGAAACGCCCAATTTACATAAGCTGATTACTACAGTTGAAGAGAACGGAACTGTTATTGACAATTACGTAACCACTTTCGGAATCCGCACCATCAGGTTTGACGCTAACGAAGGCTTTTTTCTAAACGGCAAACACGTAAAAATACAGGGCACGAATAATCACCAGGACCACGCCGGGGTAGGGGCTGCTATACCCGATGCTTTACAGGAATTCAGGATCAGGACTTTAAAAGGCATGGGCTGTAATGCCTATCGTTGTTCGCATAACCCGCCAACACCCGAATTACTTGACGCCTGCGACAGGTTAGGTATGCTCGTTATCGACGAAAACCGCTTAATGGGTGTGGCATCCACCCAGTTAAATGATCTGAAAAGGATGATCCTGCGTGACCGTAACCATCCCAGCATCATCAGTTGGTCGATAGGGAATGAAGAATGGGGCATTGAAGGTAACATTACCGGGGCGCGGATAGCAGCCACTATGCAGGCCTTTGCCAAATCGGTTGATTCAACGCGTTATATTACGGCGGCTATAAGCGGCGGTATCGGCTCGGGGATATCAACAGTGATAGATGTGTTAGGCTATAATTATGTTGCTACCAAAAATACCGATGAGCAGCATAAAAAATACCCGAATCAATTTAGCTGGGGGACCGAAGAGGGCTCGACAGTTGCTTCAAGGGGGATTTATGAGGATGATATGGACAAGCACCAGCTTGCGGCATATGACAGAAAACAAAACGACTTTTTTTATAGCCTGGAACAAGGCTGGAAACATTATGCCTCACGCCCATATCTGGCCGGCATGTTCATTTGGACTGGTTTTGATTACCGGGGAGAACCAACACCGTTTGGATGGCCATCAGTGGGATCATATTTTGGGATGGTTGATGCCTGCGGTTTTCCTAAGGACGATTACTATTATTTAAAATCATGGTGGACTAACCAAACTGTGGTACACCTGCTGCCGCACTGGAACTGGCAGGGTAAAGAAGGCCGGGAAATACAGGTGTGCGCCTACAGCAATTGCGATGAGGTAGAACTTTTTTTGAACAAAAAAAGTCTTGGCAAAAAAACTATGGAGCTGAACGGGCACCTGGAATGGCAGGTAAAATATGAGCCCGGCACGCTGGAAGCTGTAGGGTACAAAAAAGGCATTAAGGTGGGCAATGATATTGTTAAAACTACGCTTACGCCATATCAGGTTAAATTAACGGCCGACCGCAAAGCGATTGAGGCAGGTAAAAAAGATATTACCATAATTACCGTGCAGGCCGATGACAAAAACAACTTGCGTGTGCCAACGGCCCAAAATGAGCTGAGCTTTTCAATTACGGGTCCGGGTAAAATTATAGGAGTGGGTAATGGAGATGCAACATCGCTTGAGGCGGATCAATATTTAGAACGGATCGATCTTGTTAACATAGGCGCTTTCAAAGAGAAATTTGTCGACGATTTAAATGCAAAGGCCGAGGTTGCAGCGGATTATGACGATAGTAGCTGGCAAAATGCTTTTAAAGATACCAGGGACGATGAATTTGGCCGAAAAGTAAAAGCCGTAGTTTACAGGGCTGGTTTCACTATGCCTGCTGATGTGGCAACCGCAACGGCTACTTTATTTAGTAAAAATATCGGCAAAGTTCAAAACATCTACATCAATGGTAAGGAAATAGGGCACGAAATCAAGGCAGGCGATGGGAACACCGAATTTAAACTGGATGCCTCATTACTGCACTCCGGTAACAATACTATCGCTATTGTAGCTACCCCCTTGCTTAAAGCCAACATCTGGGCGAGCGTTAACACCGATCCCGGCCTGATCCAGTTGGTTTACCCCGCAGCGCAATATAAACGAAAACTCTTTAGCGGCTACGGTCAGGTTATTGTCCAGTCAACCGGGCAGCCGGGAACTATAGTTTTAAAAGCAACCTCGCCGGGATTAAAGCAGTCGGCTATCGAAATTAAAACCGTTGATAAATAATGTTAGACAAAAGATTTGAAGAAATAATGTTTATGAAATATATAATTACCTGTTTCATCGCGCTTTTTTTGTTTGGTAGTGTATCCGCACAAAACAAAAACGATGCAGCCTTTAAATTAAAGATCAATAGTATCATCAAAAAGATGACACTTGAAGAGAAAATACAAATGTTGCATGGCAACGCTTTGTTTTCTTCGGCAGGTGTGCCGCGTTTAGGTATCCCTGAATTGACCTGTGACGACGGGCCATTAGGCGTGCGCGAGGAAATAAAACGCTTTGACTGGGCTTCGGCCAATTGGACAACCGATTCTGCCACGTTTTTACCCAATGGATCGGCAATAGCTGCAACCTGGAACCCCATAATGGCCAATAAATACGGTGTGGTGATAGGAGAAGAAGCGAATGCCCGTAAAAAAAATGTGATGCTTGCGCCGGCATTTAATATCTGCAGGATGCCCCTTTGCGGCCGTACTTATGAATATTACTCAGAAGACCCCTATTTAAATAGCCAATTGGCCATTCAATCGGTAAAAGGGATTCAAAGTCAGCATGTGGCGGCCTGTATTAAACATTTTGCCGCCAATAACCAGGAGCTTAACCGCGATAGTGTAAATACAATAGTTGATGAAAGGGCTTTGCAGGAAATCTATTTCCCAGCCTTTAAAGCTGCCGTTCAGCAGGGCAATGCTTATACTGTTATGTCGGCTTACAATAAACTAAATGGTTATTGGTGCTCTGAAAATAGTTATTTATTAAACAAAGTTTTAAAAGGAGACTGGGGCTTTAAAGGTGTGGTAATGTCTGATTGGGCCGGCACGCACCATACCGTCGCGGCGGCAAATAACGGCCTTGATATTGAAATGGGTTCAAGCGGACCTTATGACCAATGGTATTTGGCCAAACCATTGCTTACCGCTGTTAAAGCCGGCCAGGTTTCAGTAAAAACAATTGACGATAAAGTGAGCAGGATTTTATGGCTCATGTATCATACATCCATGAGTGCCAACCATCCAAAAGGATCAATCTCAACCCCTGAGCATGCTAAGGCAGCGTATGATATTGCCTCAGAATCCATAGTTCTGTTGAAAAACGATAAACAATTATTGCCTTTAAAAGCAAGTGAGATCAAACGCATCGCAGTTATAGGGGATAATGCCGTACGTACTTTCGCTTTGGGGGGATATGGTGCGGGTGTAAAAGCAAAATATGAGGTTACCGCATTAGAAGGGATAAAGTCAAGGTTCGGTAAAACTGCTGATATCAGGTTTGCACAGGGTTACAGGGCAAAGTACCAGGCGAGTAAAACTGCCGAACAAAATGGTGACTATAATAAACCCGATCAGGACCTGATTAATGAAGCCGTAGCACTTGCTAAAAGCAGTGATGTTGTCATTTTGTGTATTGGTTCAAACCGTGAATACGAAAGTGAAGCCCATGATCGTAAAAGCCTGGAATTGCCTTTTGGTGAACAGGCTTTGGTTAACGCCGTAAGTGCCGTTAATCCAAATACTGTTATTGTAGTAATGGCTGGCGCACCATTTGACCTGAACGAAATCAAAAAATCAAATCACACTATTGTTTGGTCATGGTTTAACGGCTCAGAAGCCGGCAACGCGCTCGCCGATGTGTTAAAAGGGACTATAAACCCGTCGGGTAAGCTGCCATTTACCTTCCCGGCTTCGTTAAATGATTCGCCGGCGTTTAATTTAAATACCTATCCGGGCAATAATCTCACAGCCGAATATAAAGAAGGAATTTTAGTAGGATACCGCTGGTATGACACCAAAAATATTCAACCTCTGTTCCCGTTTGGTTATGGTCTTTCCTATACTGATTTTTCAATCAGCAAGCTTTCCACAGATAAATCAAGCTATAAAAAGGGTGAAACAATCCATGCGAAGTTTACGATCAAAAATATAGGTGAAAGAAGTGGTGCCGAAGTTGTGCAATTGTATGTGAACGATCCGGTTTGTTCTGTAAAACGCCCCGAAAAAGAGCTTAAAGCTTTTAAGAAGATATTTTTAAAAACGGGCGAAACAAAAACGGTAGAAATGCAGGTGAAAGTTGCAGATCTGGCATTTTATGATGAAGCAAAAAAAGGCTGGAACACAGAAGCCGGCGAATACGTTCTTGAGTTAGGTAATTCATCCCGTAATATCATTCTTAAAACCAAGATTACAGTTAAATAACTGTGTTAAGCATACCACCTTTATGAAAAATACAACAATAGTCATCTTGCTTTTGGCTTACAGTGTTGTAAGTTTCGCTCAGTCTTCCGGGCGAAAACAGCAGTTTGATTACAATTGGAAATTTAGCCTGGGCGATGATTCGTTGGCAAGGTTACGGGATTTTAATGATAATGCCTGGCGTAACCTTGACTTGCCGCATGATTGGAGCATTGAAGGGAGCGTAAGCCCCAAAAATCCAACGGGAGGTGCAGGCGGTTATTTCCCGGCAGGCATTGGCTGGTATAGAAAAACGTTCAAGGTAGCTCCTGAATGGAAAGGAGAAAGCATTTCCGTTTATTTTGAGGGTGTTTACATGAATTCGGAGGTGTTTATCAATGGAAAATCACTCGGTGTTCGCCCTTATGGTTATTCTTCATTTAGGTATGATCTTTCGCCTTACCTGGATTTTAACAAAGAGAATGTGATAGCTGTACGTGTGGATAATTCACAGCAAATAAACAGCAGATGGTATAGTGGTTCCGGGATCTACCGCCATGTGTGGATTGACGCCACCAATCCCTTGCATGTGGCCGACTGGGGAGTAGCTATTACAACACCCGAAGTTTCTTCAAAGCAGGCTTCGGTACAGGTTAAGGCTACGATAAAAAATGAAACCGACTTTCCGCAGCGCATTGCTGTTAACACCCGGCTGCTGTCCGGTAGCTTTAAAGATGCGGGAAATAATACCACAAATTTGGCGTTACCGGCACACAGCGCAAAAGAGATCACCCAAATTATAAAAGTATCAAAGCCATTATTATGGACACCGGAAACCCCATATTTATACCATGCCCAAATTCAGATATTAAAAGGCAATGAAAAAATTGATGAGACAAAGACCACTTTTGGTATCCGCTCAATAAAATTCACGCCGGAAAAAGGTTTCCAGCTTAATGGTGAAACCGTAAAGATTAGCGGCGGATGTGTTCATCATGACAACGGCTGCCTTGGCTCCGCTGCTTTTGACCGGGCCGAGGAACGTAAAGTTGAGTTAATGAAAGCTGCCGGTTTCAACGCTGTGCGTACATCTCATAATCCACCTTCCGAAGCTTTTTTAGAAGCTTGCGACAGGTTAGGTTTATTAGTTATTGATGAGGCTTTCGATGGCTGGAGAATTGGTAAAAACAAACACGACTATTCTGTATATTTTGATAAATGGTCGAAACGCGACCTGGAAACAATGGTGCTGCGCGACAGGAACCATCCTTCAATTTTTATGTGGAGCATCGGTAATGAGGTTGTTGAGAGAAACAAGCCGGAGGCTGTTGTGACCGCTAAAATGCTTGCAGGTATTGTTAAAGGTATAGATAGCACACGACCGGTAACATCGGCAATTGTAAAGTGGGGCAATGACTGGGAATCTTTAGATCCGCTTATGGCAGCTCATGATGTTTGCGGCTATAATTACCAACTTCAAGGTGCGCCCGCAGATCATAAAAGGGTGCCCTCCCGTGTTATTTTTCAGACCGAATCATACCCGCGAGATGCCTTTGCCAATTGGAAGCTGGTACAAAACAACAATTATATTATTGGCGATTTTGTATGGACAGCGATAGATTATTTAGGCGAATCGGGAATTGGCCGCTGGTATTATTCGGGCGATGTGCCAGGAGAACATTGGGAAAATGATTTTTTTCCGTGGCATGGTGCGTATTGCGGAGATATAGATTTAACCGGATGGAGAAAACCGATTTCGCACTACCGCAGCATGTTGTACAACGATAAGGAAAAGCTGTACATGGCTGTCCGCGAGCCCAAGCCCGAACCACTGGAAATCAAAGAAACCTGGTGGTCGGTATGGCCTACCTGGGAAAGCTGGACATGGCCAGGCTTTGAGGGCAAAAAATTAGACGTAGACGTATATTCAAAATATCCCAAAGTAAGGCTTTACTTCAATGACAAACTTCTTGAGGAGAAGCCTACAACAGTAAATCAGGAATTTAAAGCTATTTTCTCAGTACCCTATACGCCAGGGACCCTCAAAGCAGTGGGCGTTGAGAATGATAAGGAAATTGAATCAACTACGCTGCAAACTTCAGGCTCCGCTGCTAAGGTCAGGCTCATTGCCGACCGTAAGCAGCTATTGCCGAATGGGCAGGACCTATCCTATGTTTCAATTGAAATCACTGATAAGGATGGCGTACTACAACCAAACGCATCAGATCGACTTCAATTTAAAATTGAAGGGCCTGGTGTAATAGCCGGAGTGGATAATGCGAATGTCAAGGACACTGACCCATATACAGGCAATTCGCGCAAAGCCTGGCATGGCCGGGCCATGGTGGTAATCAGGAGCACTCATAATGCCGGCGATATTAAGCTTACCGTTAGTTCAGCAAGTTTATCTGAAGCAACTATAACTGTTAATGCGCTCACACATTGACCCGGTGGAAATGTGCAACAAATAGGAGGTTATAAAAAGAGTTAACATGAATGCCCCGGCCATATTGTGGCTAAAATTAATATAATATGAGAAGAATGAAATACATTCCAATTCTGCTTTTGCTGCTATTTACCTTAAGGTTAAATGCTCAGCAACTGTTTGTTGGAACCAACTATCACCCGCATGATGATAAGAATATAGAAAAATGGAAAAGTGATATTCAACTGATGAAGAACGCCGGTTTCAGGGTTGTAAGAATGGGGCATTTGGCTTGGGATAGCTACGAGCCTTCTGAAGGGAACTTTGATTTCAAATGGTTCGATACCGTAATGGATTTGATGGATAAAGCTGGTATCAAGGTAATTTTAGATATCGCCATACGTCCGGCCCCCATCTGGCTACAGCATAAATTTTCATCCATAAACGTCGCCGATGCATCCGGCAACAGGTTATATCCTAACCACAGGTATATGGAAGATATTGGAGATCCTGATTACCAAAAGTACGCTGTAAGATACGCCGATGTGCTTTCAAAGAGATATGGTCATCATCCGGCTTTGCTTGCTTTTGGCATTGATAACGAGTCGGGAGACGGGCCGATATCCTATTCGGAGCAGGCACGGTTACGGTTTATTGAATGGCTGAAACAGAAATATAAAACCACAGCGCAGCTGAATGTTGCATGGGCAGGACAGCGTTGGTCGCGAAAAATTAATGAGTTTGATGAGGTTGGTCTGCCAGCGTCGGGCAATATCAGCGGGCCGCCGGAAAGGGTGTTGGATTTTCGCCGGTTTGAATCGGACGAGATCAATGAGTTTTTGTTGAAGGTGATTGAAAAGGTGAATACAAACGCGCCCAAGGCGTTCGTTAATACAAACGCGTGGTATTACAGCGATAAGCGTTATTTTGATTATTCACAAATTGCTTATTCAGGAAAAATGACACGAGAAGGCTGCGGTTTTTACCCTGGAAACTCATTGGTGAATAATTACGGATTGATGGATGCCTCATTTGGAATCGCCAGGATTCAGTTTGAGAGTACAAATCCCTTTTGGTGTACAGAATTTACAACAATGACAGCGGTTCCAAACTCCATCAGAAAATCAGCTTACGCTTCACTGATGTTCGGTAATCAAATGGTTTGCGGCTGGACCTGGCAAAGCATGCATGGCGGTGAAGAGCAATACCTGGAAGGCATGGTGGACTGGGACGGCGGAGTAAACCGGAAATATGACGAATACAAGCAGATAGCTTCCGAGTTTAAGAAAATCGAAAAGTTTTTTCCTTATAAAGTTAAGGCAGATGTGGGTTTGGCATTTTCTTTCCCAAGCCAAATAGCAAGCAGCGCCTTTCCCGAAAGGCACGATGCACAGTTAGCCGAATGCTTTAATGTTTTTTTTAGAAAGAACATAGATACACGGGTGGTTGAAATTACCAAAAGCCCGCTAAACTATAAATTATTGGTAATCCCGGGTGTTACGGTTATGGACACAGTAACCGCAAGAAAGATCAGGGAGTTTATTTATAACGGCGGCACTGTCATCATGACGGCCAACTCCGCGGTTACAAATGAAACAGGAAAGGTTTTTTCTGCAACTCATCCGGGTTTGTTAAGCGATGTTTTCGGTATCCGTGTTTCCGGGTATGAAGAAACCGAAAATTTTAACGAGATCTCGCCAAAAAACTTTAAAAACAAGGATATAGAGGTTGGTTTCGGTTCTAAGAACATTAAAACTGAATCAGCCCGTTTTGATGTCATTCATCCGCAGGGTGCAAAAGTGATTGGCAACATAACCAGTTTAGATAAAAGCTACCCGATTATAACTACAAACAAATATGGCAAGGGCACTGCTATATATCTTGGACTTTCAGCTAAATCCGCATTAATAGATCCTTTAATTGATAGCCTTACTGATTCGCTTTCATTGAAGCAAGGCCCTGAAGTACCGGAAGGTGTTATGGCGAGATTTATTGACAGTAAGCATATACTTTATTTAAATTTAACCGGTAAGCCGCAGACTATCGACCCCAAACACGCATCTAAAAGTATATTGTTTGATAAAGACTATGCCGGAAGTTTTTCGCTTGCGCCCTATGAGCCCGAATTTATCGAACTGCGATAGATTTTTCCAATTACATATAAATACCTGAAAAAATGATAACTAACCTTAAAAAGATTTTCGCACTTAGTTTCGTCCTGTCCGGGATGTCGTTAATGCTGCATGGACAAGAGCTGTCCGTTAACAACGGCCCGTTCAAACCTTCCGATACCTCTTTTAAACAATACCAGTATCCTGCGTGGTTCAGAGATGCCAAGTTTGGTATCTGGGCGCATTGGGGGCCGCAAGCCGTGCCCCGCCAGGGTGATTGGTATGCCCGTAACATGTACATTCAGGGCAGCGAACAAAATAAATATCACGTTGCACATTACGGGCATCCGTCAAAGTTTGGTTATAAAGACATCATACCCTTATGGAAGGCGGAAAAATGGGATCCTGAAAAATTGATGGCGCTATATAAAAAGGCCGGCGCAAAATATTTTGTTAGCATGGGCACTCATCATGACAATTTCTTTTTATGGAATTCTTCACTGCACCGGTGGAATGCTGTACAAATGGGGCCCCATAAAGATGTAGTTGGCATTTGGCAAAAAGAGGCTAAGAAGAATGGTCTTAAATTTGGCGTGTCGGAGCATTTGGGAGCAAGCTTTACCTGGTACCAGCCAGCTCATAGCGCAGATACTTCAGGAACTTATAAAGATGTTCCATATGATGCCAACAATCCCATTTATGCCGATTTATACCATCCCAAAGGGAAAGCCGATGACCGCGGCTGGTTAACCAGGGATCCGGAATGGCAACGAACATGGTATAAGTCTGTCAAAGAACTGGTAGACAGCTATCACCCTGACCTGCTTTATTCAGATAGTGGGTTCCCGTTTGGGGATATTGGCAGGGACATGTTAGCTAATTTTTACAACGGAAATATGGCCTACAACAATGGCCAACTCACCGCTGTATATAATTGCAAACAACCTTCGCAGGGTATGTGGGTACAGGACCTTGAACGGGGCGTTCAGGATTCCATCAGCCCGTATCCATGGCAAACTGATACTTCTATAGGCGATTGGTTTTACCGCACCGGCCAAACCTACAAAAGCAGTACCGATATTATACGAATGCTGGTAGATATAGTAAGTAAAAATGGTAACCTGCTGATAAACATTGTGCAAACACCCGAGGGAGATTTAGAGCCCGATATGTTGAATACACTTGATGAGATAGGCAAATGGACGGCTGCCAATGGTGAAGGGATCTACGGATCACGACCATGGAAAAAATTTGGAGAACGCCCGGAAAACGCAGTAAAAGTTAAATCCGATAACTTTAACGAAGACCGGATAAAATACACCGCAGAAGATATCCGCTTCACCTGCAATGGCAATAAGTTATATGCATTTCTACTTGACACACCCACCGCAGATATTCGGATCAAGTCTCTTGGTAAATCGTCGGTAATAAACACCAAAAAAATACATTCCGTGACACTTTTGGGCAGCAAAGAAAAAATACAATGGGAACAGGGAGCCGATGCGCTTGTTATCAAAAAGCCTGTGAACTTACCTGGCTGGAAGGTATCAGGTTTTAAGATTGAGCTTGCTGATTAAGGGAAATCGGCTTAAGATAAATAAATTAAAAGACAGGCCCTTCTGCTTCAACAGGAGGGCCTGTCATTTTTTGAAGACTGTTGCCGGCAATTTTGGCATTTGATTTAATGTTTTTGACCGCCAAAAAGTATTGGGCTATAAATATCTATCAGCTTTGCAGCCGCGTAAGAAGGATACGCTGCTAACAGGGCCTGCTTGTATTCTTCAGCATTGTTCGTTTTAGAGAAGATCTCGCAGCTTTTGTCAAGGTAGATCAACGCGTTATCAATTGCCGCTTTATCGGCAGGCGTTCCGTGCCCCGGTAAAATGACATCATATCCATCACTTGCTCTGAGCTCCTTCAACGCAGTTTTCCAGCCATCAACAGGGCCTGTGATAAAAGCATGGGCATTGTGATAAAGAATGTCCTGGGCAATTACAATCCCTAATTCCGGAAGCTTAATTACCAAAGCGCTTGGCGACTCGGTATTTAAAACACGCTCAAAAATGAACCTGGTTCCGCCTATGATTTCTTCGCCAGGCTCAATAGTTTCTGTGGGAAGCACAAGTTTACTGGCTATCAGGCTGCCCATTTGTTGTTGTTTTTCCAGTAATTGCCGCGGCCCATGTTTTAGCAGTGATTCTATAATCTCCGGCAGCGCGCAAACTTTTGCGTTTGCAAAGGCATCGCCCATGCCCAGGTAATGGTCGGGGTGGTCGTGAGTTACATAAAAACGGGTTATCGGTTTTTGAAGGCTGTCGGCCAATGTGCGGAATTCCTGTCCGTATTGAGCGAAAAACTGTCCGTCTACCAGGATTAATTCCCCGGGTAATTCAATGATATGTGTTGCATTAGCAAACATTGGTGCCGGAGATACCAGCGTATGAACCTTTACATTGCCATTGTCCTTTACCAGGTAAATGCTTGCTTTGGGAAGTTGATTTGTCATCGTTTTATTGAGTTAAATATTACGATGCAAAGCTATTGCTGCAAAAACCGGCAATACTATCAGTATGCTTTAGTTATTATCAATTTGCATACTCCTGGCGATAACTGGCAGGTGATATTCGCGTTAATGATTTAAAGAAGCGAACAAAGTTAGATGGTGCAGAAAAGTTATGTTCATAACTAATTTCTGAAATGGTTTTGCCTGTGGTTAATAAATCACTTTTACATGATTTCAGCAGCTCATCATGGATTATTGATAAGGCATTTTTTCCAAAGGTCTCCTGGCATAAATGATTAAGCCGGTTCCGATTAACATCGAGTAAATCAGCATACTCCTTAACAGTCTGCTTCATGCGGATATGCTGCCTCAGCAGATTCCTGAATTTTAAAATTTCATTGTTCCGGTATAGATTGCCTTTCAGTTGATAATGATCGGTGTAATTTCTGTTAACCCTGATAAGTAATTGGTAAAGATATGCCCTTAATAAATGATAGCTGTCGGAGGCAAGCAGGTCAATTTCGTGTTTTATGTGTTTCGATAACCCGAGTAATGCATCTAACTCGTCTTTTTCTAACGGCAAAGTAGCCGGGGCATCGTAGTTGCCAAAATAATAAAGCCTGTTCAGGAAATGATTGTCTTTAAGAAAAGTTTCTATAAACTCTCCCTCAAATATTACAACCATACCTTCGGGAAGTGTACGTAATTGCCATTGACGTGGTTTGGCAGGGGGCAACAATAAAGCCGCGGGGCCACCAAGTTCCAAACGGGTTCCCTCCAGTAAAATATGCCCGCTTACTTCTTTAAAGAAAAACATCTCATAAAAGGAAGTCGCGTGTAGCTCTTGCAATGATAAACTTCGATTTGCTATTTCGGCTACATTAAAGCAGTCAATGAGCAGTTCTTTACCATATTTATTTTTATAAAAATCAAACCGGATCATCTGTAAATTAATAGAAGATTTGTTAATTTAAGAAATCCAGCTGAAGAAGGAAAAAAGTAATTAGACCGGTCGCTAATGTAACGTCTTGCTGATTTTTAATTTAGCAAAAAATAAGGCGGTGAATCCGGCGCTGATGAAATTGAAGATGTCAATTTAACTTATAAACAAAAAACACCCGGGACCAGTCGAAGCCCCGGGTGTTTTTTTTTAATTTCCTCCTTGTTTGATAGCGGTTATTGTACGCTGATCTTTTACAGTATAATTTCTTCTGTCCAGGGCACCGCCTGTGTCCCAGTAAAATGGCAGCATGCCACGTGTTTTCGCTTGTTTTGTAACATAAAAATTCCAATAGTCTACCGCATCCTCGTGTGTCGGTAAATCTAAAGGAACATGCGCAGTATTGTCGCGCCTGTAGGCACCATATTCGCCTAAAAGAACAGGAATCCCTTTATCAACGAAGTTTGTTTTCATTAGGTTGAATGAGGCATCGACATCACTTTCTTCGCCCCAGGTGGCATTTCGTTCAGGTTCAATAGCCGAATGGTGCCCTGTGCCCCAATAATAGAACATTTTACCCCAGCTTGCATCATTGTCCAACAGGCAGCAGAACTGAAAAGGAGAGTAGTAATGTACCTCTACCATCAGCTTGTTTGTCACCTGATCTTGCGGAAGATTGGTCATAAAAGCACTTGTTTTCTCCATATTAGTAGAGGGCCCCTGAAGTACCAATACACGGTAAGCGTTTTTACCACCGGTTGATCTAACTGCATTAATAAAGGTTTGATGATAGGTAGAAAGTATTGCTGTTGCGGCGGCATCATCTGCAGCTGGCTCATTGGCGCTGGCAAACATCAAATGTTCGTCAAAATCGCGCATAGCCGTTGCAATTTGTTCCCAAAATGCCTTTTGTTTAGCGTTAACCGAATCCTGTTTTGCCTGGGTAATATTGTTTTCAAGCCAGCCGCCATCCCAATGGATGTTCAGCAAAACGTACATGTCGTTGTTTACGCAATAACCTACCACTTCTTTTACTCTTTTTATCCAGTTTGGATCTATTTGCGCAGTTGCCGCAT
This sequence comes from Mucilaginibacter sp. SJ, assembly GCF_028993635.1. NCBI lineage: Bacteria > Pseudomonadati > Bacteroidota > Sphingobacteriia > Sphingobacteriales > Sphingobacteriaceae > Mucilaginibacter > Mucilaginibacter sp. SJ. Next base: position 5,707,553 of record NZ_CP118631.1, read on the forward strand.
TACTTAAATGCCCCATGTTCCAGGCGCAGGGAAGGCGTATAGCATTAAAGCCTTGCTGTTTTACAAATTTTACATAATCTTCAGTGATTAGCGGATTGCCCCAGCCTGTTTCGCCGCCAGAAGCTTCCAGTGTATTGCCGATATTCCAACCCAATTTTATTTTCGCGGCAAGCTGAACAGCGTTACTGCTCATCCCGGTTGCATCAGGAGCTATTGGCGAAGTATTGTAATTGGGGAAAAGGTTAGACGTTTGAGATACTTTTAAGGTTCGTGCCTGTCCGTTTGAGGAGTTTATGGTTAAAGTACTGGAACGTGTTGATCCTGTACCGTTTTCTGATAACGTTTTGATATGAATAACGATACTGCCGCTGTTGCCTGAGGTGGTGCTTAACTGCAGCCAGGCGGAGCCTGGATTAACGATATTCCATGTTGCATTACAGGAAATAGAAAAATCCTGCGTACCGCCCTGGGGTGTAAAAGTTATTGCTGTTTGGTTTACCGTAAGTTCCGGCGGGGCGCTGTTCGTTTTTTTACACGAAAAAAACGAAATCAATATAATTGCTATTAAAAATACTGGTTTTAAGAAAAATGTTTTTTTCATTTTTTTTAAATGATTGGTAATAAATTCTTTGTTTGTTTTTGCATGCGATTATTGGTTTGGGTTAGGTAAGTATTGGAACAATTATGGTGTAGCCATTTGATGCACGCAAAACCGTTTTTAAAATTTCATGCTGCACATAGCCTTGTTAGCTTACGTCGTTAAAAATGCCGGGGCCCTGCTACAACCCCAGGCATTCACTATTCAACTAACTTTTACTTTTTAATTTAAACTGCTGTCAGGTTATGAACAGTTATATTAAATTCTTTACCGGAGTTTTCTCCGTATCTCAGCTTTCAGAGTTTTAATATCCAGGCATCAGCTAAAAAAATGCCGGGACCTGTTAAGGCCCCGCGCACTCATTTATAATCAACTAACTCTCTCGCTTATTTAATTCTTACTACTCTGATATTATCAACAGCTGCCTCAAAATTTTGAACAGTACTTGAGCCATCATTAGTAAATGTAACGTTGATGGCACCGGCTCCTGCTGAACCAAGCAGATCTGAAAGAGTTGGTGCCGGAAAGCCTTTACTGTCAACAAAATTTGACAATGGAATAGTAACTGTTTGCCAGCCCTTGGTAGTAAACGGAACTGTTGCTCCTGTGGAGGTTTTCCATGGATGATAAAGGGCTGAATAATTCCATGAGTAATCTTTTACTATCTGGATAGAGCCGTTTGTCCATGGCTTAGTAACCGATATCTCGAATTTTAAAACATAATGGCTTAAGGTATCTTTCATGTTGGCCTGAGGTATCCATTGCGCCGAGTTTGTATTGATTGACCTGCCGTCATTCCACCAGGATCCATCGCCGGCAGGAACATTAGACGCCTTTAATATACCATAGTAACCGGTATTGCCGGGGTAGTTTGCCGAACTATTAGAAGTGCCCGAACCCCACGAGAAATTATTAATGTTATCGTAATTATTCAATACCCCGTTTACAAAATTGTGTATCGAATAAACAGTGGCAGCTTTACCTGATTTTGTTTCAACGCTTATAATACCACCCGTTTGTGTGATACCTGCAGGCACTGCAAGACTGATGCTTGTACCATCATTTGACGATTTAAAGTTGGTAATATTGATCCCACCGTAAATGACGCTTTTAACAAAGAAAAAGCTAAGCCCGTTTATTTTAACCGAATCGCCCGGGTTAGCGTCTTCGTTAGAAACGCCTGTAATAGTAGGGGCGGGCGCTACAATAGGGAACGAAAATGTAGTTTGACCATGATTGGTGATGTATTGTATGGTATTCAGCTTATCCGAAGGTACCGTCGGGAACGCAATAACAGCCGGGATCAGGGCGATAGCGCTGGTATCTGAAAACCAGGCATCATTAAAAGAGCCTTTTACGCCATCAAAATTGATAGCAAGTGCACCTTTTAAATTTTTACCCGAAATAACTACCCATTGACCGGTACCCACACTGCTCAGCAGCGAATCTCCGGGATGGGCCACATAATTACGAATAGAGGTAATTACAGGAGTGCCTTTTGATGATGACGAATCCTTTTTGCAGCCAGCCATAAAAACCACCGCCGCAAGCAGGGTAAGCAGCAGGCCGCTTTTGATATAATAATTTAATTTTTTCATGATTTTAAGAATTATCTAAACGATTCTGAATGCAATTAATAATAGGGTACAGGAGCCTCCAACAACTTAGGATCTGCCGTTTGTTCATTTGCCGGTATAGGCAGCGTAAAGGTGTTAATGGTCGGCGGCGTTATGATCAGGCTATTATTAGATGCTTTTTTTACTCCAGTGGCCGGATCATAGCTAAATTGCGAACGCGGTATATACCTGTTATTAGGATCAGGGTCATTTGTAAGGGTTATTTGCTTACTAATTATGGAGATTGCCTTGTTAGGGTCGTAATAAGAAAGGCGCACCAGGTCAAACCAGTACTGGCCTTCAAACGCCAGCTCAATCCGTCTTTCCTTCATAATGATATCAGGAGTAAGTTGGGTAACAACGTCAACACCGGCCCTGCTGCGTACCTGATTAAAGTACAGCAATGCATCTGCGTTGGTGGTTGATGTGTTGTTGCCTAAGAGGGCTTCGGCATAAATTAAATATACATCGGCAAGGCGTAATACTGTATTGTGCTCTATAGATGACCAAAGGTCCATCGTAGGCGAATTATTATCGGCTGCGGTACCTACTATGTGTTTTTTAACGTTTACACCAGTTGATGTGTAGCCTCCGCCTGTCGCGTTAAGCTCAGGGTACTTATCACCGGTAAGCATAAATGTAGCTTTGCGGCGTACCGAGTCCTGGGCAGTATACTGGTTGGCAAGATCTATCGTCGGACCAATTGCGCCGCCCCAGCCGCCGCCGCCGGTAACAAGGCTTCCGCTTGGTGCAAATTGGGCTTGTATGGAATTACCTTGCCCGTAAGGTACGCCAGGCGCCCATTGATAGGCAAATAATGATTCAGAATTGTCATTAAACTGTGTCCTGAAAAGATTGTAGTAGCTTGGTAAAAGAGATAAACCGCTGGTTTTGCAAACATTACCGGCATAGTACGCAGCGCTGTCCAGATCAGACTGGTTGCGTGAGCCTTTTTGATTTAAACCGGCCCGGGTTAAATAAACTTTTGCCAGCATACCCTGTGCCGACCATGTAGTAACACGGCCAGGCTGGTCAGTTCGGGGCAAATTAGCAACGGCGTATCTTAAATCATTGATAATAAACTTGTATACATCCTCAAGCTTATGGCGGGGTACCAGCGGGTTAGCTATCAATTTATCGTTATCTTCTACAATAGGTACAGGGCCCCATAACTGGGCAAGATAAAAATAGGAAGTAGCACGAATAAACCTGATTTCACCAAGCGCGCCTGTTTTACTTTTTACGGCTACGCTATCGGGCATTTTGGTATTAATGGCCTTAAGATTGATATTGCAATGCGCTATAACGTTAAAGAAGCTTTGCCATGCCGATGTTAGCGTTCCGTTTTGCGGTGTGATGGAAAAGGTAGTAAGCTGAACAAGATCGGCATTATAAGGCTGTAACATGTTGCCGCTCATGATGTCTCCCATACCAAGCAATGGAAAGTTATTCCAGGTAGCCCAGGGCTGCGCGTAAAGTGTAGCTGTAGCCAATCTTAAATCTGAACCGCTTTTGTAAAAGTTATCAGTAGTGATACCGGTTAACGGGGGGCGGTTAAGGTAATCTTTTTTACAGCTGCTTATCATAATTATACCGATAACCAGCAGCGCTATATTTATTTTGATACGTTTCATAAATCTTGATTTTAATTGTTTAAGGATACATTAAGGCCAAATGTGTAAACGCGCGGCTGTGCATAATATCCATTATCGATACCGGCTGCTAATGGGTTCCATGAGCCAATCTCAGGATCGTAGCCGGTATATTTAGTGACGGTGAACACATTGGTTACGTTAACATATACCCTTAACGATCTTAATTTGATCTTATTTAAAAGGTTATTTGAAAAACTATATCCTAAAGCGATGCTTTTGCATTTTAAATAGGAACCATTTTCTATGTATTTGTCAGAAAAGCGCTGGTTATCATTACCACTGCTTTGGCTAATCCTGACAATGTTGGTTGAAGGGTTTGTAATGAATACATTGTTGATATCCGAACTGGAACCGGTTGGATTAATCAACCCGATTTTTGCATAGTTGAACACAGACGGGAAATAACCAAAGTTTTGATTTGGATTATCGCCGTTAACCTTTAACTGGTTATAAACTTTATTGCCATAATTGCCGGCCATAAAAATATTCAGGTCGAAATTTTTATAGCTAAAGCTGTTATTGATGCCAAATTGAAATTTAGGCATGGGCGAGCCCAGAAAGGTTTGATCGTTTGCATCAATTTTACCATCGCCGTTAATGTCTTTAAAAATAACATCACCTACCCAAACACCACCTGAGCCTGGCGTTATAGGTATAGGGCCGCTGCCATTTTGGGGCAAGGCGGTGTATTTTGCAAAGTCGGCGGCGTTTTTGTAAATACCCAGCACCTGGTATCCGTAAAATTCGCCGATTGAACGGCCAACAACAGTTTTGGAAACAGATCCGTAGATTGCCGGGGTGCCGTCAACCAATGCAAGTACTTTGTTAATATTTCGGGTAAAGTTGATGTTGGTGCTCCAGTTAAAATATTTTGACCGGATATTTTGTGTATTAAGTGAAAACTCGAAGCCCTTATTGCTCACCGCGCCAACGTTTACATATGGCGCCTGCACTGCGCCGGGTGAATATCCGCCGGCAGCAAATGTGCCTGAATAATACGGTAAGGTAAGGCTAAGCAAAAGGTTGTTGGTTTTGCGGTAATAAACATCGGCCGTTAAACTGATCCTTCCGTTTAACACTGTTGCATCCAAACCAAGGTTATATGATTTTGTAGTTTCCCACTTGATGTTCGGATTACCGGTTGTAGTAGTTATTTGCGAATTACCCGATAAACCGGTGGATATTGTACTTAGCGTTGAACCATAAGCATATTCAGCAATATTTTGATTGTTTACCAATCCGTAACCGAGCCTGAGCTTAAGATCATTGATCGCTTTTACACTTTTAAGAAAGCTTTCGTGGTTAATCTTCCAGGCAAGGGCACCGGAGTATGTGGTATTCCACCGGTTAGCTTCAGCAAATTTCGACGAACCGTCATGACGTACGGTTGCGGTTAACAAATAGCGGTCGTCATAAGTAAAGTTAGCCCTGCCAAAATAGGCCTCTAAAGCACCCTGTCCTTTAACTCCGGTATTGGTTGCGGTTGTGGCGTCGCCACTGCTGATTGTTTGTACGTTATTACTTGCAAAATTGGTTCGGGTAGCCGATATGCCGCTATTTTTAAGCAACTGGGCTTCATGGCCGGCAACTACGTTTACCCAATATTTTTTTGCAAATGTGTGCTGATAGGTTAAATAATTTGAAATTGAGTTATAGAAATTTTGAGCGCTTGAAGCTGTACCGCTGTTATTGCTCTTAGTATAAGCCCCCATAACATAGCTTGGGTTAAAATAATCTTCGGTTGCAAAGTCAAAATTTCCGGCTACCTCATTGCGCAAGGTTAAATCCCTGGTGAATTGGATTTCTGCATAGGCATTGCTAAACAACTGGTAGCGGCTTTTAAAATCTTTTACAATAGTTGCTATCGCAAACGGGTTAGTGCCCACAGCACCATAAATATTGGGATCATTACCACCCCATGTGCCATCAGGATTTTTTACAGCTACGTCGGGTGTTTGGTTAAGCGCCTGCAAAATCACACCTGTATTAGAAGTGGTAACATTCTCGGCCACATGCGACATATTCAAGTTGATGCCAACCTTTAACCAATCGGTGGTTTTATTATCGATATTTGCTTTTACCGAAGTCCTTTTAAAATCTGAGCCTAATGCTATCCCTGTTTGTGAAAAATAGGTGCCTGATATATAGTATTTTGTCCTGTTATCACCACCGCTGATGGCTAAATTATGATTTTGCATAGGAGCAGTACGGAACAGCGCTTTTTGCCAGTTGGTACCAACACCCAGGTATTGAGGATTTGCAAATTGCGGCCGCATATCATAGCCGATAATTGCCGATTTTTCATTCATGAAAGTGGCGTATTGCCTTAAGTCCATCACATCATAATACTTGGGTAATTTTTGCCAGCCCTGGTATCCATCATAACTAATTAGCGGAGGGCCTGTGGTGCCTTTTTTAGTGGTAATAATAATTACACCGTTAGAAGCCTGCGAACCATAAATAGCGGTAGCTGAAGCGTCTTTTAACACATCTATCGAAGCTATATCTGAAGGGTTGATGCTGGATAACGGGTTAGTGCCATTGCCTGCAATAGCCGACTGTCCATTCGGTGGGATCTGCACCCCGTCGATTACATATAGCGGAGGGGCGCCTGTAAAACCGCCCAAACCGCGGATCTGCACGTTAACGTCACCACCAGGCTGGCCTGATACCTGTTGTACAACTACACCCGCTACTCTTCCCTGCAGGGCCTGGTCAAATGTGGTAGGTTGCGCTTTTAACAGGTCTGCCGCAGTTACTGACGATATAGCACCGGTAAGGTCATGTCTTTTCCGGGTACCGTAGCCAATTACAACCACTTCGTTCAAGTCGCTGGTTGAGGGTTTGAGGGCTACATTTATAACAGTAGATGAGCCTACGTATATTTGCTGGGAATTGTAGCTTATAAAACTAAAAATCAGCACATCCCCATTTTTTGCATTGATACTGTAGCTGCCATCCGCACCAGATAGTGTGCCTGTTGGCGAATCCTTTACTTTGATGGTTACACCGGGCAGCGGCTGATTATTGTCTGCACTGGTAATTTTACCTGTAATTTTAACACTTTGCGCGTAACCTGTAAGGTTTAACAACAACAAAGCTGTAAACAGCAGTACTACATGTCTTAATCTTTTTCGTAAATCTTTTTCCATGTTAATTGGGGTTCATAATTGTTTGGTTATTTGGTTTGATTATTTGATTGGTTTCGGATATTGATTTATCCCATCATATTTCACATTTGACGCAGTGGAACTGGGGTCGGGAACAGCATCGGCTTGTTTGCACGGAAGCATACCGACGTAATGCGGACGGGATATTTACAATAAATCCTGAATTGATTTTTTTAATGGTCTGCCTCGTGAATGGCACAAGTATTAATAAGTACGCGTTTTGGCATAATGCTTAGTTTAAATTAGGTTATTCATAAAATTGGTTATCTCGTCTGTCCCGTTGTTCAGGCATCAGACTACGGCATCGGTATAGAAGATATGCCGCTTTATGGAGGATGAAATTAGACGACCAATCGCAATCGATTGTTTACAAATGGGGGCACAAATGTTAATTGAAGTTAACTACTTGATTGCAAGTAACTTAAAGTTATTTTTATTAAAAATAGGTGGCAAAATGCCATTGCAGAGCCGGCAATATTCCAAAAAAAAGTAAAAGTGAAGCGTTTAAGAACAGCTATCGACATTTAAATTGGAAGGTGAAATAGCCGAAAAGTACTAACAAATGCGAAAATAATACCAACTTTAAAACCTGTTGCAGATGCCGGCGCAGGTTATTGCAGATGCCAGTAGTTAAAAATTAACATTTGTATCCCTATTTACCAACAATAAGGAGTGTGCTGCAACATAAATTTGCCGCCTCTGGTGCAATATTGTTTAGCTTCGTTTATCGCTGCGTACCAATATCGTATTCCATATAATAGTTATCAGACAAGTCTTGTAAACGGAGATATAAAATCAATATGAAAATATTACCCATTATTTTAGGAAGCCTGTTTTTTAGTAACGTTTTTGCTCAGGGTAGCGGCCCTGAAAAAACAAATCAAGTTAAAAGGGTTATCAACATCGATTTTAAAAAAGAAAAAGGACGTTTTAATACGTCATTTAATTTTTGTGTAGGAGCAGGGCGCGCAAATGAAGGCTTGCGGGCCGACTGGCAGCAACAATTGGCCATTGTACAAAAAGAGTGTGGTTTTAAATATATCAGGATGCATGGCCTGCTTACAGACGATATGGCTGTTTACCGGGAAGACAGGAATGGCAAGCCGGAATATAATTACCAATACGTTGACGCTTTATATGATTATATCTTAAGTATAGGCATGAAACCGTTTGTTGAATTGGGGTTTATGCCGGGAGCGCTGGCAAGTGGTAATAAGACAATTTTTTGGTGGAGGGGAAATGTAACACCCCCGAAAGACTATAATAAATGGGAAGGTTTGATCCGTAACCTTACCCGGCATTTCACTGAGCGGTATGGAATTGACGAAGTAAAGAAATGGTATTTTGAAGTTTGGAATGAGCCGAACCTCAAAGATGGGTTTTGGACGGGTTCGCAAGAAGACTATTTTAAATTGTATCAATACAGTGCGAAAGCGATAAAAAGTGTAAACCCAGCCTATAAAGTAGGAGGGCCGGCTACTGCCGGTGCGGCATGGGTACCTGACATGATAGATTTTTGCAGCAAAAATTCAGTTCCTATTGATTTTATAAGTACCCATGCTTATGGTGTAAAACAAGGCTTTTTGGACGAGTACGGTTCAACCGGTACCGTACTTGACAAAAACCAGGAAAGCGTTAGCGGCGATGTTCGGAATTCACGCAAGCAAATAGAAGACTCCACAATTCCGGGCCTCGAATTACATTATACCGAATGGAGCTCATCTTATACTCCGTCAGATCCCATACACGATAGTTATCACGAAGCGGCATATATACTTGAAAAATTGAAGCAAACCGGATCTGCAGCCAATTCCATGTCTTACTGGACATTTACTGACATCTTTGAAGAGGCCGGACCTCGGTTTACGCCATTCCACGGAGGTTTCGGTTTACTCAATACTCAGGGGATAAAGAAGCCGGCTTTTTTTGCCTATTCTTTTTTAAACAAATTAGGTGAAACGGAAATAACAGATCAGGATAGCTCCTCCTGGGCCTGTAAAAATAAAAAAGGGGATGTTCAGGTGTTGCTTTGGGACTATACTTATACTTTGCCTGATTCTGTCAATAATCAGGCTTATTATGTCCGCGACCTGCCAGCTAAATCAAAAGGAGAGGTTGAATTGGTAATATCTGGTATGCCCAGCGGCAAATACCGAATGGAAATTTATAAAACGGGATATAAAGTAAATGATCCGTACACAACTTACCTGTCTTTCAATAAACCTGATCAATTGGCAAAAGCACAGGTTGACAAGCTAAAAAAGGAAAATAATGGTGCAGCCATCTGGCATGAGGATATTACAGTAAATACATCAGGTAAGGTGTTAAAGAAATTTCCTATCAGGGAAAACGATGTTGCTTTCATTAATATCGTTAAACTTTAGTAAGCCTTCAGTTAGCTCATTTTTATACATCAGCAGGTAATACTCATTTAAAAGTATCACCTGCTGATGTATTCCCGGTATAGTTTGTTATTTAATTTGCAAAGCTAAACCTCTGACACAGTTATTTTCACCTTCGGCAGCTCAATTAAGCTGATACGTATATTTATCCGTTTTATATACCGGTTAAAATTTATAATGTAGCCTGCCCGCATCAAAGTTGGCAACTGGTTTGGCCAACTGGTGAGCAACATTTATTACTGGTCAGATATTTTATAATACCTTACAAGTATTTTTAATAATATTCAGGGTTTCTTTTTTTTTGTTGAAGACCTGATTTGAAAAATCACCATTGCCGTTAATAAAGTAAGGGAAGTATAAAACTCGAAATTTTGTAGCGGCGAACCTACGGACATGGTCGCGGCTGTTTTTTCTATTTTGCTAATCATTTAATTAGGTTAAGGTATTAATGATATTACTAAATTACTATTATTTACAACTTAAAGGAGTAAAACGAATTAGTTTTATTTAAATTACCTTAGTAAGGCCTTAATCTCAGTTGATAATAATTTTCGTTATATTTTATCTTGAATTATACCTATAGTATTCAAGGTTATAGTCACCAGTACCATATTTTCTTTTAAATTAAACATTCAGTACCCTATTTATTCACTTTTGTGGCCTTGCCGGCCTATATATTTGGCTCCCAAACCAATAGCCCAAGAGGGGCTTTAACCAAAAACCAGCCTGCACTGATTTAAAACAGAAGCGCAATCGCTAAAAGAGCGTTTGTTTATGCGCTCTGTTTAATTGTTCTTTTTTTGCTATAAACCAATTAATATTTAAATATGAGAACACTTAACTATTTTTTCGGCGTAGCCGCGATTTTATTGTTTACCCGGTGCCAAAAGCAACAAATTGCCAGTCCGGTTGTTAAGCCGCCTGTTTCCAAAGCAGTTAAAACATTGGCTATAACCAGTTATCCAAATTACAATACGTCGCCTCTTGCGCCTGATCAAACAGGGGTAAGCAGTACAGCCGCACAGCTTGCAGCAAAGTTTCAATTGGGCTGGAATATAGGTAATACGCTGGAAGCAAGTGGATCAGAAACTGCCTGGGGCAATCCATTAGTTACACAAGCACTTATCGACGGAGTAAAGAAAGCCGGTTTTACAGCAATTCGTATTCCCTGTGATTGGGACCAGTATTCTGACCAAAACACCGGGCAAATTCAGCAATCATGGCTTAACCGGGTGCAGCAGGTTGTTCAATATTGCGTTAACGACGGTTTGTACGTAATACTCAATATACACTGGGATGGCGGGTGGCTGGAGAATAATTGTACAACCGCCGCACAGGCCGCGGTTAATGCCAAACAAAAAGCTTTTTGGGAGCAAATAGCCACTCAAATGCGGGGTTTTGACGAGCACGTGATTTTTGCAAGCGCCAATGAACCCAATGTAACAGATGCTACAGGGATGGGAGTATTGCTTTCCTATCACCAAACTTTTGTTAACGCGGTGAGGTCAACCGGCGGGCATAACAGTTACAGGGTGCTCCTTATCCAGGGGCCGGGTACTAACATTGATAATACCAATAGTTTAATGAATACCTTGCCTACAGATCCGGCATCTAACCGCCTGATGGTTGAAGTACACTATTATACGCCGTTTAATTTTGCAGGTTTATCCGCAGATGCAAGCTGGGGCAATATGTTTTATTATTGGGGCAATGGCTACCATTCTACAACGGATGCTTCAAGGAACCCCACTTATGGTGAGGAGTCGGATGCCGTTGCAGAGTTTCCTTTGATGAAGTCTAAGTTCATTGACAAGGGCATTCCGGTGATATTGGGCGAATATGGAGCTATTCGCCGGTCTACAACACTGACGGGAGATGCGTTAACATTGCATCTTGCAGGCAGAGCGTATTATCTTAATTATGTTACCCATAAAGCATTACAATATGGCTTGCGTCCGTTTTATTTTGATGACGGCTCGACAGGTAATAATGCATTCAGGCTTATGAGCAGGCAAACTAACGGAGCGGCCGATCAACAAGGTTTAGCCGCAGTAATACAGGGCGGGCAAAACAATACATCTTCATCGATCCAGGTTGGGCAGGTTTATCAGATTTACAGCAGAAACAGTTTTAAAGCCCTGGAATTTGCCGGCTGGGGAACTGCAAATCAAACACAGGCCGACCAATGGGATTACTTAGCAGGGGCGAACCAGCAATTTAAAGTAGAAGACGCAGGAGGCGGCTATTATAGATTAACACCTATGCACGCTACCGGAAAGTGCCTGGAAGTTTATGGCTGGAACACAAGTAACGGCGGACAGGTAGAGTTATGGGATTACAGTGGCGGCGCAAATCAGAAATGGTCAATTCAGCTAACCGACAACGGATATTATAAAATTATCAATGCAAATAGCGGGAAAGCCCTGGACGTTACCGGAGCTTCACTTAATAACGGCATTGCAGTTGAGCAATGGACTTATTCCGGAAGCCGTAATCAGCAATGGGGCTTTGTGAAAATATAGCTGTTAATAAGTTGAATGGCTGGGCACGAGATGATTAGAAGCGTTGCCTGATTGCTTAGGATTGCGGGGCGCGGATATGCAAACTAAACAGGTGGTCAACAATAGTTGGCATTTCCATAGTTTTAGCTTTTAAGTAACCATTTATTACTAATAAATTCTAATAAGAGCAGGCTTTGTAGCTTGCTCTTATTTCATAAACCTGGCGAAAGATTTCTTTAATTTATTTTTTTTCTCTTTTTTACATATATCACGACACAGGCCAAAAAGATTACTAATCCTGTCACTATTCTTACCACATAATATTCATCACGTTTCCTGTAAGGCGTATCCATAAGCGAATTGGGCTGCATATACATATAGCCATTTTTATTATCGAGTATCAGATTGAACCTTTTTAGCAGGTCGTTGCCCAGGAGCATATGCAACCCCTCTCCACCCATATCCCGTGTTTTATATTCAAATCCTGAAAGCTGGTAATTGCCGATGCGCAGCTTTGGCGTAATCGCCTCATCCAAACTGATCATGCCAGCCAGTTGAGTCATTATCCGGTAAGCCATTGGAACATCTGAACTATTTAAAATGGAGGTGCGCGCACCTGTGTCAAACATGACCCAACCTGTTTGTGTTTGGTTACGGAGGGTAAGGTTTACTGCTATATACGGTATAACACCGCCATCAAGTACCATGTCGTGACGGGAATAAGTGGCTGTTTGAGGAGGCATAACCTCATGAACAACTAATATTTTTTTGTCGTAGTTGATTTCCAGGATCTTGTCTCTGAATAAAGAATTACCGATTAAAAGATCTTCGTAATTTTTCATATTACTGGCTACAGCAATGGGTACGCTGTCCCAAACCAGGTTTCCTATTTGCAAAAAATTTTTACTGGCTGACTGAACCTCGTTCACACCATCCGAATTGGTAAGGGTAACCTTCCCGTCAAAAATCATTTTTACTTTCCTGACGGAAGTTTTATTGATGAGAACTCCGCCTGCACCCAGATCAAGCTGTATATTGGTGACCTCCGAGCCATTTAATTTTGCGTTTACGTATATTTTACGATTGTCACCCAATATAAAGGGGATGGTATCTGGCCCGGCACCGGTAATTTTTTGCGTAGAAGCATTAAGATTTTTGTACCGGGCTGAAATCCGGGTATAGCAACTGTCCTTTCCGTTCAGTAAAACGATAAAGTCATAATTTTTTCCATAAGCGATATCAAATGAAATGGAATCGAGATCTGTAATGAAAGTCACTCTGTGGGGTTTCTCAGGAATTTCAGGATAGTAATAATCAGGTTTCCTTTCAGGCATAACAGCCCAATAAGCCAGCTTAAAGTGCTTCCCGTCCCTGATACTGGCGGTTTTGGAAGAAGCCCTTACAATAGGCAGGTCGCTTTGAGCAAAGGCAAATTGCCCTAACGTTAAAAGGATAGCAATTCCAAATAAACATGCCCTGGTCAGCATCCCTGTGGTTAATCCTGAAGTTTTCATTTAGCCGCTTTTAATGATTAGACTGGCATAGTGCTATCAGGTTACAATTTCAGGGTTAACAATGACCTCCTTTTTGCAGATTTACATACAAAAAGAAAATTATTCCCTTTTTATATAATCAATTTCTATTACCGGTTTTAGCTTCACGTACCGTTGCATTGTTCTTGAATTTATAAACTATACTCAGTCGGTAGCGGGCACCGTTAAAGCGGCTCATAGTAGAGAATACATAGCCCGGCCCGGTAGTTGTGGTACGATAACGGCGCGAATCAAAGATGTTGGTTACATCGGCCACCACAGAAAGCCTGTCAGCAAGCAGGTTTTTACTGATACCGAAGTCCGCCCAGTGTATGGCCCGGTTACGGCTCTGCGCGTTTGCCGAAGGGCCGTTGTAATAATACCGTCCCTGGACATTCAGCGTTTTAGCCAGCTTCCATTGTGCGCTGAACCTCCCTGATGAAGAACCGCCCGAAAAGCCAAAATCAAAGTCATGATAAGTCCCTGATTGCCAGAAGTGATATAAATTAAGATCAGCATTGAGTTGCAGTATATTTAAGGGATTATACAGTACATTCAGCTCAAAACCCTCCCTGGTTTCACGGGTTATATTAACAGGCAGCGTAATAAACGTACCCTCCGTATTACGGAAGGTGTAATCGGTTATCGGGTGCCGGGAATCCTGAACATATAAGGACGGGTTAATTGTCAGCGTGCTGCTCCGGTAAATGAATCCCAACTCATAGAGGTTTGAATAGGCAGGGTTAAGGTCTGGGTTGCCGGTATTTTGTGCGTTAAGGTCCGTCAATTCCATATAAGGAGAAAGCTGGTAAAGTGATGGGCGACTGATGCGACGGCTGTAATGTACCTGCAGTGTCGAAACGGTGCTTAGAGCATAATCCAGGTGCAGCGTTGGGAACAGGCGTACGTAGTTTCTGCGGCTTTGATATTGACCATCCCGGCCTGATGCCCTGATGCCGGTGATTTCCAGGCGAAGTCCGCCAAGATAACTGAGCTTACCTGCTTTACTCCCCAACTGTGCATAACCGCTATGGATCCGCTCACTGTAATTTAACCCGTTATCGAGGCCTTTATAAATCAGATAATCGTCCCCGGCCTGCTGTTGCGCAAAAAAATCGTACTGCACGTGGCGGTTTTCGGTCTTGATCCCCAGTTCAAGCAAAGTTTCTTTGCTTATGGGCTGCGCCCAATCTGATTGTACCAGCAAGTCGCGGTTCTCGTTACGGGTATTCGTACGGATGTTTGGATAGTCAAAAGATACGGGATAACTCTTCCTGGTATCCAGGGCCCAGTCCTTATTACTGTCCCACCAATCATATTGAAGATCAACCGTCCATTTTTGTTTTGCACGGGAAAATAACTGTGTATAATTATATTCAAGTTGGTTGTAGTTTCGCTGCTCCCATGATTCGCCATTCCGTACCAGCGTACTATCTGCCTCCAGGCTGCTGTAATTATAGTTCAATACTGTTTTGTCGTGATCATGCGTCCCGTTCCAGAGGTAGGCAGCTGTCATGGTACGCTTGTCGCTTATAAAATAATCGGCACCAAGGTAAAGCATCTTTCCATCGTCGTGCCTTTTCTCGTCCTGCCCCATGTTCAGACTGCTGGTGCCGGTAACCTGGTTGGTGGTGTAAAGCCCTTTATAATCCGATTTGCGCATACCCAGGGTAGAAAAAAAGTTAAACTTATCCGACTTATAGTTCAGGCTGGGATTGATGCGGGTATCATTGGGAACCCCTGCCACTACCTTCACTTGTCCGTTAAAGCCCGACTTTTTATTTTTTTTCAAAACAATGTTAATAATGCCCGCACTACCCGAAGCATCATAACGCGCCGAAGGGCTGGTGACCACTTCGATACGCTCTACCTGGTCGGCCTGCAATTGCTCTAAGGCGCTCCCCTGTGTAAGCCCCGAGCGCCGCCCGTTCACTAATACCGTAACGCCTGTATTACCGCGTAAACTAACCTCGCCCTGCGGACTAACGGCAACAGAAGGGATGCCGTTCAACGCGTCGCTGACCGAACCGTTTTGCGAAAGAACATCCTTGCCTACTTCAAACACTTTTTTATCAGGCTGCAGGTGCAGGGCAGGCTGCTGGCCGGAGATGGTTACCTCATTGAGCTGAAGTGCATCTGGTATCAACAACAAAATACCCAGATCAGTGCCGGCGCCGGTAAGTGTAACGGTTCGGGAAAGGGGCTGATAACCCACAAAGCTACAGTTTAGCATAAAAGCGCCTCCTTTATTTAGCCTTAGTGCAAATTTGCCTTTTTCATCGGTCATAGTGCCTAAAACAGGTTTGCCGGTCGTATCCAGCAGGCTTACTGTGGCATAAGCAACCAGGTGACGCGTATTGCGGTCGGCTAAAGTTCCGCTAAGAGTCTGGGCTTTAGCACCGGGTTCACTCAGCCAAATAAAAAGGAAAAGGGTAAGGATGGTTCTCATGCCACAAGGTTAAAGAGCGGCAACGGTTATGGCTCAAAAAACCATGCGAACGGCACCAGTGGCTTTCCTGTTGCACTAAAAAGTAAAGAGCTATTGCCTACCTTTATCGTATGCAAAAATGGTGTATCTTCCTTCTGTTCCTGCAACTTATTGTTTTTACCGCCTGCCACCGGGAGATCCGTTACGAAGCCTCGGACGCGGTAGTCAATCGGCCCGATACCAATTTCATTGCACGTGTGGAGATCAATCTGCAGGAAAAGAAGTTCAGTTCACCCCTGGGCTTGCTTGTGCACAGTTTCGGCGCCTTTGTGGTATATTGGGATGGCGTTAGGGTTGGACAGAATGGGGTACCGGCTGCTCCGGGCCGGCCTGAAGTACCCGGTACGGAAACAAGCTATTACCAGGTGCCCGACAAACTTTCAGGCCTCGGCAAACACGAGGTAGTGATCAGGGGAACTCAAAAATACCTGCTGGAAACCGAGCGTGAGGTAATGGCTAAACCGGAAAGCTATCTGAAAATGCTGCGTCAGCCGCTTATCGAACTTTCCCTGGTCAACCTGATGGCAGGCGCCTTTCTTATCGCCGCCATTTACTACACTTTTTTATATACCAACAGCAGGCACAAGCAACGCACAACCTTACTTTTCGCACTGGTGTGCTTTCTATTCTTCACATTGCTGGCTATGGAATACCTGAAATATTATATCGATATTCCTTATACGCAGTTTTATACCCGCCTGATCATTGTAGGCTGGCTCACCTTTGCCATAGCCGTTCTCATTCCGCTGTATTTCGCAGTTTATTTCGATGTGCCGCACAAGCTGCCGTTCATAGTCATATTGCTCGTTGCTTTGTTATCCATATATGTTCTTCAATACGGGCACTATGATCTGACAACCCATTTATATAGTCTGACACTATGGATCGCATCGGTACTGCTGTTGTTGTACGCCCTGGCCAAAAGGCAGCGGGGAAGCGTATTGGTGCTGTGCGGTTTTGCAGCCTCTATGGTCATTAACCAGTATATGTTTTACGATTTTGGCTTATATATCGCCTTTACGCTGATCCTGCTTTGCATCCTTTACCTTCAAACCCTCGGGGCAAAACAACTGGAGGAAGCTCATCATGCATCGCTGTTGTTATCTTCCCGCCTGCAACTGGAACTCATCAAAAAAAATATCCAACCGCACTTTTTGCGTAATACCCTCACCTCTCTTATAGACTGGGTGGAAGAGTCTCCTGCGCAGGGCGTTCAGTTCATCCAGGTGCTCTCGCAGGAATTTGACCTGATGAATAAAATTGCCGAACATCCGCTTATCCCTATCCGGCAGGAGATTGACCTCTGCAGGCAACACTTGTTGGTTATGCAGTTCCGTAAGGAAGTTACGTATATATGGGAAGAGAAGGGAATACAGGATAACGAATTGATCCCACCGGCAATTATTCATACCCTGCTGGAGAATGGGATAACACACAGTATCCCATTCCATGACAGCAGCATACGTTTCCTGCTTTCATTTTTGCATATAGGCGCTCATAAAAAGTATACCTTTGAGGTATTTGCAGAAAACCGGATAAAAAGCGGGCGTAAAAGCGGCAACGGCTTTCGTTATATTGAAGCGCGTTTGAAAGAAAGCTACGGTGACCGGTGGGGCTTTACTTCAGAACCTTTTGCAGGAGGCTGGCGAAGTATAATTCGCATTGACTTATGAATGTTTTGATCATAGAAGACGAGGCCCGGATAGCCAAACGGCTGGCCCGCATGACCAGGGTATATTTTGAACAGCAGTTAACGCTCACCCTATGCGACACACTGTCCAAAGGCCTGGCGTTTATGGAACATTCGCCCGTTGATGTGTTGTTACTGGATCTGAACCTGAATGGTGAAGATGGTTTTGAAGTGCTGGAGACAATGGTAGCCCAGTCTTTTCATACCATTATTGTTTCGGCCTATACCGATAAAGCTATTACGGCTTTTTCTTATGGTGTATTAGATTTTGTGCCCAAGCCATTTGACGAAGGCCGATTATTCCAGGCTTTCGGACGGTTGAATATCAGGAGCAAAATACCCGATAACAGGCTGAAGTACTTAGCGGTGAGAAAAGGCGGTATGATCAAAATGATAGAGTCCATACAACTTAACTACATTAAAGGCGCCGGTATTTACAGCGAACTTTATCTGCAGGACGGAAACCAGGAACTACATGACAAAAGCCTTGATGCGCTGGAACAACTCCTGCCTCCGGGTGAGTTCACCCGGATCCATCGCTCCTATATCGTCAGCCTGAAACAAGTGGAAAAACTGGTCATTGAACCAGGCGGTAAATATGCTGTTCAGTTAACAGATGGTAGATTGCTGCCGGTAGGCCGGTCTCGATATAAAGAACTGCGCGGCAAAATGATCTGATCAACGCCCACGCTTAATAGCAGCGCAGGTCAATAAACATGTTCGTGGCTGAGAAGGCAGCAGCGACCATGTGCCTGCTGGATCGAACTGAAATGATGCGTACATTTGCTGTAAATAAAGCAAGTTATCTATGAAGAAAATAGGATTTTTATCATTCGGACACTGGTCTGACCATCCTTCCTACAACACCCGTACTGCGGGCGATACCTTGCTTCAGTCCATTGACCTGGCTGTTGCGGCCGAAGAGATTGGTTTGGATGGTGCTTACTTTCGTGTGCACCATTTTGCACGCCAGTTAGCGGCGCCGTTTCCTTTGCTCTCTGCAATTGGCGCAAAAACCAGTAAGATCGAGATTGGGACAGGAGTGATTGATATGCGATACGAGAACCCAATGTATATGGTAGAGGATGCCGGTGCCGCTGATCTGATCTCCGGTGGGCGTTTGCAATTAGGGATCAGCAGGGGTTCACCGGAACAGGTAGTTGATGGTTGGCGATATTTCGGTTATGAACCCGGTGAAGGAGAAACCGATGCAGAAATGGGACGCCGCAAAGCGCTCGAGTTTTTGGATAAGCTCAAAGGGATTGGATTCGCGCAGCCAAACCCATACCCGATGTTCCCCAATCCACCTGGCTTGTTGCGCCTGGAGCCGCATTCGGAAGGTCTGCGTGAACGTATCTGGTGGGGTGCCGCTTCCAATGCAACCGCTGTATGGGCGGCCGAACACGGCATGCACCTGCAAAGTTCAACCTTAAAGTATGATGAAAGCGGTGAACCTTTTCATGTACAACAGGCTAAGCAGATCAGGTTATATAAAGACGCCTGGAAAAAAGCAGGGCATGAACGGGAACCACGAGTATCCGTGAGCCGGTCTATTTTTGCACTGATCACCGATCAGGACCGGTATTATTTCGGACAGCAAGCAAAAGCCGCTGATAGTTTCGGTTACATCGAAGCTGATAAACGGGCGGTCTTCGGAAAAAGCTATGCTGCCGAACCAGATCAGCTCACCAGGGAACTGGCCCGGGACGAAGCCATCCAGGAAGCCGATACACTGCTGTTGACCATACCCAACACTTTAGGTGTCGATTACAATGTTCATGTGCTGTCGGCTATTCTGGAGCATGTTGCCCCTGCGCTGGGTTGGCGATAAACAGGTGCCTGTTCGCCCGCTTAACAAAAGCAACATTTGCTTGTTAAGCAGATAAAGGAGGATGAAAATTAACGAATTGCAAACAAGAGTGTCATTATTGGACGCTATCAGAAATAACCAATATGAAAAAGGCGCTCAATTTCATTGCCCAATAATAAAATTCAAAATGTATTACAGGTTTATTTTTCTTTCGCCCCCTGGTTAACCATGGCGTTTTTAAAATTCTTTCTGAATTTTTTAATGTATTCAGAAGGTTTTAAATCAAACACCTTCTTAAATTGCTCACGAAAATATTTGATATCTTTTATTCCAACAGCGTAAGCAGTTTCCAATATGTTCAGATCGCTGTGAACAAATAGCTGTGCGGCTTTTCGTAATCTGATAGCCCTTATGAAGCTATTTGCCGGCTGGCCTGAAATCATTTTGATTTTTTTGTAGATCCCCGAATAAGACATATTTAATTCGGAGGCTAAGGATTGCAGATTAAAATCAGGATCAGTTATATGCTCTTCTACAATGCGGATACAGGAATCCAGGAACCTTTTGTACTCGATAGAGATAGTGTGCGGGTTATTGTTGAGCGTAATTTCATTATAAAAGTATTGCTGAAGTGTATTTCGGCTTTTGAGCAATCCGCTAACCCGTGCTTTCAGGATGTCTTTATCAAAAGGTTTTCCGATATAATCATCAGCGCCCCCTTCAATACCTTTTAATTTAATTTCATTTGATGCACTGGCGGTTAAAAGGATTACAGGGACATGAGAGGTTGTTATATTCTCTTTAATAGCGGCGCAAACTTCTATCCCGGTCATGCCCTGCATCATCACATCGCATATGACTATATCAGGCCACTGCTCATTAATAATTTTGATACCATCCTCACCATTCGGCGCTACAAGAACATTATATTCAATTTTAAATATCTGGCGGAGATACTCTCTCATATCCTCGTGGTCATCGATTATTAACAATGTTTTGAGTTCTGACGCTAATACTTCCTCTCCCGGATCTGCTGCGGATACTGTATCATTTGCTGTAGTTTCAGAATCTATCAACTCTTTTAAAAACTCAGAAGTAGTTGTTGGCTGTTCTGAGATGATCTGATCTTTTAAATGCGATTTTCCCTTTTTTAAAGTGATTGTAAAAGCTGTCCCTTTTCCTGCTTCGCTGTGATATTCAACAGTTCCGGCCTGACGCTCTACAAAATTTTTAACAAGATAAAGCCCAAGCCCAAATCCTCCGTTTGAGGTACTGGCCAAATCAGATACCTGGTAAAAGCGGCTAAAAAGCCTGTCGCCCACTTCAGACGGAATTCCACAGCCGGTATCCTCGACAATTATCGAAACCGCTTGCTCTGATTCTTTTACGCAAACGCGAATTGTTCCAAATTTTGGGGTGAATTTCATGGCGTTCGAGAGCAAATTAAACAGCACGATCTCTGTTTTTTCCCTGTCTATGTAAGCATTCAAGCAATTTGTTGAGGGTTCGAACTCAAGGTGGATTTGTTTTCGTTTTGCTTCATGTACAAAGCATAAATAAACCTCCCTGCATAAATCGATTATATTAACATTACTTATCCTCAATTGGTCAGATTCTGATTCGGCCTTTTTGAAAAGCAGCAACTGATCTACCAAACCTAATAACCGCCGCGCATTTCTGTAAACGATGGTTAAATTGGAGGTATCCGTCGTCTTTTTTTCATTATACAAAAGTTCTTTAATAGGATTAATGATCAATGTTAATGGTGTCCTGAACTCATGCGAAATATTTGTAAAGAAGGCGAGCTTTCGTTCGCTGAGCTCCTTTTCCTTTTCGCTTTCATAATGAGCTATCTGGATTTCATATTTTAATTTAGCCTGGCGGTCCCTGTATAAAAGATACAGATAAACTACCCCGCCAATGAATATGGCGTAAATTGTATATGCCCACCAGGTACGGTACCATGGCGGCGAAATAATGATGATCAGGGATTTGGGCGTCTTGTTCCAGATATCATCATTGTTGCTTGCTATAACTTTAAATCTATAAGTTCCGGGATTAAGATTGGTGTAAGTAACCCTTCGCTGGTTGCCGTTAAAATTCCATTTTTCGTCAAAGCCTTCCAGTTTATACCTGTAACTATTTTTTTCCGGATGAGTATAATTGAGCGAAACAAATTCAATTGAAAATACATTTTGATCATAATTAAGAAATGCAGTATCTGCTGCACCAATAGGTCTTTTCAATGGTGAATCAGCACCCGGTTTTACAGATTTATTAAATACCTGAAAATCGGTAAAGTAAACCTGCGGGATTTTATCGTTCAACTTAATTTTTGAAGGATCGAATACCACCACACCTGAATTTCCCCCTAAATAAATTTGCCCATCTGCAGATTTGTAAATAAGCGAATGAGAAAACACGCCGTCGCCCTCATCAAAATTAGTTATAGCTAATGTTTGAGGTGTGAATTTTGATACCCCGGTGGCAGAATTGATCCAAAGATTTCCCAACCCATCTTCAACCACATTACTGAAAACATTGCTTGCAAATCCGTTTTTACGTGAATAAACAATAAAAGAATCGGTTTCCGGAGCATATTTGTTCAATCCGTCGGCTGTGCAAATCCAGATATTCTTTTTGCTGTCCTCAAATATGCAATGCACAATATTATTACTGAGGCTGCCTGCAATTTTATCATTATAAGTATAGTGGTGAAAAATCCCGGTTTTAGGATCAAAACGATCAACGCCGTTTCCGCTTGTTCCAATCCATACATTGCCTTTGCTATCTTTTAAAAGATTATAAATATGGTTGCTGGCAATTGAACTGGGGTTTCTGTCGTCATTATAATAATGTTTAAATTGCTGTGTTTCTTCATAGTAAATCTTTAAACCGGCATCTGTGGCGAGCCAATATTCGTGAGGCCTTACTTCAAGAATGTCCCTGAAAACATCTTCATTAAAAAAATTACTCAGGGCTGAATGGTGAAAATGATGGATAAACCTATTATTGCTGCTGTCAAATTTATCAAACCCATTTTCGGTTGCTGCCCATAGCACCCCCTCATTATCCAAATATATTTTACCAACCTGGTTACTGCTGATACTTGAGGGATCATCGGTGTGTTGAAATAACTTTGTCGTTTTCTTCAGTAAATCAAACTTATAAAGCCCTTCGTTGGTAGCCAGCCACAGCATATTGCCTTGCAATAACATACTTTTTGCTTCGCGCGGCGCGATTGATAAGGGGATGAAATGGAATTTATATTGTGTAAAATCAACTTTTGTTAAGGCGTCTTTACCGCAAAGCCACATAATCCCGGCTCCATCATTATAAACGTATCCATCGGCGGTACTATTAATATTACCAATTTTTCGCCATTGGCCGGTACTCTTATTTATAAAATAAAAACCGCCGTTACTTCCAACAACTAAGGTGGAGTCATTAGCCTTATCAATGCTAAAAGCTCCTATGTTGATGTTATCATGACTTGAAAATCGGGTATATTGCTGATTTTTAGGATTAAAACAAAAAAGGCCGCTCCAATAGGTACCTACCCAAATGCAACCGTTTTTTTGATCGTAAAAAAGGCTCCAAATATCATTGGGGCTTTTTTTAAGCTGAGATTCAGTCTGCGGATAATTGCTGAAATGTTTACTTACCTTATCGAATTTATTTAATCCACCATTCCAGTTTCCCAGCCACAGGTTTTTCTTATCATCCTCAACAATTGCATTTACCGACTTTCCCTTTATTGAAAATCGATCATCCTGATTGGGTTTATAACTAATAAAAGATCGATGATTTGAGACATATTGATTAAAACCATCATCCGTACCTATCCAGATTGTTCCTTCTCTGTCGCAGAAGATCGAAAAAATCTTATTATTACTTACCGACTCTTTGATCTTATCGCTATGATAAAATCGTTCAAACTTCTCGGTATTGGGATCTAAAACATTCAAGCCGTCCATGGTGCCAACCCATATCTTCCCGTGCTTATCTTCTGCCAGCGCACTGATAAAATTTGAGCTTATACTCGCGGTGTTTCCGGGAATATTCACTAAACTTTCAAAAGTGTAGCCGTCAAACTTACAAAGCCCGTTATCCGTTCCTATCCACATATACCCACGGCTATCTTTAAGTGCCACTGTTACATTTTCAGATGGCAGGCCATCATGAGTGGTATATGATTTTAACGCAAAATTCCTTACATCGTTGGTTGAAAATGTTGCCGGGATCTGCGCATCCAGGACGGTTGCAATCAGGAGATCAATCAGGAAAAACAAGACAGCTTTATACATAAATCCGTTATCACTTTTAATTAGGTAAATACAACATACAGTATTATCACTAATAATTTACAGTATAAGTTAGGCATGGCAAACCTTTGCATCGTCAGATTATCCACTAAATATTGTACTTAATACACTTGTAACCTTTAACAATTCGGCAATGTAAAAACAGTGTTTGTTGGCTGTGCCACAAGTGCCGGCGAATAATTTTCTAATATCCAGGTATTAAATGTTTGTTTGATGAATTTTCCTATAAGGACCGTTAGCGATCAAAAACTCATTTAATACTCATTAAAAAATGATTTATCAGTTCGCTTAAATTTTGGCAGAACCTGTCATGTAATGCTGAAACATTAAGTTTATAAGGCACCCAAATGTAAATAATTATTAATTGTATTTATAACAATAATTACGAAGAAAGAGCATTCGTTAAACCGGGAAAAAAAGGAAATAAAAGCTGAGCCATTGTAATAAACCCTGATAAAATGCCACTTTATCCCCGTAATATTGAGACTTTGCCCCCTTTTCAATTCCTACTTTTTAAAAGAAATTTAGGACAACCATATAAACACGGATTTTCTTCCTCCGACATTACGTATAGCCATTTTTAATGGCTAATTAAATTACTGACGGTTACACTCCGCAGTGATTGACAGTTAATTATCGGCGAAAAATCTATTTGTTAAAAACATCTGCCATGAGAATATTTGATTTGTGCCCGAATATACATTCGGTCAGTTCACTGCTAACCGATGTAATTCCCTTCATATTAATGCAGGGAAGAGCCCCGCCGTGATAAAAAATTAAAACCGATTGATCAAAAGAGCTACTTATTTAACACCTGATATAGAATTATGAGAAAAAATTTAACTACCGGGGCACTGTGCTGCCTGTTAGCCCTGGCCATGGGCTGTTCTAAAAACCCTATTCAAAAAGGCGCTGACCTGTCGGGCCAAAAATTTGGAAAACAATCATTTGCCCTTTCAACTACCAATACAAACGGTTTCAGGGGTATAAACTGGGCCGACCCTAACGGAAACGAGGGAGATGGGAGGGTTGTATTACCCAGTGGTATGACAACATCGCTTACCGCTACACAGGCAGCCACTTTGGCCACCAATATATCCAGTGCCGTTAAAGCAAGTGGCGGTACTACCATCAGGATGCCGATAAACCCCTGGACTGCCTCAAGTTCAACTTATTGGCCGGTTTACCAGGCTGCAATTAACGCCGTTGTGGCAAACGGCTGTAAAGTAATACTTTGTTACTGGCCGGTTGGGGTACACCATGTACCTGATACTGCACAGTGGCATACTATGTGGACAACAGTAAATAATGTATATAAAAACAATACATCGGTATTATATGAGCCTATCAACGAACCGGTTGATTATTCAAGTACCGACCTCAACAACTTATATGCTGGTTTCTTAACCACCTATAGCCCGGCCGATGGCAAATGCATCTTTGATGGTACCGGCTATGCTGCCGATGTAACTGCTGTTGGTGCCGATTCAAGGTTAGCCAACCAGTATCTTGGACTGCATTGCTACTGGTGGTTCTGGGGCTCATACAATGTATGGTCAAGCTACTATAATATCATGTCGGCCCGTACAGGTTCATACGCATCACGTACCATAGTTACCGAGGTTGGTATCGAAACATTCAGGAACATGAGCTTCTGGTGGCAATGGGATACCGGCGTATATGTTGACCAGGCCTTCCTGACCGGATCGCTTGCCTACGCCAAGGATAATTCAATGGGGACAATAGCATGGTCGGGCGTTAATGATATTGATACTTATCGGTGGTATACTGCAAACAATAACCTTACCGAGGTTAGCCCGGGTACTGCAAATATGTTCAGGTGGTCATGGAAGCTTACCGCTGCACCCGTATGGATAGGGCCGGTTGCTGACGGGCGATACCAACTTCAAAACCGTGCATCGGGCCTTATGCTTGATAACCTGGGCAGTACAACCGATGGTGCAGCTGTAGCTCAATGGGCATCAGGAACAAGCAACAATCAGAAATGGAATGTAAGCTACACTGCCGGTTATTATACTTTAAGTTGTGTTACAGGAAAAGAATGTCTTGATGTGGGTACTAATACTGCAAATGGATCAAATGTTTTACAATATGTTGTAGGCACGAGTACAAACCAACGTTGGTCGCTTGTTTCAACCGGAGATGGCTATTATAGGGTAATTAATCTAACCACAGGCAAGTGTCTTGATACCGGAGGTTTAACTGCCAATGGATCAGCTGTACAGCAGTGGCCACAGGGTTCAAGTTATAACCAGCAATGGAAACTTATTGCTCAATAGAACATATTTAATTGCCAGGGTAAGCATCCCGCTTTAGTTTAGAAACACATTGTTGAAGGCTGTCTCAAAAGGACGGCCTTTTTTAGTATTCAATCAATTCATAATTACAGAGATTCTAAATTCGTGGGGCTTCAAAGCCGTTTCTTAAAATAAGTGAAAAGTATATCCATCATATCTCAATAGCTGTTTAAATTCTGTTTGAGAAGGTTTTACATAGAGCGGCATCACATTCGAAAGTCATTCCCTTTTAACCAGCCATACACTCTCCGATCTTTCACTAACAGGGCGTAAAATTTTCAATAAGCTACAAGATAGATGCATTATAAATGCATTTATAATGCGAAAACCCTCGATAGGTCGCCGCAATCGGCAGTCCTATCGAGGGTTGTATAGTTAAAGAGGGGGGCAATCACATCATTTAATGATGTAATGTCCGGGAGCCCTAATATCCCGGATTGTTAGGCAACAATTTTTTATTAATATCAATATCAGCCTGAGGAATCGGCCAAAGCCACCCTTTGCCAGCGTCAAATGTCCTGGTCTCTAACTTAACCTGGCTAAATTTCCAGGTAGATGGGCTTGCCGGGTTTTTTAGCAACGATTTGTCGTAGCCATACACGTCATGAACAAGGGATTGATCTTTCCATCGTAACATATCTGCATACCGGGTGCCCTCCAAAAAGAATTCTACCCTGCGCTCATGACGTAAAACTGCGCGTAATTGCGACTGGCTTAGGCCTGCACCTTCTACACTTTCTACTGTTGGCATATTTACCCTTGCCCGTACCTGGTCAATGAGTGTATAGATTTCGGGTACAGTACTTCCGGATTCAATCAAGGCCTCGGCACGGATCAGTAATACATCTGCATAACGCATCAGGATTGTATTTAAAGAGCAATTATTCGGGTCGGCAATGCCAATTGCTGCATATTTACGCGGACGGGCTCCTGACGGAACTACATCAGTGGCGGGTATGTAAGTAGTTGAACCCCACTGAGAGCCGGGCAGCACCACTGAAGCAGCCAGTCTTGGGTCGCGATTAACATACGGGTTTTGTGCATTGTACCCCGAAGCCGAATTGGTAATTGGCAATCCATTGGTCATGTAATATGAATCGATCAGATCGGTGGTAACATTTGGCGTTGGCCAAACACTCAAAGATAAGGCGGATGATGGCCAGGGTTGTGGCTGGGTGGTTGGAATATATTGGATATCAAAAATTACTTCGCTGTTGTTTTCATGCGCTTCATCAAATAATAAACTATAATTTGGATATAAACTATAGGCTTTAAGATCAATCACATCCTGCGCTGCTTGCGCGGCATCGGCCCATTTTCCGTTATACAAAAGCACTTTTGCTTTGTAGGCCAGGGCGGCACCCTTTGTTGCACGACCCACGTCGGTACCAGAGTAAGAGGCTGGCAATGCCGCGGCGGCATCTGTAAGGTCGGTTACAACCTGGGCAAGTACAATAGCTTTGGCCGTTCTTGAAACATATGCGTCCGAAAGTGACTGAACTTGGGTAATTAAAGGTACATCGCCGAAATAAGCAATCAGATCAGCATAGGCGTAACCACGTAA
The DNA here is from genome assembly GCF_028993635.1 of Mucilaginibacter sp. SJ. Classification (NCBI taxonomy): domain Bacteria; kingdom Pseudomonadati; phylum Bacteroidota; class Sphingobacteriia; order Sphingobacteriales; family Sphingobacteriaceae; genus Mucilaginibacter; species Mucilaginibacter sp. SJ. The sequence continues at coordinate 5,735,222 of NZ_CP118631.1, forward strand.
AAACTTAGCCTCTCCTGCCATTTGGCTTTTTACTGTAGCATCAATGCTTGCAGCGGCAACATCCTTTAGGAACTCATTGGCCCTGGAGATAATAGTATAGTCCTGTGTCCACTTTGCATAGGGAGCCCAACTGTTGGTTGTTGTTTGCCATTCTCCAACTTCCTTTGAGCCTTGCCAGGCATCCTGGCAATAGGCGTTATCCGATTCAAAATCAAACTGAAAAAATTGTGCCGGTGTTGCATTGGGTTGTATCGCGTTGTAAATGCCAACCAAAGCCATTTTTACCTGGGTTTCATTCTGGTAGAATGTGGAAGGCGATAAACGGTCATTCGGTGTCTTGTCCAAAAGGCCCTTCTTGCAGCTTGCAAGATTAATAACAGATAATACGGTTAATACTTTATATATATTTTTCATGATTTTATCATTTAGAAATTAACATTTACACCAGCGGTCATGACACGAACCTGCGGATACGCTTCGGCCCTCGTTTGATCTGTGGTTTGTTCGGGGTCAAAGCCTTTGAATTTGGTAAATGTGAACGCATTTTGCACATTAGCATAGATCCTCAATGAGCTTAAGCCAATTTTCTTAATTGCAGAAGGGCTCAGGGTATATCCCAATTCAATGTTCTTGATCCTTAAATAGGATGCGTTCTCCACATAAAAGGAAGAGTGGATATTGTTCCTTACCCCATCCAATGTAAGGCGCGGATAGGTATTTGAGGGGTTTTGCGGTGTCCACCTGTTTAACCACCAGGTACCAAGGTTGGCAAAGCCGCTGAAAGGCGAAGCAATTTCATAGTAGGTATAACCTTGCATACCTTGTACGCCTTGTAAAAACGCGCCAAGGTCAAAGCCTTTCCAGGCCACATTGAAATTGAAAGCATACGTTACACTTGGAAACTGCTTCCCGATAACTTTACGGTCATGATTTTGGTCAACTATACCATCTCCATTAAGATCGGCATATTTAATATCGCCCGGTTGTGCGTTATAATCACTTACTTTAACAACACCTGGCTTAAGCGTATAAGTACGGCTTGCATAAGGTATAGACGCATCACTATTGTTTTGCCATGTAAAGTCAGAAATTTGGTAAATTCCGGTCATCTGATAACCGTAGAATGAATTGATAGCAGAACCAACAACAATAGCTTTTGGAGAAGCAAACTGCTGAGGTACATTCATCGCGAGGATCTTGTTGACAATGTGCGAAACATTTAAAGAAGTCCTTAATTTAATACCATTATCAAATGCCTTTTTATACGAAATCCCGAGTTCGAAGCCCTTGTTTTGCACTTCACCAGCATTGGCCGTTGGAGCCGATTGAGCAATTGTTAGTGGAATCGGTTGGGTCAACAGCAAGTTTTTAGTCCTTTTATCAAAATAATCCGCTGTAATTTCAATATTATTGTGCAAAGAGATGTCGAGGCCGAAATCAAGCTGCTGAGCTGTTTCCCATGTCAAATCTTTGTTAGTCATTGCGGTAATGGCAACACCCGAGTAAAGAGTTCCGCCGAACGAATAGTTTTGACCCGAACTCAGGATATCACTGCCATTATAATAATTGCTGATATTTTGATTACCTAAACGGCCCCATGAAGTACGGATCTTTGCAAAATCAAGCCAACTCAGATCTTTCATAAAACCTTCTTTCGATATCACCCAGGCAGCTGAGAATGAAGGAAATGTTCCCCATTGTTTCCCTTGAGCAAACCTGGATGAGCCGTCTCTTCTGATATTGGCTTCAAATAAATATTTGTCGTCAAATGAATAGCTAAAACGACCAAAAAGTGAACGAAGACCAAGGGCATAACTGCCTGCGTTATTGGTCTGCGTGGCGGCATCGCCAAGATTCAATACGCGTTGCGAGTTATTTACAAAATGTGCACGGTAACCGCTTTGCCAATCATAAGTAAACTCCTCTTCGCTATAGCCGCCTAATAAATTAAATGCATGACGATTAATTGTCTTATTATATTTCAGTAAACCCGTAAGCAGTGAGTGACCATCTATTTCGCTCGTTGTAGTCAGGTCGGATGGTAATTGCGTAACCGTTCCATTTTGATTTTGTAAGGTTACATTGGCATGAAAAGCATTGCCATTAGTAGAGGTAACGTTATAACCGTAGGTAAGCTGCGCACTTAAACCGGGCAGGATTTTATACTCCGCTTCGGCCTGGCCGCTAAAATTATAACGTTTTGTAAGATTAGTACTGCCTTCTTTAATTTCACCATAATAATTCCGTTCTCCGTTAACAGAAACCCAGTTTCCGTTGGCATCTTTAAGCGGATGTATTGGCGCGAGGGTTGCATACCATTCGGCATTCCAGAGATCGGTCGGCTCATTTTTTATCCCCACGTTACCGGATATATTGCCTGAAACACGCAGTTTTTTATCTTTAAGATGGTAGCTGTCAAGATTAAGACGAAAATCTGTTTTCTTGTAGTTAGTCGCAACCAGGATCCCATCCTGATCCAAATGACCCAGCATAAAGGAGTAGTTAACATTATCACTTCCTCCCGTTGCGCTAACCCGGTGATTTTGCATATAAGCGTTACCATAGTATACGTCGAAATAATTGATATCTGGATACAACGGGTTGTTATGGGCAGCGTATTTTTGAATTACCGAATCGGGATACAATGGCGCAGAACCTGTATTTACAGCCGCTTCATTGTAAAGCGTTGTATATTGAACAGAATTTAACACCTTGGGCAACCTTGTCGGGCTTTGGATACCCGCATACCCGCTATAGTTAACCCGAACTTTGCCTGCTGATCCGCGTTTGGTGGTGATTAATATAACACCATTTGCAGCACGGCTACCATAAATAGCTGATGATGCCGCATCTTTAAGCACCGAAATAGATTGAACGTCGTTAGGGTTTACATCTCCAATAGTTCCCGGGAAACCGTCAACTAATACTAATGGAGAATTATCTCCGAAAGTTCCTACCCCGCGGATGTCTATGACAGTATTGTCATCTCCCGGTTTACCCGAGCTTTGCAGCGCAAAAACACCTGAAACTGTACCTTGCAGTGCCTGACTGGTATTTGTCAAAGGCCTGCTTTCCAGATCCTGTGTATTTACAATACCCACAGAGCCGGTAAGGTTTTCTTTCTTCTGCGTTCCGTAACCTACTACTACCACATCGTTGAGCGTTTTCATCGATGGCTGAAGCTTTATGGCGATATCCGTCTTTCCGCCTACGGCTATTTCAACTTTCTCGTAAGAGATGTAGGTTACAACGAGCACCGCATTTTCCGGCACATTGCTAAGTTGAAAGTTACCCTTTATATCACTTAGCGTACCTTTATTGGTTCCCTTGACACTGATAGAAACACCTACCAGAGGCTGGCCGTTGGAGGCGTCTATGACGGATCCTTTTACAGTAATCGCAGCTTTATCAGGAGCTATTTGAGCGATTATCGGGCTACTTGTGTGAATTAAATTGGGAATTGACGCGTTAGCACCGATTGGCAATATAAATAATGCCAAAGTTTTAAGTGTGGTGCGAAAACCCCTGGAATACAAATAATTTGAAATAAGTAATTTTCGTTTCATAATTGGGTTATTAATAATTTAGATTGTTGGGTATTGGCAAAAGACAGTTACGTTAACGCTGTTGGTATGTAAGGCACCGACAACCGAAAGACATAATTTAAATGAAGCTCTCAGGGTTAGCAATAAAAGACAATTGCCCGGACAGGTATTTATCCTGACATTTTTCGGAATGTTTTCAATTAAGATGCAGGTGGCTTCCCTTTCCTGGGAGCATGCGCTGCTTTCGGATTTTTTCTCATCATGGGTTTTAATTAACAGTATAATTGGTTACACGAATTGTTATCTCTGAATGACCATTCGAGAGATGCAAAGTCTTTGAAAAACACAGAAAACAAAAGGGGCTAACCAGCAAAAAAGAGGGGACAAAAGGGGAGTTTTCAGTTGAAAAAAGCACTTAGCCAGCGAATCGGAATTTTGTATGGTGACGTATGGCATGCTAACAAAAAGAATGTAAAATGATAATTCCTTACCATTTACCTAAATGAGTGAGATGGAAAGTAAATGTTATTAAAAAGATCTTCGCCGATTATCTGGATGGGAAGCAGGCTTTTGTCATCCACAAAGAAGTACATAGTGTTATCTTCACAAAGATCCTGCCCCTGGTTTAGGTAGCTCGCAGGATTATTCACAGGTTTTATGAAATATATATTTAAGAAGAAGTGTTTGTGTGAACGATAAATAAATTATATTTGAAGAACCTAAATTCTTATCATATGACCTTTTATCCCCATCGTAATATTTCGTCATTAAGGCCTTGCAAAGGTCTGCAATCGTATTTTATATCTAAATTCCTTACGTAATCGGGATGATACGACAATGTATTTCAATAAGCATAAAACACCTTAAATCTAATCATTCATGAAACTTACTTACACAATTCTTTCCGCGCTCTTATTATTGACCATCAATAGCTACGCGCAAAACACATTTCCGGCAACCGGCAACGTTGGTATCGGCACAACAAGCCCAACCCTGGGCTTATTACATCTAAATGGCTCAGGAGCTGATTTTTTATCTATGAATCAAACTAACTCATCTCAATATGTTCAACTAAACGCCTACAACAATGCCAGTTTCAGGATTGTTCAAAGAAGCAACGCCCCTTTGACACTCTGGACTAATACAATAGAAAGAATGCGTATAGATCAAACCGGCAACGTAGGTATTGGTACAGCAACCCCGCAAACCAATCTTCATATCATAAGCTCAGGTACAAACATTGATGGGGGTAATAGTCTTAGTGCTGTAGGAGGCGGTCTGATTATCCAGGGAAATACAGGTGGACGATCCGACGTTCAGGGAGCCCAGTTAGAGTTTGTAATTCCGGCAAATACAGATGGCAGCAACGCCTGGGGGCAGGGCAGGATAATAACTGTGGCGGGTAATGCCAGTAATGCAAACGCTGTAGGCAAAATGATCATCGGTACAAGAAGATCGTTTAATAAGTTAGGTACCGGTTCTCAATGGTATTATGGCAACGATCTGGTTATTGACGGCGTGGGAAATATTGGCATTGGAACATTGACACCAGATCAAAAGCTGTCTGTAAACGGAACTATCCATTCCAAATCCGTAGTGATCGATTTGAACGGATGGAGCGATTATGTTTTCAAAAAAGATTATAGGTTGCCATCATTGAGCGATGTTAAAGCTTACATTGACCAAAATCAGCATTTACCGGAAATTCCTTCAGAACAGGAGATTTTGAAAAAAGGACTGAATGTAGGCGAAATGAATAGCTTGCTGATGAAGAAAATAGAAGAGCTGACTCTATATCTGATCGAAAAAGACCAAATCATTAAAGAACAACAAAAGAAGTTGTCTGACCAGGAGCTAATAAATAAGGCTTCTGAAGAACGCTTGAAACGAGTAGAGATGGCATTAGATTCATTAAAAAACAAGCAATAAATCTTAAAAAAACGGCATAAATCTTGGTCCAATTCGGATAGCAATTTTTTCAACTCAGTATCTGGCGTCAAAGGATAAATCATCTTGTGATTATAATCATTCCCGCATAGTGCCGGCAAAAAAGTTGGTACACCTCTATTAATCGCGATTTATAAGTTTCGCTTTTGAAACATAGTAAGGTCTATTTGTTAAATGTACGACGTAGAGAAAAGTTTGGGCGCAAAAGAGGAGTAACGATTGTGCTTTCCATAATAATAGTGGTTTAAATAAATTTACGTGTTAATTTATTTAAGCCACTATTATTATTTACGATAACCAATTGGAAAAAGCCCAACACAATTTACTATAGTGATATCTTTAATGAAGTCGTCTTTTTATTTGCGGTATATATCACTCTTCTCTTGAAATTAGCCTGATGGTGCACCTGTAGCAGAAAAATGGCGCAACCGATTGTTTTGCACTGTATTGTTTCAAATTAAATATGATTTTCATGTTTTTTGCTTGTTGGAGTGCCAAATGGTCTCCAGTCAATTTTTCATGGTATTAATTATCTTTTATATTTGTGTGCGCACACGCATTTATTTATCCTATTTTTCCTTGTAATTTATCAAACATGTTAAAAAGATTATTGATTTCAATTTGTATTGGCCTAACAAGCGTTGCTAAAGCTCAGGATGTTTTTCTTTCGGGTGTAAAACCGGGCAAGGCATTGGCGTTTTCGACTAAGGGGACATTAGTTTTAAAAAATAACTGTTTATCTGTAAAGTGGCTTGCCGGTAAATCAATAATTGCCATAAACGAATCTGCCGTTCAGAATAAGAAACAAATTAACTTAAAAGGCTCTCCTTTATTTGAGTTGGAATTTAAGGATGGTACTGTAATCAATTCTGCCGATTTTCAATTAAGTACCACGCCCAAAATTGTTCAGGTCAAAGGAGATCCTGAGGCAGTTAAATTTTCTGAAAAAGAAGATGGTGTGGAAATTTTAGCCGAATTTTTGAATGTGAAATATGGTGTTCGTGTAAAATGGGAGGCTATTTTGAAAGATAATTCCAATTACATCAGACAAGTTTTCGGCGTTTTTGCTTTGAATGATTCTTTAAAGATCAGGAAATTGAACCTGATTAATTTTCCGGCAGAAACGGGCATTAAGCCCTTGGGGATTGTGGATGGATCACCCCTTGTGTCGGATGAATTCTTTTTTGCATGTGAAAGTCCGATAAGTAAATACAATAATCAAAATGGCCGGATCAGCAGCTATATTGAACGGCAGGAGCCAACTCTTGACTTCGAAGCATCTACCGTATGGGGCATTGCCCCTAAAGGGCAGTTACGGAGGGGCTTTCTTTATTACCTGGAACGGGAAAGAGCGGTGCCATACCGCCAGATGCTTCATTATAATTCGTGGTATGACCTTTCCTGGGCCGATCGTAAGTTAACTGAAGCTGGTTGTCTTGATCGTATTCAGGCATTTGGTGACAGTCTTACGGCGAAACGTCATATTAGCTTAAACGCATTTTTGTTTGACGATGGCTGGGATGACAACCAAACATTGTGGCAGATCAGCAAAAAGAATTTTCCTGCAGGTTTTGATAACATTAAAGCGCTGGCTGATAAATATGGAGGTTCATTAGGAGTGTGGATGTCGCCCTGGGGTGGTTACGAGCAGGCAAAGGAACAGCGGCTACAATATGGCCGAAGCCAAAATCCTCCTTTTGAAACTAATTTGCATGGGTTTTCTCTTTCCGGACCGGTTTATTCGTCCAGGTTTAAAAGTACTGCCGCTAAGTTCGTGACCAGTGATGGTATCTCTATGTTTAAGTTTGATGGTGTAGGGGCGGGAGATCAGTCTACAGGTGCTACTGTTGAATATCAAACAGATATGGAGTCTTTGCTGAATTTAGTAACGGGCTTGCGTAAGGTAAAACCGGATTTATATTTTAGCCTCACCATAGGTACCTGGCCGTCGCCTTTCTGGCTTAAATATGGGGATGTAATTTGGCGAAATGGCTGGGATACAAATACGGACGGGCAGGGTGACAGCCGTCAGCAATGGCTCAATTACCGGGATGGTCAGGCCTATAAAAATGTTGTAAAGCGCGCTCCGCTTTATCCTTTAAGCTCCCTGATGTATCACGGGATTTGTATTGCGGATAATGGCGCACCTGCTAAGTTTGATATGGATGATAAAGATATTTCTGACGAGATATGGTCGTTTTTTGGATCTGGGACCAGCTTGCAGGAATTATATATCAATCCTCATAAGTTAAACGAGGCCAACTGGAATTGCCTTGCCGCTGCCATAAAATGGTCGCGCGAAAATGCAGATATTATGCCGGATGTGCATTGGGTAGGCGGCGATCCATCCAAAGGGGATGTTTACGGTTTTGCGGCCTGGTCGCCGAAAAAGGCTGTTCTTACCTTAAGAAATCCCTCAAATACAGCTAAAACATACCTGGTTAATACCCGGGAAGTATTTGAATTGCCATCAAATAGTAATCCAGATTATATCTTTTATAATGCGAAAGTTAACAGTAAAGAAACGAACTCGTATGTGTTTAAGGGAACCGTTCATGATGTTAAGCTTGAGCCGTTTGAAGTAATGGTTTTAAACGCTGTACCTGTAAAATGACGGTTTAATCCATTTGTTTGTCCTCTGATTTGAATTGTAAGCAGATGTTATAATTGTGTGCGCAAACGCATGGGTTTGCATGCTGTTTTTTATAGCAAAATTGCTTTTAAATAAATTAAAATGAAACGCGTATTCGTAGTAGTATTGCTAATCCTTTGTTTTTTTAATAAGACATCTTTTTCGCAAAATTTAGCTCCATATAAATGGTATAACCCGGTTAAGGCCGATTTTCCGGTTATAGAAGCACAGGCCTGGTCAAAAGAAACCACAGGCAGTTATAACAGGTTCCCGGCGCGTGCCGAAAAGACCCTCAATCCCAATGTGTGGAATATCTCGCATAGTAGTGCCGGCTTATACATTAAGTTTAAAACAGATGCGCAAAACCTGGTTATCCGGTATAAAGTTAGTGGCGATTTTGCCATGTCACATATGCCGGCCACTGGTGTAAGCGGATTGGACCTGTATGTATTAGATCCTAATGGCCAATGGTGCCTTGCTCCGGGTAGTTTCTCGTTTAAGGATACCGTTACTTACCGGTTTTCAAATATTAAGGTAAGTGCCGATTTTGCGGAGAGAAGTTATGAATACCGGCTTTTCCTGCCTTTGTATAATTCGTTATCATGGCTTGAAATAGGTGTTCCGTCTGGTAGTGCATTTAATTTTATGCCTTTATCCAAAGAAAAGCCGGTGCTTGTATACGGAACATCCATTGCGCAGGGGGCCTGTGCTTCAAGGCCAGGTTTAGCATGGACCTCCATTTTGCAGCGCGCGCTGGATCGCCCGTTGATTAATCTTGGTTTTTCCGGTTCCGGATTGCTTGAGAAATCAGTTATTGATCTGATGGCAGAGGTGGATGCGAAAGTATATGTGCTTGATTGTATGCCCAATATGATAAGTTTTTCTGACCAGGAAATCGAAGCACGTTTATCAGCGGCGATACAAACTTTAAAGCAGAAGCACCCACTGGTGCCGATATTGCTTGTTGAACACAGCGGGGGGAACGCGGGCGGACTATTGGATACGGGTAGAAATGCCGGTTATGGTCATGTTAATAAAGTGCTTGACCTGGCTTATTCAAAGTTGATTGCAGCCGGAACAAAGGGTATTTATTTATTGACTGGCAAAGAAATCGGGTTTGGTATCAACTCAACAGTTGATGGCTTACATCCTAATGATATCGGAATGGAGCAGTATGCCGCAGCATATGAGAAAGCAATCCGTGTTATAATTAATGAACCAATTGGCCGCTATTCAACCACGCGGCCCGCAGTACAAAGCAGGGATGGGTATTATGACTGGCGAAACAGGCATAATGAAATATTAACGCTTATCAAAACCAGTTCGCCAAAGATTGTATTTCTTGGTAATTCGATCCTGAATTACTGGGGTGGTGAGCCTAAGGCGCCTTTAGCAAGAGGAGCTGACTCGTGGGATAAATACCTGGAGCCCCTGGGTGTAAAAAATTTTGGTTTTGGCTGGGACCAGGTAGAGAATGTGCTATGGCGTGTATACCATGAAGAAATAGAAGGGTTTAAGGCTGACAAAGTGATGATTATGATAGGCACCAATAACTTGTCTGCCTGTAGTGACCAGGAAATATCAGAAGGGTTAAAAATGCTCGTGCTGGCTGTGAAGGAACGTCAGCCTACAGCGGAGATTCTTTTATCGGGTTTGCTGCCCAGGAGGGCAATGGAAAGTCGGATAAAGGTGCTTAATAAAGCCATTGCTAAACTGGCAATTCAAACCCGGGTTCGTTTTATTGATCCGGGCAAACTATTGCTTAACTATAAAGGGGAGATCAATGAGTCGCTTTTCGGAGATGGCTTGCACCCCAATGAAGTTGGTTATCAAAAGCTGGCGGTAACATTGGTACCATATCTTAAAAAATAATAAAGATGCCGGTATGAAGTGCGCTTAACATGTGCAATGCTGAAACAAGTTCAGTATAGCGGAATTGTTTTAAAAGTAATTTCTATCAAATGATAGTCGATATTGATGAGATGGACTATATTAAATTACTTTTGCTATCTTTTCTACGCTAAAGTTTATTATGAAGAATAAAATTGTTCGCATTAAAGACATTGCCGAAAAAGCGAAGGTTTCGACGGGTACGGTTGACAGAGTACTGCATAAACGCGGGCGGGTATCAAAAAAGGTAGAAGAGAAGGTGCTCAAAATTATTGAAGAGATGGATTATGAGCCCAATCTTATGGCAAGGGCTTTGGGATCTAATAGAATATACCAGATAGCGGCCTTAATACCCGATCATGAAGTTGATTCCTATTGGCACGCGCCTAAGGCCGGTATTGAAAAGGCCGAAAAAGACTTAAAGCAATATGGCATTATTGTACAACAATATGTGTTTGATCCTTATGATGTAGATTCATTTATAAGCAACGCCCGTAAATTAACCAACGATAAACCCGACGGCATAATTTTGTCGCCTATATTTTACAGGGAAACCCTGCCTTTTTTCGAGAAATGGAAAGCTGCCGAAATTCCATTTGTGTTGTTTAATACACAAATTGCTGAATGTGAACCATTAAGTTATATCGGCCAGGATTCATACCAGAGTGGTTTTTTGGCTGGTAAGCTTATTCATTATGGGCAACCCGATTCCTGCTCTGTTTTAATTGCGCACATTGATGAAGAGACGAGCAACGCCGCGCACCTTTTAAAAAAAGAGCAGGGGTTTCGCAATTATTTTTCTCAAAATAACCTGGATCATCAGTACAAAATTCTGAGGGTTGAGTTAAACCGGTCAAATGCCGCTGTTTTTATAAAACAACTGGGGGATATTATTGACAGCACCCCTGATTTAGCCAGTATTTTCGTGACAACCTCTAAAGCTCATGAAATTGCAAAGTATCTGGAGCAGCGCTATATAAAGCGTATTAAAATAATAGGATATGATTTATTGCCTCCTAACCTGTATTTTCTGAATAAAGGGACAATCAGTTTCCTGATCAATCAAAACCCCAAGGGGCAGGGCTATTGGGGGATCTATCAGTTAACCGACAGCCTGGTGTTCAAAAAAGAAGTACCAATTATCAAGTATCTTCCGCTTGATATCGTTACAAAGGAAAATGTGAACTATTATGTTGATGATGAGGATGCAGTTTATTTAGATATCTGATCTCTCCTTAGCTAATTGTACTTCAATCATCGCTCTGTATCGCCATCGTTCGTTTATCGGTTCAAGCTCCGCCGGTCAAATTCTTTCTGCCAAAACCCAATTTTAATGGGTTTAGAAAAAAAATACAGTAAATTACTTTATCTCTCAAAAAGACACTATGCTTTTTAAGCTTCCTTTGCGGCTTAGTGCCTTTATACACAAAAAACTTTTTTAAGAACACGTTCTTGTGCAGACCCTGGGGGCTCAGCTCAGTGTCGGTTGGTAAATCCCCGCTGATTAATCTGTTTCAATTATGTAATCCGAAGGTTTTTCCGGTGCATCATGCTCATTAAAAAAATAATAACAAAAATTTAACAAAATGTGTGCGAACACACTAATATAATTATATTTGTATCAAGGTGTTTATGTTAATTTAATGTGTTCGTAAACATTCTGCCGGTCACAACGTATAAACGAAAATAAATGTCATATAATATCTCTGAAATAGTATCCAATTTTTGCATTGAAGGAAATGTCGCAGCTATTATTCCGTATGGGTCCGGGCACATAAACGATACATTTTATTTAAAAAATACAAATCCGGGTTTGCCGGGGTACTTGCTTCAGCGAATCAATCATCATGTGTTTGAAAACGTTCCGGCGTTGATGAAAAATATACAATTAGTAACAGATCATTTAAAAGAAAAATTGACCAGTATCCCGGGTTCAAGCCCCGATAAAGAAGTACTGACAATAGTTTCGGCTAAAGACCAACAGTGCTTTTTTTGTGATGAAACAGGTAATTACTGGAGAATGTATTGTTTTTTGAAGGATACCAAGAGTTATGACATAGTATTAACCGAGCAGCAAGCTTATGAAGGCGGCAAAGCATTTGGAAAATTTCAGTTACTGTTGTCAGATCTTGATAGCGCATTGCTTTACGAAACCATACCAGGCTTTCATAACATCACCATGCGGCTTGATCGTTTAAACAAAGCGGTATTGGCTGACCCGAAAAACCGGATTAAGGATGTTTTGACTGAGTTGTCGTTTATAATTGAAAGAGCAGATCTGATGGCTACCATCATGAATTTGGGGAAGGAAGGGAAATTGCCGCTACGTATTATTCATAACGATACCAAATTCAATAACATATTGCTTGATATGAATGATCATGAACAATGTGTAATAGACCTGGATACGGTTATGCCCGGCTATGTGGCATATGATTTTGGCGATGCCATCCGCACTATTATCAACACCGCGCCCGAGGATGAGAAAGATCTTACAAAGATAGAGCTAAACATCCCCCTGTTTAAAGCTTATGCAGAGGGGTATTTTGAGTATGCCGGTAGCTTTTTGTCAGATACAGAAGTTAAATCGCTTTCGATGGGAGTTTTATTAATACCCTATATGCAGGGTGTGCGTTTCCTGACGGATTTTATAGAAGGTGATGTTTATTACAAGATCCACTCTCCTGAACATAATTTACAGCGAGCCAGGGCGCAGTTCGAGCTGCTTAGCAAGCTTGAGAAAAATTACGATGTTTTTGATCAGATAATTCATAACACAGCAAAAAAGCACATACAGATAACAACCGAAATTAAATAATGGAACTTACAGTAGCATTTTTAGAAGATGTGGACAAAAGCAGCCCTATTGAACACATATCTGTTTTGTTAGACGAGCAGGAGAAGCACCTTGTTGGAATTGTACCGTGGCCCGATTATGATTACAAACCCGATGTTCATTTTGCGATAGCTTACAGCAACGATTGTTTTATGTTGAAATATTACGTAAAAGAAAAAGCGATAAAAGCTTCCTGTTACAAACCTAATGAACCTGTTCACCAGGATAGCTGTGTGGAGTTTTTCATTGGTTTTGGTACCGAACTGGAGTATTACAATTTTGGGTTTAACTGTATCGGCACTTGTTCGCTTGGCTTCGGAAGGGGCAGGGAAAATCGCGAATTATTACCTGAAAAGCTAATACGGCTTATAAAGTCTCAGGTGCGGTTAACACAGCAAACAAATATGGAGCATGGCGATATTAGCTGGGAGCTTACCCTGATGTTACCCTTGGATGTGTTTTATCATCATTCATTTACATCATTAAAAGGACAACAATGCCATGCTAATTTTTATAAATGTGGCGATGAACTACCTGAGCCACACTTTTTAACGTGGCATAATATTGAATGCGACGATCCTGACTTTCACCACCCGGAGTTTTTTGGGGAAATAAAGCTTGAAGCTTAACATAATCATGCGGCTGTTTAGCGGCTATTTATATGTGTTTGAAGTTATTTGCAAGGTAATAACATTGAGTTTATTGTTTTTATTATTGATAATGTAGATCCCGAAAAAACGACGATTTTATGAAAGTAAAACTTACATTAATAATGCTACTGTACAGTGCTGCTGTTTTGGCGCAGGCTAAAGTTGATGGGCCTTATCAAGAACTTCCTGATCCAAAGCCGGTTCAACAAGCTGGCTGGAGTATGCTAAAGCCCGGAGTTTATGTAAGTTTTGCTTCAGCCGATGTTCGTTATGATAAACATAATGCTCCTGCCATATCTCCTTTGCAGGCTCAATGGAAAACCAAAGCGTGGAAAGGAGAAAAAGTGCATACTCAATTCCTGGTATGGACAACCCGGAACCTGAAACAACTAAGCTTTATATGGAGTAAACTTAAAGATGGTAAAGGGCATGAAATCCCCGAAAAAAATATAAACGTGAGTTTTGTACGTTATGTGATGGCCGATGGGTTAAACAAAGAAGGCGGTGGCTGTGGTATATTGCCCGGCCATGATTCCAGCCTTGTTGAGGATGTTATTGACCCTGTAAAAATGCTTCCGGCGGGTAAAAATACAACCCGGCCGGTTTGGTTAAGCGTGAATGTACCGGTTAACGCTGTTGAAGGCCTTTACAGGGGGAATGTGAAGGTAATTGAAGGGAAAAATGCACCGCCTTTAATTTTACATTACGCTATACAAGTGCTTAATCATACCTTGCCTGCACCGGAGCACTGGAAATTTCATCTTGACCTGTGGCAAAATCCCTATTCGGTGGCCCGGGTATATGGTGTAAAGCCATGGTCAAAGCAACATTTTTATGTAATGCGCCCTTACATGAAAATGCTGGCAAATGCCGGGCAGAAAGCAATTACATCTACACTTATTCATGATCCGTGGAATAGCCAAACCTATGATATTTACGGATCGATGATTAAATGGAAAAAAAATAAGAATGGCTCATGGAGGTACGATTATTCTGTATTTGATAAGTGGGTGTCTTTTATGATGTCATTGGGGATTAATAAGTTAATCAACTGCTATAGTATGATTCCCTGGAATCTAAAGTTTTACTATTATGACGAAGCCCTGAGAAAAGACACGATGATTGTGGCTAAGCCCGGCTCGGCCGAGTATGAGGCACATTGGCGTCCAATGCTGAAGGATTTTGCCCGCCATCTTAAAGAAAAAGGTTGGTTTAATAAAACCACCATAGCTATGGACGAAAGATCCATGGCCGATATGCAAAAAGCTATAGCGTTAATAAAAAGCGCGGATAAAAATTTTAAGATTTCGTTAGCGGGCAATTATCATCCGGAAATTGAAAAAGATTTATTTGATTATAGTGTGGCGTCAAACCAGTTAATGGATGAAGCAACAATTCGTTTGCGCAGGGAATCCGGTCTAAATACCACCTATTATACCTGCTGCACAGAAGGATATCCCAATACCTTCAGTTTTTCGGCCCCGGCCGAGTCTGTTTGGCTGGCATGGCATGCCGCATACAAAGGATATGACGGGTATTTGAGATGGGCTTACAATTGTTGGGCTAAAGATCCTTTACGTGATACACGATTTGGGTCATGGTCATCGGGCGATGCTTACCTGGTTTATCCCGGTCCACGGTCCTCTGTTCGTCTGGAACGATTGATCGAGGGTATCCAGGATTTTGAAAAGATTAATATTTTAAGGAAGTGTTTTATAAAAAACAACCGGCAGGATAAATCACTTCAGCTAAAAAATATATTGGAAGGTTTTGACATAGGGGAATTGAAAAATAAGAATACCGCCGAAACACTTCAGGCCGCGCAGGAACGATTGAACAGCTTATAAATCACTAAAAAACGTTTTAATTATTTATATTTTTTGTTTATCCGCTTTCGTTTTCAGCTTTTTTTTGACTTTATTTACTACCTTCTGATTATTTTGAAAAGCTTAACGTGAATGGCTTACACTAAGCCCCGGAGGAATAGCCTTTTTAATTTTTAAAAGTTAAAACCAATAAGCAACAATAAGTACATTCTTTGGATGATGCCAATTATAAATTTTATAATGCAGAATGAATAGCCCGGAAGTTCAGCTGATGACGGATGAGGATCTTATAGCATTGATCAGGGAGAATGACCTTGGGGCGTTTGAACGCATTTATAATAAATATTGGTCAAAGCTTTATCTTTCAGCATATAATATCATCAGAGATCGCCAGGTAGCTGAAGATGTAACCCAGGAAGTATTGGTAAACCTGTGGATGAAGAGGGCTAATCTTCAGCTCACGTCATTAAATGCTTATTTATATGCCTCTGTTCGTTACCAGGTTTTTAACGTTATTCGTTCGGGTAAAGTAAGGGCAGATCGTTTTAACAAGCTGGAAGAGCTTTTTAGCCATAACGGTGGCGAGGAACTCCTGTCTGAAAAAGATATCAACCGTTTGCTGGAGCAAGGTATCGCTGAGTTACCTGAAAAATGCCGCCAGATCTTTATTATGAGCCGCAAAGAGCACTTATCAACCAAAGAAATTGCCGAACGGTTGGGTATCGCGCCAAAAACAGTTGAAAATCAACTTACTGTAGCTTTGAATCGTTTACGCAAAACATTGGGCGATTTTGTTTGCATAGCTGCCATTATGTTATGTGGCCGTTGGTTTTGAGGCTTTTTTGCCTGTACCTGATTGCATCTATCCCTTCCCTGTTGATATTATCACAGGTCTTTTTCTCCAAAAATTTCATAATTCCTTAATGCTGTAGAAATATTTTATTATTCTTTGGGGGTATGGCCTGTTCAGGGTTACTTACATACAATAACTACCCAAATGGAAAAAGAAACACTAATAAACTTAATAAACAAATACTTATCAAACCAGGCTACTCCCGAAGAAGAGGCCCGACTGCTAAGCTATTATGATACCCTTCAAAAAAACAAGCTGCAATGGGATGAGCTTGAAATGGGCAATGAAAATGTAACAAAGAGCGAGTTATACAGCAAGATACTATCGGAGATAAAAAACCGTGAATCTGTACCTAAAAAAATGATTTTTCTGAGGAGGTGGTTTGTGGCGGCCTCTATCACAACATTGCTGATCGCGTCGGCTTCCCTGGTTTTTTACATGAAGTATAACAGCTCGTACTTCATCGCCAAAAATAGCACCCATCCTGTAAATAAGTACCGTATTGCCCCGGGAGGGAATAAAGCATTGCTAATTTTAGCTGATGGTTCAAAAATTACCCTGGATGATGCCGCATCCGGCGAACTGGCCAAACAATCGGGTACAAAAGTTTCCAAGGCTGCCAGGGGGCAATTGGTTTACACAATTGATAACACGATAGCAAAATATAACCCGGCCGCTTCTGCTCAACCGGTATACAATACTATTGAAACCCCAAAAGGCGGTCAGTTTCAGGTTGATTTACCTGATGGTACTAAGGTTTGGTTAAATGCAGGTTCATCGCTTAGGTACCCAACAAGTTTTAATGGCAAAATACGTAGTGTTGAATTAAAAGGAGAAGCTTATTTCGAAGTTGCAAAAAATGCGCATAAACCATTTAAAGTGCTAAGCAATAATCAAGTGGTAGAAGTATTGGGAACGCATTTTAACATTAGCTCCTACACGGATGACATTTCCGTCAAAACTACTTTACTCGAAGGTTCTGTTAAAGTGTTATCAAGCAAAGCTAACCAATCAAAATTGCTGGCGCCGGGCCAGCAGTCTGACATTAATTACGCTAATAATTCATTCTCTATAAAAGCGGTTAATACAGACGAAGTTATCGCCTGGAAAAACGGTTATTTCCTTTTTACCGACGAAGATTTGAAAAGCATTATGAGCAAGTTTGCCCGTTGGTATAATGTTGATGTGGAATATAAAGGCGATGTGAATAATTTACGATTTGGTGGGATGGTGTCGCGTTCAAAAGACCTGACACAGGCATTGAAAGTAATAGAGCAAACAGGGAATGTAAAAATCAGAATCGAAGGAAGGAGGGTTATCGTTATGCCGTGATCATTACCCGCATAAGGTAGCCTAAAAAATAAGCCGGTAGTGGTGGTACACTCCGGCTAAAATTTAGGGCTTGCCATGAAATTAAATTCGTAGTCCAATTACAGATTAAACCCAAAACAAGTTCAAATGTATGAAATGTTATGAAATAAGTTTATACACAATTCCCCGTATAAAAAATAAAGCGTTGTTGATCATGAAATTATCGATCATATTGTTAGTGGCAACAATACTTCAGGTAAGTGCTAAAGGCTACGCACAAAAAATCACATTATCAGAGAAAAATGCTCCGTTAGAAAAAGTCCTTAAAGAAATAAGGGAACAAAGCGGCTACGATTTCTTCTATAATTCCAAACTCATTAAGGAGGCTAACCCGGTAAGTATCAATGTCCGGAACTCCGATCTGGAGGAAGTTTTAAAACTGGCCTTCACAAATCAGCCGTTTAGTTACAGTATTGACGAGAAAACAATAATTATAAAACCTAAACCTGTGCCTGTTAAGCCCCCCGTTCAGGCAGTACCTATTATCAAAGTTTCAGGTGTTGTTACTGATTCAAAGGGCGTTACTTTACCCGGCGCGAGTGTACGTATCAAAGGGACTGATAAAGGTGTAATAACTGATAGCGAGGGCCGGTTTACCATTGAAGCTAATGATAACAGCACCCTTGTTATTTCATTTGCCGGTTTCATTGCCAAAGAAGTTACGGTTACCGGAGCAACATCTTTCCTGACCGTTCAGTTACTTGATGATACCAAAGGTATAAATGAAGTAGTGGTAGTGGGCTATGGTAAACAAAAGAAGCTGACTATAACCGGGGCCGTTACCACGGTGAATGTTGCTGATATAACAACTCCAAACCGCTCCCTATCTAATGCCCTGGCAGGAAAGGTAGCCGGGGTTATATCGATGCAAAGAAGTGGGGAGCCGGGTTATGATAACGCATCATTTACCATCAGGGGCATTGGCACTTTTACAGGTAACTCAAACCCGCTTATTATTATAGACGGGGTGCAGCGCGATGACGTGAACAGTACTTACGGCGGAGCTTATAACAACATCGACCCTGAAGATATTCAAAGTATTTCTTTGTTAAAGGATGCATCATCAACCGCTGTATATGGGGCCAAAGGCGCCAACGGGGTTTTGATCATTACCACCAAAAAAGGTGTTGCAGGCAAACCTAAAATTTCCTTTAAAACAGAAACATCCATGTCGGGCCTTACCAGGACCCCTAAAATGCTGGATGCCGTATCATGGATGAGGTTACATAACGAAGCAACTACAAACGATGGTAACCCTCCTGCATATTCTGAAGAAACTATCCAGAAAACGGCAAGCGGTTTGGACCCGTACCTTTATCCCAATGTAAACTGGATAAAATCTGTATATAAGAATTGGGCCCCCGGTTATAATACCAACTTAAATGTTACCGGCGGTGCTTCGTCGGTAAGGTATTATGTTTCCGCTTCTTTTTATGACCAGGATGGAAGTTATAAAGTAACCAAACAAAATGGCTATAATCCCAACCTTAACTTTAAGCGTTATGACTTCAGGTCAAACCTTGATATCGATATCACGAAAACTACCTTATTGACCATGAACCTGGATGCGATGCTGGTAAGCAGCCGTTATCCAGGCATCTCGGCAGGAACCATCTGGTACGAATCGTACTTAACCCCACCTAACGCGTTCCCGATAAGATACCCGGATGGCAAATGGGCCGGTCCGTATAATAACGGCGGCTCCAACCCGGTAAACGATATACAAAACTCAGGTTATAACACCGAGTTTCGCCCTACCATCCAGTCTGTTTTTTCCATTAACCAGAAACTGGATGCAATTACCAGCGGACTAAGCGCCATGGCCAGGTTTTCGTTCGATTCGTACAGCGAAAATGACAATGGCAGAACAGGCACCAATGATCTTTTTTTAGCCACATCAAGAGATCCGCAGGGTAACCTGGTATTAGGTCAATCGAGGTACGGAAACCAGTTTTTGGGTTATACGCAGTATTCATCTGCCGAAAAAACCATGTACCTGGAAACCAATATTAATTATGATCAGTCTTTCGGCAAACACCATGTGGGCGGATTGCTTCTATACAATATGCGATCGAGGGTCCAGAGCACCGCGGGTAGTGTTATTACCTCTATTCCTTATAACAATCAGAGTTTGGCCGGCAGGGCAACATATACTTACGCCGATAAATACCTGCTTGAATTTGATGCCGGCTATACCGGTTCAGAAAACTTTGAACCGGGCAAAAAGTTTGGCTTTTTCCCGGCTGTTTCCGCGGGTTGGGTAATTTCGAGGGAGCCTTTTTTTAAAGGTTTTTCAAAAACGTTTAACCTGCTTAAAATAAGGGGTTCACATGGTCTCGTAGGTAACGACCAAATTGGCTCAAACTATCAAATCACCAGGTTTCCTTATATCAATCAATATGGCGGTGGCGGGTCCGTGGGTTTAGGCCTTAACGGAACAATATATGGTGGTACTACCGAGACTGTTATAGGAGTGGAGAACCTGACATGGGAAAAAGCCAGGAAAGATAATATTGGACTGGAGATAGGGTTGTTCAATAAACTGAATATCACTGTTGATGCCTATAAAGAGAGGCGGACAAATATTTTAGTTCAACGCAGTTCTTTATCAGGGATACTGGGTGTAAGCGGGGCTGTATTTGCCAACTTAGGTGAAATGAATAACCATGGTATTGAGGGTAACATTGAATATAATGATAATATAGGTAAGGTAGGCTTGCGCCTTTATGGCAATTTTACTTATAACAATAATAAAATTGTACAGAAAGATGAGCCTAAACAGTTATACGCCTATCAGCAGGCTACCGGTCGCAAATATGGCGATAACCTGATGTATGTTGCGGAAGGGTTGTTTACCTCGCAGGAAGATGTTGATAAAAGTCCCACCCAGTTTGGCGCTGTGTTGAGGCCCGGCGATATCAAGTATAAAGATGTAAATGGCGATGGCGTGATCAACAGCTATGACAAGGTTTATACAGGTAAATCCGACATACCTACCATATTATACGGCGCAGGATTTACGGTTGGTTATAAAAAGTTCGATCTTTCTCTTTTCTTCCAGGGAACCGGTAATGTAATTATTATGGCAAACGGTTCTTCTATAACCGGTGCCGGCGCTGGTGGCGCGGGTATTGTACCGTTTACAGGTATGGGCACTTATCCATCTGGTATGCTTGCAAGCCTTGAGGACAGGTGGACGGTTGATAACCCCAGCCAGAATGTATACTATCCACGGTTAGGCATTGCTAATCAAAACAGCAATAATTATCAGCCCAGCACGTGGTGGTCAAAAGACGCGAGTTTTGTTCGTTTAAAACAGGCCACATTGGGTTATACTTATAAGCCCTCCTTTCTTACCCAGGCGGGTATTAACTCAGTCTACCTTTATTTAACGGGGCAAAACCTGCTAACATTCTCCAAATTCAAACTTTGGGACCCTGAACTTGGCTCTAACGGGGCAGGCTATCCACCGGTACGAATACTTGCCTTAGGGTTAAGGGTTGCGTTATAGAAATCGTGAATTTTAAATCAGTTTCAAAAGAATTTAAAGTGTGCCAAATGAAAAAAA
Source organism: Mucilaginibacter sp. SJ (assembly GCF_028993635.1). Classification (NCBI taxonomy): domain Bacteria; kingdom Pseudomonadati; phylum Bacteroidota; class Sphingobacteriia; order Sphingobacteriales; family Sphingobacteriaceae; genus Mucilaginibacter; species Mucilaginibacter sp. SJ. Next base: position 5,756,340 of record NZ_CP118631.1, read on the forward strand.
ACATACTAATAATGGTAGTTGGGATCTGCTTCCTGGGTGCCTGTTTATCGTCCTGTAATTACCTCAATAAAAAACCGGATAACCTGTTAACATCAGATCTGATCTGGAGCACCAGGGCTAATGCCGAATCTTACCTGTATAACATTTACGGCTACATTGTACAAACCGATGGGGGAGATTACAGCGCGATGGGCGCCAGTGACGAGTCGTCGGTATCCATTCCCGGCACCAATGTAAGGCAAATGGTTGTTGGCAACTGGAGCCCTGTAAATGCTTATTTTGATTATTGGGACAGGTATTACACTGGTATCCGGTCGTCTTTCATTTTTGAAGCCAATATTGATAAAGTTCCTGCTACCCAACTAAGTGTCAGCCTAAAAAATCAATATAAAGCCGAAGCAAGGTTTTTGCGCGGATGGTTTTACTGGCAGTTAATGAAGCAATATGGTCCGGTTGTAAAAATAACAGAAGCGTTAAGTCTAAATGACGACTTTAATAAATATCCGAGAGCGTCTTTTGACGAATGCAAGGACTATGTTAACCAACTGATGGACCAGGCAGCTTCAGGCTTACCTGCCCAATGGCCGTCAACCAGCAACTACGGTCGGCCAACCAAAGGTGCCTGCCTTGCTGTAAAAGCTCAGCTGGCTTTACTGGCAGCAAGCCCGTTATGGAACGGCAATCCATCGTTTGCTTCCTTTAAAAATCAAGATGGCACCCCGCTGGCGCCCACAGTATTTGATGCCGGTAAATGGAAAATAGCTGCTGACGCAGCCAAGGCTGTAATTGATCTGAGCGCGTACAAGTTATTTACAAACCTGGATAACGGCGGAACCCAGTTTGATCCTTATCTGTCTGTCAGAGATCTTTTCTTAACAAACTGGAACAGTGAGATCATATTTTCAAGAAACTCCTGGAATTATTGGGGATATACCAAATGCGTATCGCCGGGGCCGGGAGGATATAGCATGTACAATGCCACCCAAAATGTGGTGGACGCATTTTATATGAATAACGGCCGCACTATTGATGACCCGCTTTCGGGATATACAGCAACAAGTTTTGCTCAAAGTAATGGCGCAAAATATTGGGAACATAGTAAAGGGCAATGGAACATGTATGCCAATCGCGAACCGCGGTTTTATGCCTATATCCAGTATAATGGCCGGCCGGTATTGCCTGCGCCAACTGTTGATGATAAAAACTATTATTCATCTGCAGCGAATGTTGACGGCACTGGCCGGATTGAATTTTATTATAGCGGTAAAGCAGGCGCAAAAGCCAGCGGCGCAAGTAATAATATTACCGGATATGATGTGCTGAAAAATGTAAGCCCTGCCGATAATATAAGGATGGACGCCACCAACTACAGGCCGTTTATATTGATCAGGTACGCCGAGATCTTGCTTGATTATGTGGAGGCTTTGAATGAATATGACCCCTCCAACCCCAATATCGTGCTTTATCTTGATCAGATCAGGACAAGAGCCGGCTTGCCTGGCATAGAGACTGTTTATCCGGGAGCTGTTGGAAACAAGGATTTAATGCGGAAATATATTTTAAGGGAACGCCAGGTAGAGCTTTGTTTTGAAAGTGACAGATACTTTACCCTTGTAAGAAGACTGTTGTTGGGTGCCGATGAAAATCAGACTATTTATGGCCTTAATGTCAACACTGACGATCAGGGCCAGGGATTTGCATTTACCGGGCTTTACAACAAAACGCTTTTTCAGAAAAGGGTGTGGAACAATAAAATGTACCTGTTCCCAATATCTCAGTATCAATTAGACCGTGATAGGGCACTGGTACAAAACCCGGGTTGGTAATAGGGGCTTTTATTTACCCAACAGGGTGTAAAAGGTTTGGAAATAAATAATTAAACGTAATTATTCAAATGAAAACATTCATAAATATATTGGCAAAAGGTATCAATCAATACCTGCTTGCCGGGGCGCTTTTTATAATGGTAGCTTTTATGAGCTGTAAAAAAGAAAAAGTTCCTGCACATAATCCTTCTTCACCTATCAGCATTAGTACATTTATCCCGGCACAAGGCGGCGGCGGTACTGAAGTATTGATCTCCGGTACTAACTTTTCAACAGATACTTCGCAAATTTCAGTTACCTTGAATGGGTTTAAACTGAAGATCATCGGCGCCAATACCAAACAAATGATGGTAGTGGTGCCTAAAAAAGCAGGTTCCGGGCCTATAATTGTAACTATTGGAAAAGGAACCGCAACAAGCACCGATAATTTTACATACCAATATACCAGGACTGTCACTACACTGGCAGGATCAGGCAAAGCCGGCTTTGCAAATGGTAAAGGAACAGATGCCATGTTTGATTTTAGCGGCCAGAACTGGTACAGAAGCTGCGGAGTGACTGTTGATGATAACCTGAATGTCTATGTTGCCGATCCCGGAAATCATTGCATCAGGAAAATTGACACTGCTGGTAATGTATCTACACTCGCAGGTAATCCCCAGGTTTCAGGTTACGCGGATGGTAAAGGGAGTGCGGCAAATTTCTCCCTACCTTACGATGTTGCCGTTGATGCCCAGGGAAATGTATATTCAGTTGATCCGGGAAATTATGATATCCGTAAAATAAGTCCCGATGGCACTGCAACCACCTGGGCCTGGGGAAATCAATCGCCATGGAGCGTTGCTGTCGACAAAACAACAGGTTACGTTTATTACTCCAGTTGCTCAAGTCCCGGAAATATCTACCAGGTATCGGCCCAGTGGACTACCAAACAAGTTATATCCGGTCTTAACTATCCCGCTGGAATCAAATTTGACAAAGCCGGTAACTTATATGTATCAGTTAACGGCGACCAGGTTATCAGGAAGTTCAGTGCCGGCAACTGGAACGGTAGTATCATAGCAGGGCAGCTCGGGGTTTCGGGTTATTTAAACGGAGCGGCTGCAACTGCAAAATTTGCTTATCCATGGGGCATTGCGGTTGACAATAGCAGCAATATTTATGTAGCAGGCAACGGAACCTGGGACGGCGGAAGCTATAATCCCGATCAAAGTATCCGATTTATCCAGGCAAATACTTTTGATGTAAGCACTTTTGCCGGTAGCGGTACAGCGGGCTATGCTGACGCTATAGGAGGATCTGCACTTTTCAGCGGGCCAACCGGTGTTGCTGTTGATAAGAACGGAACCGTGTATGTGTTGGATAAAAATAACAACCGGATAAGAAAAATAGTTTCGGAATAATAACGGTCTGCTTTAAAAATACTATCACAGTTTAGATTTCAACCCCGGCAATATCCTTTGGTTGTCCGGGATAAATAGGAGTAGTAGTTAATAATTGTTTGGTTTAAGAGTACTACGTAGCAGAAAGCGTATTTCTGCTACGGGCCGGTACTGCGTGGTTTTAAGTGCGGATAAACTTAAAGAATGCCAAACAACCGATGCGCCAATTTTTAGAATAAATTTAATGAAACGCTATATAAATATCTTTTTAATACATGTTTTTGCCATTCAGGCAATGGCTTGCAGCAAAAAAACGGTGGGCAATGATGTAATCACCACAACGGGTAATACACGTATATACTATGTATCAGTTAATGGCTCTGATGCCAATTCGGGCAAAATAAATGCACCTTTCTTAACCATCAACACCGCCCTGAGCCATGCTATACCCGGCGATACCGTGATGGTGAGAGGCGGCAGCTATTATGATAAGGTGGTGTTTCCTAAATCGGGGGCAATGGATAAGTTGATCACTTTAAAGGCATATCCCGGAGAAAAGCCCGTAATAGACGGAAGTAAAATAATTGTTTCGGGTTGGGTGTCATTGGTTATGCTGAGCAATGTAAGATATATAACATTGGATGGCTTTGATATTTGCAATCTTACGAGTTCAACTTTTAATACGGATCCTGAAGGAATCGCCATTAACGGTAACTCGCACCATATCACTATTAAAAACTGCAATATCTATAATATAAAAAATAGTGCATCATTAGCTGACTGGCGAAGCGGACATGCTATACTGGCAATTGGTAATGGAACCACCGCCATTACCAACCTGGTTATTACAGGATGTACAGTGCATGATACACAGACGGGCACAAGCGAAAATGTAACCCTGGCAGGCAATATAGATGGTTTCACCTTTAGCCATAATAAAGTATACGATACAGAAAACATCGGGATAATTGTTGCCGGTGGCGATGGCCTAAACCCTAAAGGAGATGTTGCTACTAACTATGCACGTAATGGTGTGATAAGTGATAATATTTTTCACGATAATACCATGACCAGGACCCCGGAAACCTGGGGCCCCGACAGGTACGGTGCTATCTCCATTTATGTTTGTGGCGGTGCTAATACCATTATCGAAAGAAACACAGTATACAACAGCGACCGGGGGATAGGACTGGTAAGTGAAAGCAACGTGTATGCAACCAAAACCACCATCGTGCGAAATAATTTTGTATATAACTGTTATCGCACAGGTATATACATGGGCGATTATCTGAACTACACATCCGGCGGAACTAAAAACTGTTACGTCGTAAATAATACCTTATATCAGAATAACGGTGTATCAGGCGTTTTTGGTGAAATTGAAGGAGAGATAAGGCTTACGGAGCATTGCGACAATAACGTGATCAAAAATAACATAGTTTATGCAAGGCCCGTTGACGTATTTATTCATAAGTATACCACAACAGGCAGCAATAACATTATCGACAATAATTTATACTATACCACAGGCACTCCCCAATGGATCTGGAACAGTACTAACAGCGCACCATATACCGATTTAAATGCCTGGCGCGCAGCCAGCGGTAACGATGCCAATTCAACAAATGGGCAAGACCCTCTTTTGCTGAACACCTCGTCGCCCGATCTTCATATACAAGCGGCCTCTCCTGCAAAAAATACCGGAAATGTAATTTCTGCCGATATAAATGGCGCCACAGATATTGACGGAAATACCCGCATTGTAAATAATAAGATAAGTAAAGGCGCACAGCAGTAAGATGTTTAATTAAAAAAGTATGCTTATGAAATGTAATGTCTATGTTTTTTTAATGCTTGGTTTTGCTATACAGGCATTTGGTTGCAGTAAAAAGAACGATCCCGGCGGTAATGTCACAATTACCGGGAGCACTCATGTTTATTATGTAGCTGCCAACGGGTTAGAGTCAAATAAAGGAACAATTGACGCGCCTTTTCAAACTATCAATAATGCGCTTTCCCATACCATTCCCGGTGATACGGTAATGGTAAGGGGGGGAGTATATAGCGAAAAGGTTGTATTTCCCAAATCTGGCGTAATGGATAAGTATATCACGTTGAAAGCTTACCGTGGGGAAACACCTGTAATTGACGGTAGTGCTTTTAGTGTTAACGGGAGGGAAGCCCTGGTAACCATTGATAAGGCAAAGTATATAGTTGTAGATGGCTTTGAAATACGCAATCTTAAAACCTCAGCCGGCGACCCAAAAGCCATTATGGTTGAAGGTGGCTCTGATTATATTACTATAAAAAACAATACGATATACGGTATTGATTATACTCAGATCCCGCTTAATGGTGGTGGTAACGCCATTTTAATTATCGGAAACACTACCGACCCGGTAACTAATATTACCGTTACCGGGAATACGATACATGACTGTAAAACGGGGTATGGCGAAAATTTAACCATCAATGGTTACGTTGATGGGTTTACAATTACCAACAATACAATTTATAACGCTCAAAATATTGGTATTGACGCAGCAGGCGGCTATGCAGCCAATACTGATCCGGCACTTAACTATGCCCGTAATGGTGTTATTAGCGGTAATACCCTCTATAACATTGAAAGCAAAAGAGGGCCGCTTGGCGGGCATGGTGCCATAGGTATTTATGTAGATGGCGGCAGAAATGTGGTAGTGGAAAAAAACAAGGTATCCGTTACAGACAGGGGGATTGGCGTGGTGAGCGAAACCAATGGCTTCCCTACCGATCATGTTACCGTAAGGAATAACCTGGTATTTAACTGTTGGTGCTCAGGGATCTATATGGGTGGCTATTTAAACTATACAGGCGCCGGTACAAGTAACTCGGCCATTGTTAACAACACCTTGTATAACAACAACCAGGCATTAGGTGCCTTTGGCGAAATAGAAGGGGAGATAAGCATCAGGGAAGATTGCACCAACAACGTTATAAAAAATAACATTATTTATGGCGGGGCATCGGATATGTTTATTCATAAATATACCAACCGCGGATCGGGCAATATCATCGATTATAACCTGTATTACACTATGGGGCCAGCGCAGTGGACCTGGAACGGCGTTGCTTATACCGATTATAATTTATGGAAGGCGGCCTGCAGCGGGGACACCAATTCAACATATGGCGTAAATCCTTTATTTATCAATACATCTGACCTTGATTTTCATTTGCAATCGTCCTCTGTAGCAAAAAATAGCGGACAGGTGATCTCTGATGAGGTTAATGGTACGGTTGATTTTGGCGGCAGTGCACGTATTGTAAATAAGCAGATAAGTAAAGGTGCATATCAATAATCAATACCCATTGTTTTTAATCTTGATTACAAAATGGAAAAGATTCCCACAATTAAAGAGATAGCTAAACGCTTAAAAGTAAGTCCTTCAACAGTGTCGCGTGCGCTTCATGGACATCCCAGCATTGGCCTTGTAACTACCATGCGGGTTAATAAGGTAGCGAGCGAACTAAATTATGAGCGAAATCAAACAGCTGTATTTTTTAAACAACGAAAAACATTAACTATTGGTGTAATTGTTCCGGATTTTTCTGACGCTTTTTTTTCTTCGGCCCTTAGTGGGATAGAAGATTACGCCAGCAAAAGGAATTATAACGTTTTTGTTGGGCAATCGTTAGAAAACCCTGATAAGGAAAAACGTATCCTGGAAACAATGAAAACACATCGGTTAGACGGCATTATCATTTCGATAAGCAAAAATACCACGAATTATGAAGTGTTTGAACAATTGAAAAAATATAACATTCCTGTTGTTTTTTTTGACCGTATTCCTGGTATGGAAGATATTCATTACTCGGCTTGTAATCTCCAATCGGGAATGTTACAGGCCATTGATTGTTTAATAGAAAAAGGGCATCGTAGTATTGGGTTAATTAATGGTCCATCGCAACTGGCTGCAAGTAAAGAGCGCCTGGATGCTTACAAACAGGGGCTTGATAAATATCAGATAGCAGTAAATACTGACCTGATAGTCTCTTCGGATCTGTCGTCGGCGCAAAATACTTATGCTATGCGGCGGCTATTATCTTTAGCGGATAAGCCCACAGCTATTATCACTTTTAACGATTATGTGGCACGCGATGCAATTAAGTTGTTGAAGAACTATAATCTGGCTCCCAATCACGATATTAGCTTTGTCAGTTTTGCAAATTCTCCTATTTGGAGTTTTATGGATAGTGCCCCAATGGCGTCCATTGAACAATTCCCCCAAAAGCAGGGCATAAAAGCGGCCGAAATACTTTTTAAAATAATTGATGATCGCATCAGTGAAGCGTCGTTAACCCCGGTTTTCCATCATGCGGTATTTGATTCCAGTATGGTGTCTCATAGAGGGCGTACCAATGTATAGGATAAGGTTATGAAAGTCCCAATCTCGATTTGCATAAAGCATTAGCGGGTAATATTTATACAAAAAGGGGTTTACATATTTTTTATTAATTACACTTAATTATTTGATTATTAACTATATATGTGAATGTTAACCCTGAATTGTGTTAACCCTGTTAACCCCTCTTTTGTTAATAGAGTAAATCCAACTCAACACTATATATCGCTTAGTATCTGAAAAATTCAAAAAAAGCGAGGCTTATCATACCGCCTCGTTTTTTTTGAATTTATAAGGCAGAGGTTGATGGGCTTGTTGTTTGTATACTCTTTAATATTCCAATTCAAAAGTGTCACTATACTTTAATTTGCTGCTCTTTTGTAAAGATTTGGGAATTTGAATGCTCAACTGCCCATTTTGATAGGCCCATTTTAACTTTTCAGAGTTGCCCAACAGGCTTACTTTTTTAATTCGTTTAATGTTGTTTACAGGAAAACTTACCTCGGCCGGAAGGGTTACATTATCTTTTTCTGATAGCCAGAAGGCATATAATGTGTTTTTTGTTTTTGACCTGGTAAAATATATGTTCCCAACAGAATAAGGTACAACAGGTTCAGAAGCGTAAATTCCTTTTTCGTTAATCTTCATCCAATTTGCAATGTCCTGTAACCTTTGATAGGCAACCGGATTCCAGTCGCCGTCCGGTCCCGGGGCTATATTAAGCAGGAGGTTACCTCCTCTTGAAACTATTTTTATGAGCGTTTGTACCAATTGGCGGCTGGGCTTAAATTCATCATCAGGAACGTAACTCCAGTATTTGCCAATGGTCATACAGGTTTCCCATGGGTAGGATAAGGGCTTGTCTGGTACTTCCTGTTCGGGTGTAGTATAGTTTTCAAATTCGCCGGTCACCGTCCTGTCTACCATGATCAGGCCCGGTTGATGACTGCGGGCCATCTTTGCTATCCGGGCCATATCAAGATCCTGGTTGTAATGTTGCGGGTCGTTATCCTTTGTAACCGATGGTCGTACCCAGCCGCCATCGAGCCATAAAATATCTATTTTGCCATAACCGGTCATTAACTCTTCAACCTGGTTGTAGGTAAAATTTTTAAATTTTTGCCAGCGTTCGGGATATCGTTGCGGATCGTAATTAACGTTATGGTCTTTAGGAGGAAAGTAAGGCCACCAATAATTTTCACTATGCCAGTCGGGTTTTGAAAAATATGCCCCGATCATAAAATTATCTTTACGGAAGGCATTGAATATTTCTTTGGTGATATTGCTTCGCGGATTTTTTGAGAACGGAGTTTTAGGATCGGTGATTTTATAATTTGTTTGTTGGGTGTCAAACATGCTAAAACCATCGTGATGTTTGGTGGTAAAGACTACGTAATTCATCCCCGCAGCCTTGGCCGCTTTAACCCATTTTTCGGGGTTAAAATTGGCAGGGTTAAAGGTGGTTTGGAGGTTTTCGTATGCTTTTTTATAGGCGAAATAATCATTGCTGTAGGGGCCGGTACGTGTAACCCAGTCATCAGGGCAAATAGTCCAGCTTTCGGCCACACCCCATTGGCTGTATGTTCCCCAGTGCATAAATAAACCAAACTTTTTGTCTTGCCAGCGGGCAAGTTTTTGCCGTACCAGCGAATCTTTAGGAAGCTGGTACGTATCTGACATTTTATGTTCGTTTTGTGCCAATACCGCCTGGCTGCATCCTAAAATAAACAGGCAGGGTAAAAGTTTTCGGATCATGATGATATAATACATTGATAGTTTTGTTTTCATAGGTAGATGAGTAAACATTAATTTAAAACCAATTCAATTACCGGTATCTCACTATCGGGCTTGGTTTCCGGTAGATTTAATATCAGGTCGTTACCTGTGCCTTTTGATTTGCTATCCTGTTGTATCTCCGACGCGTCATGTAAAAACTGAACGTATTTTACTTTATCCTTGTAGCCTGGTAAAGTAAGTGTTTTGCCGGGATATGCTAACAAATGCACGTATAAGCGCCGGGTATTTGCATTATAGGTAAGCAGGGTGTGCTCCGGGGCTACAAAGGTTTCCGGAGCTTCGGTACATCTATAAATGGAGCGGCTGTTATATTTCATCCAGGCTGCTATTCCGTCCAGCCTTTCGTTAGCACGTTTATCAAATAAACCGCGTGCAGTAGGGCCCACGTTAAGCAACAGGTTACCTCTTTTGCTTACAGCCTCTATCAGCATGGTAATTAATTGCGTGGTACTTTTCCAGCTGTTTTCGTCGCGGAAATAACCCCAGGAACCAGAAAACGTTTGGCAGGTTTCCCAATAAGTTTTGTAATCGTTTTTTTTGACCCACTCCGATAAATTTACCTGTTCGGGTGTCAGGTAATCCCAACCATCCTGGTATTCATTTAAATCGAGGCGGTTATCAATTATAATATTGGGCTGTAATTTTCTTATTTCTTTAACGAGTTCAACAGATCCCCAGTCTTTGGCCCCTTTCCCATGTTTGCCATTATCAGGGTACGAAAAATCGAGCCATAGCATATCAATTTTGCCGTAATTGGTAAGCAGTTCTTTAATTTGGTTATGCATGTAGGTGCGGTACCTGGCCACATCGCGGCCTTTGTTCAGCTTATCATAATCCTCATCTTTTTCGCTTGCCGGTTGCAGGGGGTGTAAAACATCAACGGTAAAGTCTGGGTGATGCCAATCCAACAGTGAATAATAAAAACCTATTTTTATACCCTCGGCTCTAAATGCATCAACAAACTCCTTTACAAGGTCTCTTTTAGCAGCGGTTTTAGTAGCCTTGTAGTCAGTATATTTTGAATCAAACAGGCAAAACCCTTCATGATGTTTAGTAGTAAGCACAGCATATTTCATCCCGGCTGCCTTAGCTTTCTTTGCCCACTCTTTGGGATTAAACAAATCTGGATTAAACTCATCAAAATAAGGCTGGTATTGCGCATCCGTCATGCGCTCCCATCTTTTTACCCATTCATGCCTTGCCGCCTGCGAATAAAGCCCCCAATGGATAAACATACCAAAGCGGTCATTAGTCCACCAGGACATACGTTTGGCTTTTTGTTCGGGTGTTTCTGTTCCTATTTTCTTTTGGGCATATAAAGGGGAAAATGCAATAAAAACCAATAAAATACCTGTTAACGTTTTTTTCATTTGGAGGATAGCTGACGTCAGTTTTAAGAAAGAGTGTTAAAAAAGGGCGATGTTTTTACATTGATAAAATTTCATCAACCACTTCCAGTAAAGGCCTTTGAGGCTTTTCAGGGTTTAGCTTTTGGTTGTCGTCCACCCATTTTCGTTCCCAGGAAAAGTAATCAGGTTCCTGAACGTTTTTACCTTGCAAATTGCTGCGCAGATAATCAAAATAAATCTCCCAGCGGAGCAAGTAATAGCTATCCATCAGGCCGGCCCACTCTTTATAAGCATACTCATGCAGATTGTCTTCGGTACGCACATTTTCGCCCCAATAGGTAATTTGCATTAATTCGTTTTTTAAATTGTTTGCTTTTTCTTCCGCGGTATTGCCGTTATCTATAGCTTGTTTGAGATAGGTGTTGAGCCTGAAATATTGATCGGTATTTAAGAGGTCATCTGTCAGCCTTATCATATGCAGGAATTTTGCGCTGGCTGCGTTAAATGTTTGCAGATTCTTGCTGTTATAAGCAGTTACCATTTCATTAAATGTGAGCGTGCCTTTATTAGCCAGCAGTTGCCGCACCATATTGATAAGGTCTATTTTATAAGTGGCAGAATTTTTAAGAGCAGGCGCCGCTTTTGCAAATTCTTTTACTGCGTTCGCAAATGCGACCGTGTCATAATTACGGGTAAGCGTACCCCAACTGGATATTGATTTAACTTTAAGTGCAGGGCGCGCACAAAAAATAGATTCGCCAGCCCCTTCCTGGTAACCGGGAAGGCTTTGATAAATGGTTTGTAAAAATCCCTGCCACGCATTACTTGTATGCCCGTTGCTTTTACCATAACGATATTGGGCATATTTGTCGATCCAGCTCCGGGTATCCACATGTTCCTGGTGCCAGCCCAGCTCAAGCATCAGGTCATAGTCAGGTGGATTATTGTTGATACCCTCGGGCATAATCCCCACACCTTTAAGGTAATTGCTGTAAGTGCTATTACGGGCACGGTATACCTCATCGGCAAAGCGCTGCAATTTTCCATACACGCCCGGCCGTTCGCCAAAATTGTTAACGCTGCACCACATAAACGGGGTATTATCATAAGCCTTACGTTTTTCCCAGTTATTGGTAAACTCACCAAAAAGTTCCTGTACCAATACTTTTGATTTATCGAGGCCATCAAGCATGGCCTGCCTGGGATTATCCTGCCAGCCCTGCAATACCCATGTTGAACCGGGGTAGTAATGTTGCATCGATGCTTGTATGGCAGTGCCTGCTTTTTTTAAATCCACGCCTTCCGTTTTACCACCTTCATGAAAAGGGTCGCCGGCAAAAAAATGAATGTTCTTACCGTATAGTTTTTGAATTTCGCTATAGTAGATGCCGGCAATGCGGCTAAACTCAGGATCAGTAGGGTCAAGTATATCAGGTCTTTTAAAAGCACCCCAGGTACCCTGATCAATGATATGTGCTTTGCTTTTGTTTTTTAATGAACTTGGCACCATGCCGTAAAAACCTTGCAACACAGGTTGTATGCCCAACTCCTGCATCCGCTTCATCATTTTTTGTTGAATCAGCTTCCTGTTGTCTATCTGGCTTTGAGGCATGCGACCTCCCCAGCCTTCAATATTTCCCATCAGCCACCACGCGGTATAAGCAGGCCCGACAATGAAACTGTTAATTTCATTTTCAGTGTATCCTATTTTCCTCAGCGTGTTTTGCCATACCGCTTCCATCCCTTCAACAGTAAGCATGGTGTTCACACCATTTAACGCCATCCAGTCAAGTTCCCGCTCCCAGTCGGGCCAGCTATAAAAGCTCATGGTGTAATTATAGGTGCAGTAATTTAACGCATAACGATACTTGGCCCCGGCTTGTACCGTCACTTTTTTGTTAACATTAGGAATAGGAAACACAGGCGACATGTTATCACCCATATGAGACATGGAACGATGGCAATAATATTTTAAATACCAGTTTACACCTACAGCCGCCGCATTGGCTCCGGAAGCGTGGATAACCAGCTTGTTTTTGATAGTTTGCAGTTCAACTATTTCTGACCTGGTGCTTTTTAAAGGTTCAAAAATGATATGGTTGCTTAGCCATGGGGCGCGCCTTTTAACCAGTGCTTTTACAGGATCAAATTGTTGCGCTAAAAGCTGTATAGGCAATAATAAAAGTAGCAGACAGGTTAGTTTTCGCATAAAAATTTGTTGGTTTTTTCTGTTAATACGTCCGAAACTAACTAAAATTTAATAGAAAGATTATGCATAATTCTACGCTCTGGAGCCTTAAAACTTATGCAAACGTTTGTTATTGCAAACACAAACGTTTGCGTAAGTTTTCACTGTTTTTAGATAATAAAGTTTTATCCTTAAGTTAATTGAATCCATGCGGATGCATTTCCTTGTTAGTGAGATGAACAAATTAAAAGAGGATGACAAGGACAAGCGGCAAAAAATGCGGGACCTATTACCAACACTTCCTGACATTCCTGGGATTTTTGAAAAAGCGGGTATAAAGGATCAACATTCATTTATTCGAGAGGTGTTCAAACATCCTCTCACGTATAAAGATGACATGTGTCGAACACATACAAAAAATCCTGCGTTTGCCCATAATTTATTGAAGATTAAAGCAAAAAGACTGCTCGATATCGAACAGCCTTTGCCGGATTTGCCTATAAATCCAATGTGTTACCCGGGACTATACAGATTTCCAAACACTTTATGAGGACTTGAAGGTTCATTGCATTTAATAGTTTGAATGAGTATTAAAAAGATGCCTGCGGGAAGAATGTCCAAGCGTAAATAACCGGCTATAAAAGTTATGTCTCAGCTTCTTCACTTTTAAAGTCCGTAATGGCGGCATCGCGAAGCTGGTAATCCTCAACAACCACCTTTTTGGGGTGCACGTTTATAAATTATTTTACTATCTTGTTCCACATAGTCGCCCGATACTATCGGATATGAATACTTAGGCGCGTACGATACACTATGGCTTCTTATAATTATTTTGTCGTTAACTTTCAGCCTATGCAATTGCTCAAATTCATTGTTAAAGTTCAAAAAACTATTGTCAGACTTTTCCAACCCAAAATTAAGAATGTAATCGTCGTCATCAATCTTCACCATTACTCCAAAACCTAATGCTGAGCCTGGCGGAAGAGAAAGTGAGGTTACAACTCCTTCCATATTAGTATAATCCTTAATGTGCTTCCTTATTTTAGCAGCACCGGCATACACTTTTTTTCCTTCGGGAGACGCTTCCCATTTTTTGTACTTTATACCATCAGGGGTAGCCTCCCATTTTTTCATTTCGGCTTCCCTTTCAGCAGCAGAGAGTGACTTCGGGGTTGATTTTTTAAAAGGTTCATTTTTAATTTTACGATTAGCAAATACAAGTCCGCTTACCACAACCAGCGGTAAGATCAGCGCATAAATGATTTTTTTCATATTTTTTGCAGGTTTAATTAGCATAGATCTATCTCCTGATAAATCAGATCACATAAGACGTACTTTTATTTCTCATATTTTTTAAATTGATTCAGCGAAATTACTTTGATATATTTCATCATGAAGAATTTGGATTGTAAATTAAAATGTAAACATTGTAAATAATAGGTAAAATGGAACAAGACGCGCTAAGAGAGCGTAACACGCAAATAGTTGTGATTTGCTTTCATTCTTTGAACAACTGATATTTGGAACAACCATCCGTGTAACTGAGCTAATGGACGGCACGTTGTGATTTGCTTTCATTCTTTGAACAACTGATATTTGGAACAACCAATGCCAAGCGGAGGCAACGCATCAGACGGTTGTGATTTGCTTTCATTCTTTGAACAACTGATATTTGGAACAACCCAGATGTTTATGACACTAAACAGACAATAGTTGTGATTTGCTTTCATTCTTTGAACAACTGATATTTGGAACAACAATGGGAACACCATCCCTATACACAGAACGGTTGTGATTTGCTTTCATTCTTTGAACAACTGATATTTGGAACAACCGAGAATGGATAAACAGACTACGACAAATAGTTGTGATTTGCTTTCATTCTTTGAACAACTGATATTTGGAACAACACTGGGAAGCGTAGCAGCAAGCGCTGCGTCGTTGTGATTTGCTTTCATTCTTTGAACAACTGATATTTGGAACAACATTTTCGTCACGTTCGCAAACTACAGATAGTTGTGATTTGCTTTCATTCTTTGAACAACTGATATTTGGAACAACTTGAAGGTTGTACTGGTCTGAACCGTCTTTGTTGTGATTTGCTTTCATTCTTTGAACAACTGATATTTGGAACAACACAGACTCATCGTATTGTTCTTTCATATCTGTTGTGATTTGCTTTCATTCTTTGAACAACTGATATTTGGAACAACCGATATTGCTCCAGGCCCCATCTGTTACAAGTTGTGATTTGCTTTCATTCTTTGAACAACTGATATTTGGAACAACACTCGTAACCAAATTCATTTACAAAGTCGTGTTGTGATTTGCTTTCATTCTTTGAACAACTGATATTTGGAACAACGGTTTATGGTAGCGTTTGAGACTAAAGAGAGTTGTGATTTGCTTTCATTCTTTGAACAACTGATATTTGGAACAACTGCTAATGATGTTTTCAAACACAATTTGAAGTTGTGATTTGCTTTCATTCTTTGAACAACTGATATTTGGAACAACGTGTACTTCGATGATGTTTACCCCCGGCGCGTTGTGATTTGCTTTCATTCTTTGAACAACTGATATTTGGAACAACGCCCAGTGAACAGCAATACAACCGGGAACTGTTGTGATTTGCTTTCATTCTTTGAACAACTGATATTTGGAACAACTTATTTACAGGTAGTCATCGACGGGAAGCAGTTGTGATTTGCTTTCATTCTTTGAACAACTGATATTTGGAACAACACAGTCCACAAAAGATTCATTAAGGGCCTTGTTGTGATTTGCTTTCATTCTTTGAACAACTGATATTTGGAACAACAAGTAACAAATGAGATGGAAGCGCAAGGCGGTTGTGATTTGCTTTCATTCTTTGAACAACTGATATTTGGAACAACTAAGTGAATCTGAAAAGCAATCCATAGAAGGTTGTGATTTGCTTTCATTCTTTGAACAACTGATATTTGGAACAACGAGTGGCAAACTCGTAACAATCTACGTGGCGTTGTGATTTGCTTTCATTCTTTGAACAACTGATATTTGGAACAACAACTAACTTCCAATTCCTCGAAGATTATCTGTTGTGATTTGCTTTCATTCTTTGAACAACTGATATTTGGAACAACGCGTATATTGATGATACAGTTATTCTCGGCGTTGTGATTTGCTTTCATTCTTTGAACAACTGATATTTGGAACAACTCTTATTGATAAGATAAGGATCACCGGGAAGTTGTGATTTGCTTTCATTCTTTGAACAACTGATATTTGGAACAACTGTAAATGCCAATTTTCCCCGCACTACACGGTTGTGATTTGCTTTCATTCTTTGAACAACTGATATTTGGAACAACCTTAGCTGAATCGGAGCTGACAGAGCATGGTTGTGATTTGCTTTCATTCTTTGAACAACTGATATTTGGAACAACACTTTTTGGTTGAGTATTGTCTCATTCCCAGTTGTGATTTGCTTTCATTCTTTGAACAACTGATATTTGGAACAACTGCTGAATGTCGGCCCCGGCTATGAGCAGCGTTGTGATTTGCTTTCATTCTTTGAACAACTGATATTTGGAACAACAACCTGTAGTGCTTGCACACCACCACTGGTGTTGTGATTTGCTTTCATTCTTTGAACAACTGATATTTGGAACAACATCGCGAAGGATATGGCCAGCCGAAAGCTTGTTGTGATTTGCTTTCATTCTTTGAACAACTGATATTTGGAACAACGTCGGCAACTCGGCGCTGCACCTGCTCACGTTGTGATTTGCTTTCATTCTTTGAACAACTGATATTTGGAACAACTGTAAATGCCAATTTTCCCCGCACTACACGGTTGTGATTTGCTTTCATTCTTTGAACAACTGATATTTGGAACAACTTTAAGTACGTGCACAACCGTATCGGTCGTGTTGTGATTTGCTTTCATTCTTTGAACAACTGATATTTGGAACAACTTGCGCTGACATTGGCAATGCACCTGGAAGGTTGTGATTTGCTTTCATTCTTTGAACAACTGATATTTGGAACAACAAAATCACCGTAAAATAAAGCCATGGCAAAGTTGTGATTTGCTTTCATTCTTTGAACAACTGATATTTGGAACAACGATTAACCGTTTATTTACCGCAGACAAATAGTTGTGATTTGCTTTCATTCTTTGAACAACTGATATTTGGAACAACATACCTCGGTTCAAAAGTTTAGATATCAGTTGTTTATGTAGGGATTTAGAATTAAAAAATCCGGTTGCTTAAGCTTCCGGATTTAAAATTCTAAAACAATTCCAATTGCTGCGGGGTGTCTGGTAGTTCTTTTTCTTCTTTGCCGTAAAATAATTCCATCATCCCAAACTGTTTATCCGTAATAGTCATGATACCCACATGGCCTTTAGGCGGAAGTATTTTTTTTACACGTTTGATATGAACGTCGGCATTTTCACGACTGCTGCAATGCCGCAGATAAATGGAAAACTGAAACATACCAAAGCCGTCTTTCATAATATCTTTACGAAACCTGCTGTAAATTTGCCTGTCCTTTTTGGTTTCTGTGGGCAAATCAAAAAACACTAATATCCACAATATCCGGTATTCATTTAAGCGCATTTATCAAAAAGGTAATTCTTCTTCCTCATCGTCGGCTGCGTTGTATTGCCCTTGCTCTTCAGCGGCCATCGTCATAAGGTCATCATCATACTTATACAGTCCAGTCCGCTTTGTTACAAATTCCTTCATAATGGGGTACGTTATTTTTCTGATTTTCCCCTCATAACACCGCGCTAAAGACGCTGTGGTATTTTGTACGCCTACCATGAGCGGGCTCCGGATTTTTTCAAACTGCACATCAACCGTGGCAATAGCTAATAATTGCGCTTTGATCGAATTACCCAGTTCCAGAAAGTTCTCGCCATTATCAATGATCCGCAAAACTATTTGATCAACATACGGGCGATAAGGCTCCATAATATCATCGGCCAGGCAATAGGCGTTATATTTATTGCGATGGTGAATGCCGAGGGTAGGGATCAGGCCTGAGCAAACCAATCCACGGGCAACAATGGCCCGCAGTATGGCATAACCGTAATTGAGTAAGTTATTTGGTGGATCGCCCTCTCTTCCTCTAAAAAACTCCACCTTTTTAGGGAATACATTTTTCCAGTAATAAGCCGCGGCACGGCCTTCATAATTGTCAGGGTCCCCGCTGCGTACCGATTTAGCCCAGTACAACATATTGTCGTGATTAATCCCCCGGTCGGCCAATACCGCGGCCTGGTTCAGGATTTTGGCTTGTGTGGTTTGTTGCCAGAGCTGTTTTTTTAAAGGTAGAGAGGCGTCAATCTGGTACCTAAACCGTTCGCTTTGCGTATTGTGCCCGTCTATCGGTAACATCATACCGGTTGGATGGTGAGTATGATCGCAGGTAACAATAGCGCTGTTATTATTTAACAAGGCGGCAATGCAGCCATGGGTTATGGTGATTTGCTGATGTTCAAGTACAACGATGCCCACATCTTCAATAGGTACTGATTTTTTGCTTTCCTTTTCACCTAAAACTTTTAAATGAGGCAGATCAATAACCAGCTGGCCTTCCTTTAAACTCAGGTAAGCCGGGTTACTGAAGTGGAGTGTTCTTTTAATCATATTGCTTTCCTGCTAATTTTAAAGCTGCCTTATCAGTTCTTTAGCCTTATCAGAGGTATAAGCACCTTCAATGGCTTTTTTATCAAATACCATAAAATAGCTGAACTTTTTACCCCCGGCCAGCTCGGCCCATTTGTTACCTAACCTGCATTTTGCCATACTATCAGAATTGTCACGGTCATCGCCCTTGGTTTCTATTAAAATAATCTTGCCCGACCGGGTGCCGACAATAAAATCGGGATAATGGTTTGATTTGTAGCCGTTGATACTAAAACCCTTGCCCCGGCCCAGGTTGCGGTGCCAAAAAACAACGTTAGAAAGAGAGGCGATATCAGTTATGGTGCTCATTTCAAAGTTGTTCATTTGCCCTTCGCGCTCGTACAATGATTTCGTAATGGAAGCTCCTAACATACCTGGAACGATTAACTCAGGAAAACTCCAGGAAGCCCCTGCCTCAATTTTGCCTATTTTTATCAGGTCATTAAACTGGCTTTCGGCCCAGTTATCGGCATGTTGCTTTATTTTGGCCTTGATTTTATCGGCGTAGCTGTGCTTGCGAATTAGTATATCTTGTAGTTGCTCAGCGTTCAGTGAATTTAATATCCGTTCAATATAAACCCTTATTTCCTGATCGGCAATGGGGTACATATCGCCTATCGTTTGAATAAGCTGATGGGCAATATCCTTGATCTGGCTGTCTTTTGGTTTGGAAAGGATATAGCCTACAACCGGCTCTTTCAGCATCAGATCCTCAATTTTGGTAAAGCGGGCGTCATATTCGCTTTTGCCGGTTTCTTCAATATCAACTTTGTACAGGTCGGATGAGATCTGTTCAAAGTCGATCCTTGTATCTTCATTGCTTAATTTAAACTGATGTAACAAAGGCTCCTGGCTCAGAAATTCCTTCCCGGTGCCAAATATGTCGCTTTGCTGCACGGTTAAGTAAAACTGTGGTAACCGAAAGCCGGAAACATAGGCCTTATTGGCTTCAACCATTTTATAGCGTTTAATTTTATCGCCCATTTCTTCAAATATTTGCTCATCAGCCGGCTGCTTTTTCTGTTGCTGGATAATGGTTTCCAACTCGGCGCTTTGCTCCTCGGCCATCGTTTCAATTTTTGCCAGCACAGTGTCGTTAGCCACGGTTTCCGTTATATCATCAGGTTGAAACGAAATTCGTGTACTGTCTAATTCCTGATCGGGCTCAACAGTAGTTTTCCCCGGAGAAAAAAGTTGTTCTAAGGGATCAGCCCGGATAGGTTGCTTTTCCTCATCAGTCATGGTATCAATTTCCCGGTAATCGCGGTCGCTGAAACCGGCGGCTTGCAAGCCTTTTACAATGCTTTGAAGCGTATCATTAAATTTTGCAGAGGCCGTTAATACATAAGAAATATTTAATAATGACGCGTTATGTTTCATTACATATGGCTGCCGTAACACACGACCTAAGATTTGCTCAACATCTACAGCCGATGATCTATCGGCAAGGGATGCCAGCACGTAGGCAAAAGGGCAATCCCAGCCTTCTTTTAAAGCATTGATGGTTATAATATAACGCACCTCGCAGTTTCGCGAAAGCAGGTTTTCGCCCTTTAACTCATCAATGGTAGCTGTTTTTATTTTGATCTGATTTTCAGGGATGCCGATACTGAGGAGCTGTTTCTTTAATTTTTCATAAGTGATATTTTCTTCGCCTATTTTGGGTTGTGCCTGGAATAATACTATGGGGCGGATATACCTGCCGCCGTTTTTTTCCTGCTCAATGGCAAGCAATTCCAGTTTGCGCTGTAAGTGCAGGGCGCTGTTCACTACATCGGTTTTATCATGATGGTTATAAACAATAACAGGCAGTTTTACCATGTGTTCCTTTTTTAGCTCGATGGCCGGAACCAGGCTAACAATGTTGCTGTTGTTTTTAGGCGTAGCGGTTAAATCGAGCACGAACGAAGGGTTTAAAGCATTCAGCATCTCCACGCTTAAGTTACTTTCGGCGTTGTGACTTTCATCAACCACAATAACCGGCTGCATGCTGCGCAGCACATTGATCAGGGCTGTTTCATCTATATCTTCCAACAAGTCGGCCTTGTTAGTATAATGCGATACGAAAGGGGCCAGCTGTCCGTTTTCCTGGTACACTTTCCGGTCTTCCTTGTTTTTTGCCCTTAAGCTGCCAAAGCTCATAACGATGATGGAAAGCTGTTCTTTCACCACAGCCGGGTTAAAATTAGAGCCCATAAGCAAGTCCTTCTTTTCATAAACCATCACACGGTGATTAAACAAACTGTTGAGCTTTTGACGATAGGGATGATCAGGATTGCTTAAGGCCGATACCGTTTGGCCAAGCAGGTTGCTCCATGGCACCAGCCAAACCACCACTTTAGGCATTATGGCCGAATAGGCATTAAAAATGGTATGCAGCGCATTGCAGGCAATAAAAGTTTTGCCCCCGGCAGTAGGCACTTTGATACATACATGTGCCGCATTGGGAATAGTATTTTTATACAACTGCATGCCTTGGCCGGTAAGCGGGTTGTATGGGCCTATGCGATCTTCCCAGTAATGATTAAAGGCTTTGTCGGTCTTTTTATGTTGCTGTACATAGGCCAAATAGGTTTCCAGGTCTTTAATAACTTTATATTGGTAGCTTTTTAATTCCATGCTTAAAAACGACTGATATCCCTGGGGATCTTTTTAAAAACAATATTATTCCTGAACAGAAAATCTTTTGAGAGCAGGCAGTTATCGGCATAAATAATGTACTGCCCGGCTTTTACGTTGATGCTTGCCAGCGTTTCAAAATCAAAAGAGGTAAGCTGAGTAGGATGGTAGATAAAATAATAGGCAGTTTGATCATGAACGCCTAATAGCAGATCGTTAGTTTGCGTAGTGAATGCCGTCCACGGACTGCGGGTTTCGCTGTACCAGATGTAGTTTTTTATTTTGTCGATGCCCACAGCCTCGTTCAGGTATTCTTTGTTCTCACCTGTAAAAAGTGGTTCGCCAAGGGTGTAATAGTCGAAACTGCCTCCGGTACCCTCTTTGTCATTGTAGCCTTTCATTACGCGTTTTACCCTTTCGGCGGTGATGGTTTCGGCATAATCTTCCATCTCGATGAGGATGAATTTGCGGTTGCCGCCATCTTGCTTGTTGAGGTTGAGAACTGCATGGGCGGTGGTGCCGGAACCGGCGAAGCTGTCGAGGATGATGGAGTTGGGGGAGGTGGATATTTCTAATATCCTTTGAATTAAGGTTGGTGGTTTGGGAGTATCAAACGGAATGCTGTCATGGAAGATTTTTTTTAGCTCTTGCTTACCATATTGGTTGTGTCCGACTTCATTGTGAGGCCAAATGGTTAAAGGAACGGTGCCCTGCTGTACATCCGTTAGAAATCTTTTATAGCGTGGAACATTATCATTATTAACCCCGAACCAAATTCTGTTATCCCTAACTAATTCATTAAATTTTCCTTCAGAAAAACGCCAGCAATAACCATTTGGAGGATTAACGATTCTACCAGAAGGTGTTGTTATAGGATAATCATTAGCAGCACTATATGTTTTTACTGAAATATCACCAGAAGTCCAGGAACCTCTGTAATCATTATCTCTATTATCATATCGGGCGTTTTGTTCGTTAGTTCTGTTTAAAAGATTCCGTACCCAGATGTTTTTATCTTTAGTATAGCAAAGGATAAAATCGTGGTTGTCTGAAAAGTATCTGGCATCATTTTGAGGGCTAAATTTTTTTTGCCAGATTATATTGTTCACAAAATTTCCGATCCCAAATATCTCATCGCAGATTAGTTTGAGAGTTGATTGTTCATTATCGTCTATTGAGATAAAAATTGCTCCATCCTTTGAAAGTAATTTGTGTAACAACACTAAGCGTGGATACATCATACAAAGCCACTTATCGTGGCGGGAAAGGTCATCGGTACCAACGACGTCTCCCAGCCATCTTTTCAGGCGGGGATCGCTTACGTTATCATTATATACCCAATTTTCGTTACCGGTATTATAAGGTGGGTCAATATAAATACACTTGATTTTGCCCTCATATTCAGGCAGTAAGGCTTTTAATGCTTCAAGGTTATCGCCGTGAATGATTTTGTTGGAAGTTTCGGCGGGAGGGGAGGATCTGCTGCCGAAAGTGTATTGATGGTTCAGTACCTTAAAAGGTACATCGTGATGATGGGTGACTACTTTGTCTTTTCCGATCCAGGTTAGTGTTGGCATGCGATCCTTAATTTAGGTTTAAATTAAGGGTGATTTTCTTTTGGTATCTCTAATCCAGAATGGCCCTTGCAAAGCCCGGGAGAGTTAGAATACGCCAAGAAAATGCACCCATGTGGATGCACTTCTATGCTTATTCATATCTCTCCCGAATTTGGTTGCAAGGTTTTTCTGGAAAGAATATAGAAATGCTATAAGTTAAATAATTATATGTGTGTCTTTGATTTTATTAGATATGAATATATTGGGTTATTTTATCCACTAAATATAAAAACAAATAACAAAGAGAGAAAATAAACTATTTTATTTATAATTTAACGATTGAAATCAAATGGGAAAATAAACAATAAAAAAGGCGAGTTGCCCCGCCTTAAATGTTTTCACACCGGAATAATCCTTATTGTGATTTGCTTTCATTCTTGAATTTCAAATATATAATTAGAAATTTAGTAAAGCAAACAACAACTCACACTACTGAATGAATGTTGTAATAAATAAAAAATAGAAAGTGCGCATATCAACAACTAATGAGATTATCAATATATCAAACCAGCTTAGTTCCTCTGCATATATTTACAAAGACTTTCTGATACAAACATAGTGTTTTATTTTATATTTGTAGTGTGAGAAAGATTTATTATTTTAAATTGCTGTAAATCAGGTATGAAAAAAACTTTAGGTCTTGACATCGGTACCAATTCGATAGGCTGGGCGCTTATACATGAGCCAACTGAACTCAATGAAACCTACACCATTGCCGGCATGGGCGTACGTATTATTCCATTATCATCCGACGAGAACGACGAGTTTACTAAAGGTAATGCCATGTCAAAAAATGCGGGCCGTACACAAAAGCGCGGTGCGAGGCGTAACCTGCAGCGGTATAAATTGCGTAGGCATCAGTTAACCGCTATACTGAAAATGTTGGGAATGATGCCCGATAAAGGGTTGTTTGAACTGGATGCCTTGAATTTATACGGCCTGCGTGCCAAAGGAGTAACCGGACAACTATCATTACAGGAAATTGGCCGTGTGCTTTATCATCTTAACCAAAAACGAGGCTATAAGAGCAATCGTAAGGCCAATAACGATGAAGAACAAACCGATAGTAAAGTAACCGCCGAAACGGAGGATACCGGCGCACGACAAAAAAAGAAAGGCTACCTGGATTATATTAATGACAGGGAGCAGGCCTTAAAGGATGAGGGTATTACTATTGGTCAGCATTTTTACAATTTATTGCTGAAGCGCGAAACAGAGCAATTGCCGGAGGCTGTAAGAATAAAGGAAAATATTTATCTACGCAGTACTTACATGGATGAGTTTGACCGGATCTGGGATAAACAGCAAATTTATTACCCGGAAGTACTTACCGAGTTTAATAAGCAACAAATTCGTAATGAAACCATCTATTATCAGCGTCCCCTGCGTTCCCAAAAAGGCTTGGTAAGTAATTGCTTGTTTGAAAAACATCACAAGGCTACTCCCAAGAGTTCACCGCTTTTCCAGGTAAACAAAATATGGCAAGAATTAAATAATATAGAGCTAACGAGCTTTAAGGCGATGCGCGGGCGCGAGCCAGGTTTTGATGAACAGGGAAAACGAAAGTTAACACTTGATGAAAAGCGATCTTTATTTGAACTGTTGAATATTAAGGGAAAACTGACTGTAAAAGAATGCCTGGATCAGTTAGGTTATAAAACAGAGCAAAAGGAATATAAGCTCAATATCCGTAACGAAAAAGAACTGGAGGGAAACCGCACTTTTTCGGCTATTAAAAAAGCATTTGATAAATATAAAGTTGAGTATGACGAATTACTGCGGTTTAATTTGGTTGTTAATGAAAAGGAAATAGCGAACAAACAAACGGGAGAGGTTTTTACCCACCTGCAAATTAATGCCGCTTTTGAGCAGGAACCGTTGTTTCAGTTATGGCACTTGTTGTATTCGATAGAGGAAAATGAAATGTTAATTTCAAAGCTCCAAAGCAGGTACGGTTTTGCTGAAGATGTGGCTAAAGCATTGGCTAAAATTGATTTTGCCAAACAGGGATACGGAAGTTTAAGCGCCAGGGCCCTGCGGAAAATAATTCCTTACTTGCAGCAAGGTAATGGCTATTCGAAAGCTTGCGAAATGGCGGGCTACAATCATTCTAATTCTATTACTAAGGAGGGAAATGAACTTAGGCCTTTAATAGACAAACTGGAGTTATATCCTAAAAATAGTCTGCGTCAGCCTGTGGTTGAAAAAATCATCAATCAGGTTATTAATTTGGTTAATGAAATTATCGATGAAAGAAATGGGTTTGTAACACGTTCGGAGCGCCACGCAACAAATAGGTTTGAGATAAGGGTAGAGCTTGCAAGAGAACTTAGGCAAAATGCAGAGGAACGAAATAAAACGTATTCCCGAAATAACAAATTAGATCGACGACATAAAGAAATTGTAGAGATCATTAAGCAGCACTTGCCATACAAAAGGGTTACAAAAAATGATATTGAACGCTATAAGCTTTGGGAGGAATTTGGTAGGGTATCGCCTTATGAACCGCAAAAGCCAGTTTCATTAAGTATGCTTTTTACCGGTGAGTATGATATAGAACATATTATACCAAAATCACGCTTGTTTGATGATTCCTTTACCAATAAAACAATTTGCCGTAGGGCATTAAATTCCGGAAGCTTCAATAGTAAAAACCAAATGACTGCTCACGATTTCATGAAATCGCAAGGGGAGCAGGTTTTTTTAAATTATGTTGAATTTATTAAAACACATCTTTATAAAAAGGATGGCATATCAAAAGGGAAGTTTAATAAATTAATGACCCCGGCAGATAAAATCCCCGAGGATTTTATCAATCGTCAATTACAGGAAACCCGTTTTATTAGCAAAGAAGTACGAACACTTTTAGGTAAGATATGTCGTAATGTACATGCCACAAGCGGATCGGTAACGGATTACCTGCGCCATCATTGGGGTTACGATACTGTATTACAAAAATTAAACTGGCATAAATACGAACAGGCAGGTAAAACAACAGTTGAAGCGGATAAACATGGTAAACCGATATATCGAATTACCGATTGGAGTAAACGTGATGACCATAGGCATCATGCTATTGATGCACTTGTTATTGCTTGTACAAAGCAAAGCTATATACAACAATTGAACAATTTAAACCAGGTTGTTGAAAGGAAAAAAGATCAAACTAATCAGGATGCCATTAAAGAAATAGACATCAAAACGCAAACTCCGTTTTCTTTTCAGCAAGTTGCGGATTGTACTGATCGGATTCTCATTTCTTTTAAACCCGGCAAAAAAGTGGCTGGTACCAGCACTAACAAAATCAAAAAAGCCGATGGCAGTATCCAAAAAGAAAAGGAAATTATCCCTCGGGGCTTTCTGCATAAGGACACCATTTATGGCCGGATTAAGCAGTTTGAACAAGTTGCATTATCAACCCGGTTTGATAAGCTTGCTGATATTGTAAATCCTGAAATTAAGGCACAAATAACTGATTACATAAGCAGGTTTGATAATAAAGTTAAAGATGCTTTTAATATTAAAAACCTTGCCGCCTTTAAAGAACAGTACAGTTATGATAGCGTTATTGCTTATCGGCATGAACATGTTGTACGTTATAAACTGGATACCAACTTTAAGGCCGCAGATGCTGAATACATAGTAGATCAGGGCGTAAAGACAATAGTAAAAGCACATCTGGCCAAACATGGGAATATTGCCAAAATAGCGTTTAATGGTGAGCCCGGTAATGTGGTATGGCTTAACGAAGCGAAAGGTATCCCTGTAAAATCTGTAAGATGTTTTACCGGCTATACCGATCTGCAATCCTTGCATACTAATGCGCAAGGCATGCCAATTGATTTTGTATCGACTCGCAATAACCACCATATTGCCATCTATCGGGATGAGAATGGCAAATTGCAGGAAAACAGTGTGTCTTTTTGGGATGCGGTAAAGCGGAGACAGGCAAAATTGCCGGTGATTGTAAAAGAACCGGCTGTAGTGTGGGATATGGTTATTAACTCGGGCCTGGATGACCAGGAATTGTTGAAAGGATTGCCACAACCTAAATGGGTTTATCAGACATCTTTACAGCAAAATGAAATGTTTGTATTTGGCTTGACTGATGACGAGTTGGAAATGGCCATTAGTACTAAAAATCGTGCGCTTATCAGCAAACATTTGTATCGTACTCAAAAAATGTCAAAGAAAACGTCAGGTGCAATTGATCTGTGGTTCCGACACCACCTTGAAACTAAACTTGATGATACAGCAACAGCTAAGGAGTTAAAGAAATTTATCAATATTGCCAGTTTAGGAGCAATGAACGGTATAAAAGTAAAAGTTAACAATATAGGACAAATTGCTAAAGCTTAACATGCAAACACTCCAATTCAAAATTCAAATAAAACACCTCCAAGACCCACCTGTTTGGCGGCGGGTATTAGTACCTGCAGATATCACTTTTGATGACCTGCATTATATTATACAAATAGTTTTTGGCTGGGAAAACTGCCATTTGTACCAGTTTTCGGAAAAAGGGTATTCATCAAAAACTTTTTATAAAGTGCCTGATGAGTACGATGACGATACAGTGGAAGACAGCACGGAAACTATTATTACGGAAGTGTTTACTAAACCTAAGCAAAAGTTTACCTACATATATGATTTTGGAGATGATTGGAAACACGATATCGTTTTAGAAAAAATAGTAGACACGGAGAATGCCATTCCCGTGTGTCTGACTGGTGAAGGTGCTTGCCCTCCTGAAGATTGCGGCGGCATACCAGGCTATTACAATTTGATTGAAGTATTAAGCGATCCTAAAAATCCTGAATACAAAGAAATGAAAAGCTGGCTCGGGCTTGGTAAAAATGAGCAATGGGATGTTAACGCTTTTGATATTACAGCGATCAACGAAGAGCTTAAAGAAAGCTATACTTGAATAGAAAAAATTGAAAAAAATACTCTTCAACATCAAATAATTAACCAAGCCTCATTATTATGAGTAATAACACCCGCCTAAACATCCTCCGCTACTGGCGCGACACCATGGCCGATGCCGCACCGCACGTGTGGTGATTGAAGTGGATAAAACCATACATCAAAAGTCGGCGAAATTGGATTTGGAAAAAGCCTGAAACGAAAAATAGCCTTACTCGGCAGAAAAAGTTTAACTCCGTGGATTCAGTTGATAATTCCTGCTCTGCTTGATATTATACTTAGGTTGCTCCCGTAACTTTGATCGTGGTGTTGATCGTTCTCATCAAACTGTTCATTATAGTTTTAATACGGTTATCGCTCTTGTTACCGCCGATCATCTTAGCAAAGTTTAAATTGGTTGTGCTTAAAGCGGAAGTAATATAATGAAAAAAGGTGTTCGGTAGTCTGTAGTCTTAATCCGCTCTAATTGTTGGTTAAATAAATGCCATCGTTTATTACCTGCCTATGACTACTAAAAAGTAAAACGGAAGAAAATTGTGTTTGCTAAAATAATTATTAGATTTGAATGCCAGTTATAATCTATTCTCCAAGTCAGATTGGTTATAATCTATTGATAAAGAACTTCCGACGGTACTCCTGTTAAAAACGGGTGATGATCCGTTACCCTGATTTATATTCAAATTATTTTTATATAGATAGCCGGTATAGAAATGTTAATACAATTAGATGAGAGTGAATTGTTAGCGCGGCTTTCAAAAGGGGACCGAAAGGCTTTTACTTTATTGTATAACCGCAATATCAATAATCTGTATCGTTACATCTATTTGATTTGCCGATCATCCGAATTAACCGAAGAAATTGTTCAATGTGTTTTTATAAAGATTTGGGAGCGTAGGGAATCATTAGCAAATGTTGTTTCTTTCCGGTCGTATGTTTATCGCTCTGCTAAAAACCTTTTACTGGATCAGATTAAGAAAAGCAAAACTGAGGCGCAGGCATTGGTTAAAGTTCAACCTCTTTCTGAAGAGAGTTCTGAACGATCAGATGCAAAAATAAATTACAAAGATTTTTACCTGATGGCACAGGACGCTATCAATCTGTTGCCCGAAAAAAGAAGGCAGATTGTAGAACTTCGTACCAAAGACGAACTCTCTTTGGATGAAATTGCCGAAAAACTGTCTATCTCTAAAGCCACTGTAAAAAAGCAACTATACAGCGGGATGGACTTTGTAAGGAAACATATGCTTGCCCATGGCGAGCTAACCGTCGGTGTTTTTCTTGTTGGGGCCTGGAAGCATTTATTTTAAACCCAGCCAGGGTATCTTTTTCTTTTTTTTGATGATTATTAAAAAATATTTTTTTTAGCGTCATCCTTTATTTCTTCCCGGTCGTCTTACACATATATGGACGAAATAGCACGGAACAATTTCCTTAAAAAATTTTCTGAAAACCGGCATACCGAACAGGAGCACAAGGCTTTTATCAAATGGCTTGAATCACTTCCAGATGAGGAGGTTGATGCTTTACTGGAGCAGTACGGTGATTTTTTTAAAAATCTTCCAGACCAGGAGACAGCTAATCATCCCGAACTGCTTGCTAAAATTGAGGCCCAACTTGATGCTGCCGAAAATGAGGAGAGTCAGTACCATAGCATTCGACCTAAAACTCAATTTAAGAAACTAATAGCAATCGCCGCTTCGATTTTATTACTCATCACGGTAGGGATCGTCTTTAGGAATAGCCTGATAAAAGAGCAAACAATTGCAAATAATACTAAGGTAAATAAGATAACTCCGGGTGGCAATAAAGCAGTGCTCACTTTGGCTGATGGTTCTCAAATTGTACTTGAAAGTGCCAAAAAAGGGGTGTTGGCTAATCAGCAAAATAGCATAGTTAACAAAACCGCCGATGGGAAGCTGGTATATGATGCATCTAAAAAACAGCAGGATAACAAACAGTTACAGTATGGCTATAACACCATCTCCACCCCAAATGGCGGCCAGTACCAGGTTGTTTTGCCCGATGGTACCGTGGTTTGGCTAAATGCCGCTTCCTCGCTTAAATTTCCGGTTGCTTTTACTGGTAAGGAACGAAATGTTGAATTATCAGGGGAGGGATATTTTGAAGTTGCCAAGAATAAGGTTATGCCATTTAGGGTAACCGTAAATCATTCTACAGTTGAGGTATTGGGTACCCACTTTAATATTATGGGGTATGCCGATGAAAAATCTACCAACACAACGCTGCTGGAAGGCTCTGTGAAAATAATTTCCAGCAATAAGCAAAAACTCATTGTCCCCGGCGAACAGGCCCGTGTAAATGGCGAAATAGAAGTTGCCAAAGTAAATGCAACACAGGCTGTGGAATGGAAAAACGGAAATTTCAACTTCTCGCATGAAAATATAGAAACCATTATGCGTAAGGTGGCCCGCTGGTACAATGTAACTGTGCAATACCAGGGTACTATAACCAATGAGGGCTTTGTAGGCACGGTACCGCGTTCTGAAAATATAACTGAAGTTTTAAATGCACTTGAATTAACAGGGTTAGTACACTTTAAAATTATTGAGAGGAGGGTTATAGTTATGCCATAAATCTACTCATGGTATAAACTAAAAACGAAACCGGAAGTGCAGCGAACACTCCCGGCTGATGTTTGAGTTTATAACCGATATATTATTGATCCACAACGATAAACCAATTAAACCCAAACATTTCAAAGATATGAAATTTTATGCTCTTACCGGGTGTAGGCACTCCGCCTATATCCATAAATTTCTGTTGGTGATGAAACTTACCATCGTTTTATTGATCACAGCTTTTGTCCAGGTATCCTTTGCAGGCCACGCACAGAACGTTACATTTTCAGGCAAAAATGCCCCTATTGTGCAGCTATTTAATGAGATCCAAAATCAAACAGGTTATACTTTTCTTTATACAGATGAAATGCTTACCGGAGCAAACCCCGTAAGTGTAGATTTTAAGCATACCCGCTTAACCGAGGTGCTGAAAACCTGTTTCCAAAATCAACCACTAACCTATATTATAAAGAACAAGGTCATCATAGTACAGCGTAAATTACCGGAGCCTGAATTGCCGGTGGCGCAGGCAATAATTGTGAAAGGTAAAGTAAGTGATGACAAGGGGCTGCCGCTACCGGGTGTTACTATAACGCTAAAGGGAAAATCCGTTAATACCGTAACCGATAATTCAGGAGCTTATACCATTACCATCCCTTCGGGCGAAACTAATGCGGTGCTTGTATTTAGTTTCGTTGGTTTTGACTCGAAAGAAGTAGTTGTAGGCAGCCAAACGATCATTAACATCAAACTCAATGTTACAGACAATAAGCTGAATGAGATTGTGGTAGTTGGTTATGGTACTCAAAAAAGGGCCACATTAACAGGTTCGGTAGCAACAGTTAATGCCAAGGCCTTTGAAGATAAAGGCAGTTTGGCCAATCCATTTCAGGCATTGCAGGGGCAGGTACCGGGTGTGCTGATAACAAGGGGTTCGGCAGCGCCGGGTAACGAAGGATGGAATATCAATATCAGGGGGGCATCCTCCATAAATCCGACAGATGCATTAGTGGTAATTGATGGGGTTGCCGCTGTTGGCGTACGGTCGCTGGATGCTATCAATCCCAATGATATTGAAAGCATGTCGTTCCTCAAAGATGCATCGGCCGCTATTTATGGCGCAAGGGCAGCAGGCGGCGTAGTGCTGATCACTACTAAAAAAGCCAAAAGCGGTAAAACCGTAGTGCAATATGATGGCTCGTTTTCGAGCAAGATTGTCGGGCTTCAGCCTCATTTAATGAACGTGGAGCAATGGGCAAATGGGGTAATTACAGCCAGGAGAAATGATGGATTTGACGATAGCGATGTTTGGATCAAGTATGGTAAGCTGGCTTTGGCTAATTTGAATAATTACATCGACCTTAAGACCTATGGCAGTAACCCCTTGCCAAACTTTAGTGATGTAAACGATTATGTGTTTTTTAACAACAGCTGGACAAATGTTTTATGGGGA
The DNA here is from genome assembly GCF_028993635.1 of Mucilaginibacter sp. SJ. NCBI lineage: Bacteria > Pseudomonadati > Bacteroidota > Sphingobacteriia > Sphingobacteriales > Sphingobacteriaceae > Mucilaginibacter > Mucilaginibacter sp. SJ. Next base: position 5,788,141 of record NZ_CP118631.1, read on the forward strand.
ACGGCAAACTCTACCCAAAATAACCTAAGTGTTGCCGGCCGTACCGAAAAAGCAGGTTATCGTATTTCTTTAGGATACATGGACGACGGAAGTATCCTGCGCTGGGGAAATAACTCTAATAAACGATACAATGTACGTTTGGCAAATGACTTCCTGATTGGCAGCAAGGTGAAAATTGAATCAAATATAGCTTATGACCGTAATGATGTTTTAACGCCTACGCTGATCAACAATGTACTTGGACAGTACGCTCAGCCCGGTATGCCTATCTCTACCATTAACGGCGGACCATATGCATGGGGCGGGCAACTTAACCCCAACTGGCAAGCCAAACTGGGCGGCGATAATCGTTTGACCAAAGCAAACGTTTATATCAATGAAAAAATTAATTATGACATTTTAAAAAGCCTGAAGTTTGTTGCCACCCTGGGTTATAACACCAATAATGCAAATCGTTATACACAGCAAAATGCAATTCAGTGGTATAATTATTTAGGCACCGTGCCGGGTATTACCAATCCTACACAGGATGCATCTTATTTTAAACGTGCAAATCTTGGCGAAGACTATTATAATGCCAATGCTTATTTCGAATACAAAAATACCTTCAGTACCGACCATTCTGTAAGTGTTACAGCAGGCAGCCAGTATGAGCGCGACGAATATGATTATTTTGATGCTACCGTCCTTAACCCGGTTTCACAGGATATTAAAACATTAACCGGTATCGGTAACCAAACCAATAGTGAAACTAAAAACCACTATGCCATAGGTTCGGCATTTAGCAGGGTAAATTATGCCTATAAACAAAAATACCTGCTTGAGGCCAATTTCAGGTATGATGGGTCTTCCAAATTTGCCGAAGAAGACAGGTGGAAGGCTTTTTATGGTTTCTCTGCAGGTTGGAGGATCAGCCAGGAAAACTTCATGAAAGGCGCTACTTTCTTTAATGATTTAAAGCTGAGGGCATCCTACGGAGTTGTAGGTAATCAAAGCGGGATCGGTTTATATGATTATATCCAGCAATTGGTATTAGCTAAAACAGGTACTGTAACCAGCAATAACCCGATTCTTGGCTCTGGACAGGCAGTAACCGTTGGGCCAACTAATGGCCTGGTGAGTTTGAACAGGACATGGGAGCGTATCAAAAACAGCAACATTGCACTCGATTTCTTGATATTAAGAAGCCGTTTAACCGGTACTGCCGAATATTTTATAAAAGATAACGGTAACATGCTGTTACCACAAACTTACCCTACGATTTTGGGAGCACAAGCTCCTGCGGCCAATATCGGTCACCTTAAAACCAATGGGTGGGAAGTTAGCTTATCATGGGCGGATAAAATTGGCCAGGTTGGCTACAATGTAGGCGGTAACCTTAGCTATAATAAAAACAAGCTGATCAATATAAACGGGGCCACAACTATCTATGGTGGTTATAATGCTGCAACGCAGGGTTACCCGATTGGTTCGGTATTTGGGCTGGAATATGCAGGCCGGATCCAAACACAGGCGCAGGCAGATGCCGCTACCAAACTAATTGCAGGATCTGATATTCCGGGGGGATCCTATACAGCTCAAATAGGTGATAACTCTTATAAAGATTTAAATGGCGACGGCAAAATTACCAGCGCCGATTATAAGTACCTCGGTACCGATGATCCTCGGTATTCTTATTCCTTCAATGCCGGGGTACAGTGGAAAGGTTTTGATATCTCTGTAATTTTTCAGGGGGTAGGCAGCAGGACCATTTTCAGGAATGGCGATGTATGGCGGGTGCCTTTTAGTGCCGTTTACCTGAATACAACCAATCAATCGGTAAACAATAACTGGACACCTGAAAATACCGGTGCCTATTATCCTAAATATTCAACTAATGGTACTGTCAATTCCTACAATTATCAACCCTCTTCATGGTCGGTTGAGAATGGTGCTTATCTGCGTTTAAAAAATGCGGTAATAGGTTATACGCTACCTCAAAAACTGATTTCTGCAACCAATTTTATATCAAAACTACGTGTTTATATCTCAGGAAACGACCTGTGGGAAATAACTAAAATAAAAGATGGATGGGATCCGGAAGCGCCGCGAAATGTGATCACGACAGACGGAAGCCCTTATTACGGCCGCTATCCATTTTACAGATATTTAACTGCCGGTGTTAACGTTACCTTCTAATTTTAAAAACATGAAAAGATTTAATTATAAATATATCGTAGCCTTCGCATTGGTTGCTGCTGTGTTGGGCTGCAAAAAAGCGTTGAATTTAAACCCGCAGGATACCTTATCTGATGCTGCTTATTGGAAAAAAGCCAATGATTTTAAACTGGCCGCAAATGCATTTTACCTGTATGAAAGAACATTTGCAGGCACAGTCACGGATGGTGTACACAGCGACCTGCGATCGGATTTATTAACTAACAGTACTAAAAACATTTACAGCCAGGGAACTAACAGTGTTGTACAAACAGACGGAACATATAATACAGATTACCAGCGCATCCGGAATATCAATTTTCTTTTAGATAAAGCTTCAACCTATGCTACACCGGCCGAAATAGCCCAGTACGTAGCCGAAGCCAAATTTTTCAGGGCATATGTGTATTTCGATCTTCTGCAAATCTTCGGTGGTGTAACTATCGTTTCAAAACCGTTGGATACCAATGATCCATTATTGATGGCGGCGAGGAACTCGAGAGATGAAGTGACGGATTTTATTATAGCCGACCTGAATGCTGCAATTGCCGATCTGCCGCTGGAAAGTGTGCTTCGGTCTGCGGATGAAGGGCGTGTAAGTAAGGGCGCCGCTGGTGCTTTGCTGTCGAGGGTAGCCCTTTATGAAGGAACGTGGCAAAAATCAAGAGGAAACGCTACTCGCGCCAATACCTTACTGGATATAGCCATTAGCTCAAGTAAAGCTGTAATGACCAGCGGGCAGTATGCCTTGTTTGGTACAACCGGTTCAACCATTGCTTTAGGTGATTCGGCGCAGAAGTATATGTTCATACTTGAAAATACCAAATCAAATCCGGCAGGTATTACCAAATCGGCAAATACCGAGTATATCCTTTCAAACCGTTATGATGAAAGTATCCGTATCTCTAACCTTAACATAACCAAAACCACATTTGGCAATGGCCTTGTAGATTGGGCAACCCGCAAACTCGCTAATCTTTATTTATGCAGCGATGGTTTACCTATTGAAAAATCGCCATTGTTTAAAGGATATAGTACCGCCAGGTCTGAATTTGCCAACAGGGACAAACGTATGCAATATACCTTAATGGTAAACGGCAATTACTACTGGAACAATACCAACTATCGTGTTACCTGGAAAAATGATGCTGCAGATCTGGCCAACGCCGCTTTAAAACCCCTGGTTTCTAATTATGGTACTGGTTACCAGAACCAGAAATGGGCATCGGAAAGAAAGGTGGCCGACACCTATGAATCATATGATTACCCTGTGATAAGGTATGCCGAAGTATTGCTGAACTTCGCTGAAGCTACTTACGAGCGTAACGGAAATATTTCTGATGCTGATTTAAATATCTCCTTAAACCAGGTAAGGCACCGTGTAAACAGCGCAATGCCATTGCTTACTAATGATTTTGTAACCGCCAACGGTTTAAATATGCAAACAGAGATCAGGCGTGAGCGAACCATCGAATTGTATAATGAAGGCTTCCGCATAGATGACCTGAAACGCTGGAAAACCGCCGAAATGGAGATGCCGATGCCGGTACAGGGTATTAAATGGGCCGGTACCGAATTTGCCGCCATCTGGCCTGGGGCAAATACCATACCTCAGGATGCAAACGGCATTTTGATCATTGATAATAGCAGGACATGGCAGGATAAAAATTACCTGTTACCACTTCCTCAAGACCAGATTAAGTTAAATAGTAAGCTTACGCAAAATCCGGGTTGGTAAATAAGCCTCACCCCAGCCCTCTCCAAAGGAGAGGGGGCACTTTTTTGTTGAAGTCCTCTCCTTTGGAGAGGATTTAGGTGAGGCCATAAGCAACAAATTTTAAAAGCGATTTCCCTCAACCAGATCAGCCTAAATACAAAATATTAAAAAGACCAAATTATGAAACCTACTTTATGGTTAATGGCGTTGTGTTCCATATTGGTAACAATGTCCTGCAAAAAATCACCGTCATTATATGGTGTAGAGAAAAATAGTAAGGGTGTAGCTAACCCAACTGGAGCCGCAACATTTAAACACCCGGGAATGTTGCTCACTGCCACCTCGTTAGATTACATAAAAACGCAGATAGCCTCATCTTCAGAGCCCTGGAATACAACTTTGATTGCCCTCAAAGCCTCAACATGGGCTTCTTTAAACTATCAAATGCAGGGGCCAACTACACTCATTACCCGCGATCCTACAATTATAGCCCGTGATGGTATAAACTATAAGTCAATTATTGAGAACGACTCTTACGCTATCTTTTCTCAGGCCCTGATGTGGAAACTTACCGGCAACAACGCTTATGCGGATAATGCGGTGAAAATGCTTAACGCATGGTCCACTACTTTGAAGAGCATCACCAGTACCGGGCCGGATGTTTATCTATGTGCAAGTTTTAATGGGTTCATTATGGCCAATGGTGCCGAACTGGTACGCGATTATTCGGGATGGCAAGCCGCAGATCTGCAAAAATGTAAAGATATGTTCAGAAACATCTGGTACCCTGTAATTAAGAGTATCGAAATTCCCGGGGGAGCCAACGGAACCTGGGATAGTGCGAATGCTAAGGCAATAATGGCCTTTGGTATATTTCTGGACGACCAGTCGATGTTTGATGCTGCTTACAATTATTTCTATCATGGAAGCGGCGATGGTACTGTTGAGCATTATTTTCTGCCGAGCGGGCAAAACCAGGAATCTGGCCGGACGCAAAGCTATAGCCAGTTAGGGCTTTGTAATTTTGAAGAACTGTGCGAAATGGGGTATAACCAAGGCAAGCTGGATATGTGGGTAGCTAAAGATACCGTCATTATGAAAGCTTTTGAATATAATGCCAAATATAACCTGGGCCAGGATGTGCCTTTTAATACGGCTTTTCCCGAGGTATATGGAAAATGGGTATATCCGGCCATATCTGCAGATAGCAGGGGAAGTTATCGCCCTATATTTTACATGGCCTATAATCAATTTCATAATCGCCTTGGTGCAGCTATGCCAAATACCCAGCGCGTATTGGAGCAGTATACGGCTATTGAAAAACAAACCATCGGCACGGTTACAGACGGTACCGGTTGGGGCAGTTTATTGTTTTACCATCCTTCGGCAGGCGGTTTAACTCCTGTAGCGGTTGGAGCATTAAGATGGGAGTTTGATGCACTGGAAGGATGGGGTGGAGTACCTTGGGCCGAAAACTCAAAAGTGGCGGTTGCCAATGGTCAGTTAGAAGTATCGGCTTCAATTGGTACCTATGTTCGCGCATGGCAGGGTTCTGCTTTGTTAGATCCTGTGACCTATCCTTACCTTGCTGTTAAAGTTACCCAGATCCCCAAACTTAAAAAGAGTACCGATGATTGGGCTATTCAGGCTTACTGGAACATAAGCGGCACAAATCATGATTATCGGTATGTTAGTAAAACCGATATGACACTTTTGGGTACACAGGTGTATGTTATTAAATGGGCGCCAAAATCTGGCTTTTATGATGGCTTCCCAACATTCCCGGCGGCTTCAACCACAGGCGGACTTTACCTTGATTTTGGTGATTGCTTAAGCGGTGAAAAAGCTAAGATCGATTGGGTTCGCTCTTATAAAAACCTGGCGGATATCCCCAATAACTAAACTTCACTAAATAGATAGGATCTGAGGCCGGTTTTCTGCCGGCTTCAGATTTATTAAAGTTTTTGTAAAATACTGAAATCCAGTTGTTAGGATAGAGCTCGAAGTGGCAGCTTTATCATTATTGCTGTTAATCGCTTTTGAGATGATTATAAACCGCGAAATTATTTGTCCTATACATGGTAAACTATTTTCAGGAAGAGCCTGATGCCGGTCAACATAAAAAACATGGGGATGATACTGTTCTAATATGAAAAGAAACGCAAAAATATTAATACTCTTTTTGGGATTAATCTGCTTTATCAGCAAGGTTCACGGCCAGGGAATAAAGGATTCTTTACTTAGTCTTCGGTCGCCGGATAAAAATATAACATTCAGATTTAGTCAAAAAGTTGAGGCCTGGAAGCGTACCATGTACTATAGCGTGGATTATAAAAACAAGCCGGTAATTCTGCAGTCGGTCCTTGATCTGCAGCTGGATAATGATCTTTCAGAAAAAGCTATGGCGCTGAAGGTAGATCAGCATAAAAACTGGTGCGAAAACCTGTTGATCACCGGCGTTGATTCATCCCGGCATGATACCACATGGGCACCGGTTACCGGAGAGCGGGCTATGATCAGGGATCTTTACAACGCAATTAATATTACGCTGGTGAAGGATGACAACCCCATTTATGTAATGCAGGTACAGGTAAGGGTGTACAACGAAGGGGTAGCGTTCCGGTATTATTTCCCCGAAAACCCTAAAGGCACCTACTACAACGTCACGGCCGAAAATACCGAGTTTCACCTGCCTGAAGGCACCCAGGCCTGGTTTGCCAATTGGGCACAAGCGCCATATTACAAACTGCCGCTAAAAAACTGGCCCGGCGAAAGCGAACGGCCGTTAACCATCGAACTGCCTAACGGCCTTTTTGCGGCGCTGGGGGAGGCGCAACTAATTGATTATGCACGCACCAAATTTAAACTGAGTGCTGATAAACCATCTACCCTGGTAACCTCGATGTTTGGCGGGGCGCAGTTGATCTCGCCGGTAGGTACTCCATGGCGGGCAATCATGATAGCCGAAAAGCCGGGCGAGCTGATTGAACATAATTACATGATGTTGAATCTTAATGAGCCTTCAGCAATAGCTAATACCAATTGGATTAAACCAGGTAAAATCATGCGGGTAATGGCACAAACTACTGCCGATGCAAAGACCAATATTGATTTCGCGGTAAAGCATAACCTGCAATATATTCTGTTTGATTGGAAATGGTACGGACCGGCATTTAGCTTTAGCTCGGATGCTACCAAGGTTGCTATACCTGATTTTGACCTGCCCGGTATAATCAAATATGGCAAGGATAAGGGTGTTGGTGTTTGGTTATATGTTAATCAGCAGGGTTTATTAGCCCAAAGCGACAGTTTATTTGCCATTTATCATAAATGGGGTGTAAAAGGCGTGAAATTTGGTTTTGTGCAGCAGGGGTCCCACCGCTGGACAACCTGGGTGGAAAAAGCAATTCGGCAGGCGGCCGCTGCCCGGATCATGGTAAACATTCATGACGACTGGCGGCCAACCGGCGAGCAGCGCACCTGGCCAAACCTGATGTCGGCCGAAGGGATCCGTGGTAACGAGGAAATGCCAGATGCTACGCACAATACGGTGCTGCCTTTTACGCGGTACATTGCCGGAGCAGCCGATTATACCATCTGTTATTTTGATAAGCGCATTAAAACTACCCATGCCCACCAATTGGCACTGGCAGCTATTTATTACAGCCCGCTGCAAACACTGTATTGGTATGACAAGCCTTTGGCGGAGCATAATGAGCCAGAACTGGAATTTTGGGACAAGGTCCCAACCACATGGGACGAAACGAAAATAGTGCAGGGAACACCCGGCGAATACATTTCTACAGCCCGCAGGAGCGGAAAAGATTGGTTTGTAGGTACTATCACCAACAATGACGCACGCGAAATTAAACTTGATCTGAGTTTTTTAGAACCCGGTAAAAAGTATAAAGCGACAATTTACAGCGACGATCCATCGGTGACTACTGAGACCCATGTTAGGGTCAGCAGTAATAGTGTTCACAGTAAAACAGTATTAAAACTCACCCTGCTGCCGTCAGGCGGAGAGGCGGTGTATCTTACTCCGGAAAAATAATCCATAATATATATATCATATATGAGCCAACAGAATAAAAATAATTATGTAATCAGTGCAGATATTGGCGGTACCCATATTACAGCAGCGGTCATTGATCTTGAAAAAAAAATGATCATTGAAGATACCCGTACCAGATTAACTGTGGACTCTCAGGGAACTGCAGCTGAAATACTTAAAAGCTGGGCAGAAGCATTGACGCAGGCTTATGAAAAATTCGGCTCTTTGGTTCAGCAGGTTGCCCTGGCCATGCCTGGCCCGTTTGATTATGAAAATGGGATTTCACTGATCAAAGACCTGCATAAGTATGAGGCCATTTATGGTTTAAATATCAAGTTATACTTGTCGGAAGAGCTCAGGATAGATGCTGCAGATATCCTGTTCCGGAATGATGCCGAAGCATTTTTACAAGGAGAAGTTGTGGCGGGAGCAGGCACCGGATCCCGTAAGGCCCTTGGGCTTACGCTGGGCACAGGGTTCGGTTCAGCTTTGAGCGTTGATGGTATTGTGAAAGATTTAAACCTGGGCGGCGAACCTTATAAAGAAAGCATTGCAGATGATTATTTCTCTACAAGATGGTTCTTACGGCGATATCGTGAAATAACCGGACTGTCCACTACCGGAGTGAGCGCGCTGATATCAATGTCCAAACACAGCGCTGTGGTCATGAACATCTTTGATGAGTTTACGGTCAACCTGTCTTTATTTCTTCGGGATATTATCCAAACCGAAGCTCCTGATGTAATTGTTATTGGTGGCAATATTGCAAAAGCATCGGGCATGTTTGTGGATGAACTTATCAGCAGGTTAACAGCATATGCTGAAAGTTTAAAAATAAAATTAGCTTTATTGGGAGAAGACGCGGCGCTGATGGGTGCTGCTGCGGCTTTTGATAGCAGGCGAGGACTTAATATCTTATTTAACGCCAATCATCCGGGTAATTAATTTTAATAACAATATGACCAATAAACCAGCTTTTACCGAGAAAAAATTCATCGTAACCTTTGTATTTGTAACCTCGCTATTTTTAATGTGGGGCTTACTGCATTCCATGAGCGATATCCTGAACAAGCATTTTCAAAATGTGCTTAACCTCTCCAAATCCCAATCCGGCTTAATCCAGTTCTCCGTGTTTGGGGCTTATTTTATTATGAGTATTCCCGCAGGATATTTTTTAAAGAAGTTTGGCTATAAACCGGGTGTAATCCTGGGGCTTATTTTATTTGCCTCTGGCTTATTCCTGTTTGTGCCTGCGGCCAACGCGGCTTCATTTACTTTTTTCAGGATTGCTTTATTTATTATGGGCTGCGGTATGGCTACTTTAGAAACTGTTGCTCATCCATTCGCGGCTGCCCTGGGTGATCAGCGCCGGAGTGACCAGCGGGTAAATTTTGCACAAACCTTTAACGCAATAGGTACTATGATTGGGCCTGCTATTGGCTCTTATTTTTTGTTTGGACGGCATAACGTTCATTCAACTGACCTAACTTCAGTAAAAACACTCTATGTAGCTATCGGCTGTGTGATTATACTCATAGCGGTGGCTTTTATGTTTTTAAAAATTCCGGTTTTAGCTGATCCGCATGCAGAAATATCAACAATTGACCCGGACGCCGTTAATATAGATGTTGAACCTTCAAAAAAACTATATCAGCATTCGCATTTTGTATGGGCGGTTGCAGCCCAGTTTTTTAATGTGGCAGCACAGGCCGGCACCTGGGCATATTTTATCAACTACGGTGTGGATATTATGCATTTCAGTAATGAAAAGGCCGGCTACTTCATGATTGTTTTTATGGGGATGATGGCGCTGGGGCGTATTGTGGGCACCTCGTTAATGACCTATGTAGCGCCCAATAAATTATTAGCGGCATTTGCCTGCGGTAGTATCTTAATGTGCCTGGTCGTTGCGCAAAGTTTGGGCTGGACATCATACATCGCCCTGCTGATGATCAACTTCTTCTTTAGCATTATGTTCCCTACCATTTTTAGTTTGGGGATCAAAAACCTGGGCGGCCACGTGCAACAGGCTTCATCCTTCATAGCAATGGGCGTAGTGGGTGGCGCTGTATTTCCAATGGTTATGGGGCTGATAGCCAACCAAAGTGTCGCTCACGCTTACTATCTGCCGATTATATGCTATGCAGTGATCTTTTTATTCGGCGCTAAATTTTATAAAGTTAAGCATTAATGAAAAGCATCCGGATAATCATATTAACCTTCATGCTGGCCACTGCTGCCGCACTTGCATCTGCCCAGATGAAAGCAAAAGCGCCCGTCGTTTATGATTTTTCGTATCTGGACAGGAAGATAGGTGGTTGGGTTGATAGCGGCTATTACAAAGGTGCATCCATAATTATTGTTAAGGATGATGAGGTGATCCATCAAAAATATTTTGGCAATTATACCCCGAAAACAGTAGCTTATATAGCATCGGCAGGCAAATGGCTTGCTGCTGCTACTATAGCTGCCATAGTTGATGAGGGTAAATTATCATGGGATGATCAGGTTAAAAAGTGGCTCCCCGAATTTAAAGATCAAAAAGGGGAGGCTACTTTAAGACAGCTGTTTTCGCATACCGCCGGTTACCCTGATTATCAGCCGGAAGGCAGGCATTCTGATAGTTATCAAACGCTAAAAGAATCGGTGGCTCATATCGTTGACCTTCGGGCCGACACGGCTCCCGGTACTAAATTTAAATACGGGGGCCTTGCCATGCAGGTAGCCGGCCGTATGGCCGAATTAGCCACAGGTAAGGATTGGGAAACGATCTTTCAGGAAAAGATAGCAAGACCCTTGGGTATGCAACTAACGCATTTTACGCCTGTAAGCGATGTTGGCGGTCAAAACCCTATGCTGGGTGGCGGAGCAAGAGCATCATTGGATGATTATGCTCATTTCTTAAATATGATTATCCATAATGGGGTATATCAAGGTAAACGCATCCTATCCGCAAAAGCTATACAGGACATGCAGGCAGACCAGGTTGGGAATGCTAAAATGACCGACCCCTATGTTGAAAACACCCGGGCCAGCGACCGAAAAGATATTTATGGACTTGGCGAATGGCGGGAGGAAGTTGACGCCAAAGGTAACGCCACACTGATCAGTAGCCCAAGCTGGGCGGGGGCATATCCATGGATTGATAAAAAAAATCATGTTTACGGCTTTATGCTTGCCCGTGTAGCCGAAATGAAAAACGGTTTCAATTCGTTTTTAGGTAGCCCCGTGCTACCCTTGTTGGTAAGGGATGTGTTGGCTCAGGCGAGCATGGGTAATGTAAAACACGGTTACATCACCATGCAGGATGGCGCTAAACTGTATTATGAAGAAACCGGTAAAGGCGAGCCGTTGATCCTTCTCCACGGCCATTCATTTGACTGTACAGAATGGGACCCACAGTTTTTTAAACTGGCTAAAAAATACAGGGTGATCCGGTACGACTTGAGGGGTTATGGCTGGTCATCGATGCCCTCTGAAAATCAGAAAGCCCTGCATGCCGATGATCTGAAAGCCCTGATGGATCAGCTGCATATTGCAAAAGCGCATATTGCAGGGTTGTCGTTAGGGGGATTTATTGTTACAGATTTTTTGGCACTGTATCCCGGTCGCCTACTTTCTGCAACGGCAGCCAGCGGCGATTTTTTTGATGTTGCCGGCCCCAGTCATCCATGGACTGCTGAAGAGGCCGAAACTCAACGTGAAAAGATCAAAGCATGGCAAGCCAAAGGTATCCAGCTCAGTAAACAGGAATGGTTTAACAAACTAACCAAACGCAATGGTAAAAATATTGAAAGTTTGAGGCAGCCCGTCTGGAACATGATCTACAAATGGGATGCGTGGCAGCCCCAGCACCTTGAGCCCCGGTTTTTATTAGGCAATGAGGCGGAACCCCGGTTAAGGGCACAGAAAATAACCATTCCGGTAATGGTACTTACCGGCGATGCAGACGCGAATGTCCCCAATAAGTTGTTAAAAGTGGTGCCATCAGCTAAGCAAATGATCGTCCCCCATGCCGGCCATGTTAGTAACATGGAGAACCCCGAGGGTTTTAACGAAAAGCTACTGGCTTTTTTAAATACGATAGATTGAAAAAGATGAAAAGAATGAACAGGTTCCTTGTGATAGGATTGCTGATGTTGCCCCTTGGGGTATCGGCCCAATACATAGGGCAGCACCAATCTCAAATAAAAATAGAACCTAAGATAGCTATCAAAGCGTACAGTTTCGATTTGAAGGATGTAAAACTGCTTGATAGCCGCTTTAAAGATAACATGGACCGCGAAGGCGAATGGATGCTATCCTTACCTGTAGAGCGGTTATTGCACAGTTTTAGGGTTAATGCAGGCATGCTCACGGATAAAAAGAGCAGTAAAACGAAAATGCCCGCCCCGCTTGGCGGTTGGGAAGCCTTGGATATGGAACTGCGCGGCCATAGTATAGGCCATTTACTATCTGGTTTATCCTTCCAATATGCAGCTACAGGTAACGCATCTTTTAAACTAAAGATCGACAGTCTGGTTGCCGGGCTTGCTGAGGTGCAGGCTGCTCTCAATGAAGATGGTTATTTAAGCGCTTTCCCGCAAAACTACATCGACAGAAATATTAAGGGTAAAAGTGTTTGGGCACCCTGGTATACCCTGCATAAAATAGCTGCCGGTTTAATTGATGCCTACTGGTACTCAGGCAATACGCAGGCGCTTGATGTGGTAAGTAAAATGGCATTTTGGGCTTACAAAAAAATAACGCCACTGAGTGAGGATCAGCTGGCCCTGATGCTCAGGAACGAGTTTGGCGGCATGAATGAAGCCTGGTATAATCTGTATTCTATCACGGATAATCCGGAGCACAAAAAACTTGGCGATCTGTTTTATCACCATGCCGTGCTTGATCCATTGGCTGCCGGGGAGGACAAACTCAACAAAATGCACGCCAATACGGTTATTCCAAAAATAACGGGTGAGGCCCGTGCTTACGAATTAACCGGGGATACAAGGGACAAAACTATCGTAACTAATTTTTGGGATAATGTGATCCATAACCAAACTTATGTTATAGGCAGCAATAGCGATAAGGAACACTTCATTGAGCCTGGCAAGATTTCAAAATTTATAACCGGCTACACCGGCGAAACCTGCAATACCTACAATATGCTTAAGGTAACACGTCACTTGTTTACATGGGATGCCGATGTGAAATATGCCGATTATTATGAGCGGGCTTTGTACAATCATATTTTGGGCCAGCAGGACCCCAAAACGGGTATGGTATGCTATTTTACACCTTTAAAAGCCGGAGCTTTCCGCTTGTACAGTACCCGGGATAGTTCATTTTGGTGCTGTGTAGGCTCGGGGTTCGAGAGCCAGTCAAAATATGGGGAGGCAATCTATTATCATAATGATCAAGGCGTTTTTGTAAACCTGTTTATTCCATCGGTATTAACCTGGGAAGAGAAGGGATTGAAATTAAGGCAGCAAACTACTTATCCCGAAGATGCAACCACGAGCTTGATAATAGATTCGGCAGGTGCAGAAAGTTTAGCTCTTTATATCCGTTATCCGGGTTGGGCACGCAGCGGGGGTAAAGTTACAATAAACGGTAAAAACGTAAAAGTTAATCATGCGCCGGGAAGCTACATTACCCTAAACCGGAAATGGGAAGTGGGGGACAAGGTAGAAATAACCTACCCGATGGCATTACATCTGGAACCAACGCCCGATGATCCTAAAATAGCCGCTGTAATGTATGGACCGATAGTGCTGGCAGGTGAAATGGGGGCCGAAGCAATGCCGGCCCATGCGCCTTATCATGATGCTACTGATCCTTACCAGTATTATGATTATAGCTATAACATCCCTGCAAATCTTGTTCATGGATTGAAGGTCACTAACGAAAATATAGCCGGTTCGATAAAACCGGTTAAAGATGAGCCACTAACTTTTAAAACCACAAGTACAACAAATGGTACACAGGTTATACTCGAACCCTACTATAACCTGCACCGCCAGCGCTATGTGGTTTACTGGGATTTAAATTGATATGAATAACTTAACGATGTATAAAAACGGTTTTAGTAAAGGTTTAATAACGGGGTTGATCCTGATGGCATTTGCCGGCCGGGTCACTGCGCAGGTATCCAAAGTTTGGGTTATCGGACAAGAATTTGTTGCCAAACCTGATAAATGGATCGGTGCCAAAGTGGGGTTGTTTTGTTTCAGCAAACCGATGTACGTATGGGCGGCTACGCGGATTTCGACTGGTTCAGGGTGGATAAGTAGAATGCTGTTTTATAAAGAAAGAAGACTAAATAACAATCATTATGATTAAAAAATATTTACAGAGACAAGGCACGATGACCAAACTTGTTTTATCAGGTTTGTGGCTATGGTTATTTACTATTATCCCTGTAAAGGCGCAACAGATAGATTTATCAGGAGTAAATGTAAAAGGGCATCCGCGTTTGCTTGCAGACGAAAACAACGGCAGGGACAGGCTTAATGCACTTATAAAAAAAGAGGATTGGGCGGCACAAACTTTCAACAGGATCCGGGCTGATGCAGATACTTACGTTTCCCGCTGTCAATCTGATAGCTCATGGATGGTGTCGAGATTGCAGATGTACTGGAAACAGCACGCTACTGATGTTTTTATTAAAAATGGCATTTATGCTTATGCAACCGGTCATGCACCTGTGCCCACCGTAAGGTTTACCGGAACGCGGGACGCAGCAACTCAATACATGCGTCCGAAGCTGGAGGACATCAAACCTTATATGGATGAAGATGGAAAACTGTACCTGCAAAACGGAACTGTGCCCGGCAAACCCTGGGAATGGGTGGAGCAGTCGAAAACCGGAAGGATCATCGAGTCGGTTAACATCGAGATCATTGAAAAGGCCCGGAACGCGGCAATGCTTTATTGGCTTACCGGTGATGAAAAGTATGCTGCGTTTGCCTATCCCATTCTGAACACTTATATAACAGGGATGGGGTACCGAAACGAACCGGTTGATCTTAATCATGGCCATGATCAAACGCTTGTGGGGTTATCAGCTTTTGAAGTGATCCATGAAGATGTATTGGAACCCTTAACTGCCGGTTATGATTTCCTTTTCCCGTATATCAAAAAACATCACCCCGAAAAGCTGCCAATATATGCCGTTACCTTTAAAAAATGGGCCGACATCATTATTAAAAATGGTGTGCCTTTTAATAACTGGGATTTAATAGAAGCCAAATTTGTAGCAGATATTGCCATTGTTCTTGAAAATGATAACCAATATGCCGATAAAAAAGGCTGCCAATACTATCTGGACCAGATCCTTAATAAAACCTATACCCGCCAATGGAGTTTGACCACGTTACTCAAAGGTTATGACCCGGTGACAGCCATCTGGGGCGAGTGCCCCGGCTATTCCCAGAACGTGATTGCTGATTTTACAGGCTTTGTAAACCTTTTTGACCGTACGTTGCATACCGATCTCATCAAACAAATACCGGTTTTGCCAAAAGCTGTACTTGCTTACGCGCAGTATTTGTACCCTAACGGTTATATTGTTGGTTTCGGCGATACCCATTACGGAAAACTTCGAACAGATGCCATATCTGATCTGATCCGCAATGCCCGTGTAAACAACAAGCCGGTCCAGGAGGCTATTTACAGCCGGATGCTAAAAACAATTAATGGCATAGGGCAAAATGAGGGAACTGAAACAGCCGCACGCCCAACCGGTTTTAACGCGCTGTTTGGTAACTCGCCTATTACTATTGCCGACACTGTTAAAGCAGGCACACCGGGCGATTATCTAACGGCAACGTTCTGGTCGCCCAATGTAAGCTGGATAGTACAGCGTAACTGCCTGGATGTAAATACGGGGTTGATGATTTCGCAGGTTGGTTCAAGTGGTAACCATATGCATGCTAACGGTATCGCTATGGAGCTTTATGGAAAAGGGATAGTACTTGCACCGGAGGGAGGTATTGGCGGGAGCTATTTCCAGACTGACTATGCCGAATATTACTCACAGTTTCCGGCGCATAACACCGTGGTAGTTGATGGTATTTCGTCATACCCGGTTATGAAAAGCAATCATCCCTTAAAACTCAATGCCTGCTACCCGCAGTCGGCCCAAAAAGCGGGCTATTTTAAAGGTATCACATTTTCGGATGTTTCCTTTCTTGAGCCCGAAACCAATGCCGATCAAAACCGGCTGATGAGTATTATCCGCACCGGCGATTCAACGGGATATTATGTAGATATCTTTAAATCAAGGCGTAAAGACGGGAAGGATAAATCGCACGATTATATCTACCATAACCTTGGGCAGCAGGTTACTTTATCTGATAATAATAATAAACTGCTGGAGATCCGTCCAACAGAGAAACTTACGTTCGCCAATACGGAACTGGTAGGTTATGATTATTTCTACGATAAAAAATCGATCCGTACCGAACATGATTTTAAAGCACGTTTCAGTTTAGAGATCCCCGGCAAAGAAAACATATTTATGAATATGTGGATGAAAGGTTATGCCGGCAGAGAGGTATTCAGCGTGAAGGCGCCGCCATCAAAAGCCTGGCGCAAAAATGAAATGATACCGGATAGTATTGCCAATATGCCGCTACCTACAGTTGTTGTACGCCAGACAGGCGAAGCATGGAGCAAGCCTTTTGCTGCCATTTACGAGCCATCGGGCGTTGCAAATAACGGAACATCCATGAGGAGTATAGGCTCGTTTGGTAATGAGCCAGGATTTACCGGATTAATTGTCAATAACAAATCCGGGCGGAATGATTACATATTTGCACACGCCGAAACCCGGCAGGTTGGTTTAGAAGATATGCAATTTAAGGGTTTATATGGGGTGATCAGCGTCACGGGTAATAAGCTTCTTCATCTGTTTTTAGGTAAAGGCGTAAGTATAGCTAAAAGCGGCTACGGTTTATCATCTGTGCAGCCGGTATCAGCTGCGTTACGGGTTGAGAAAGATAAATTGTATTTCACTGCTGATCGGACGGTGAAACTTTATTTGCCGGCTAACCTGTTGTCTGCACAGCATAACATTACACTAAATAAGGTGACCATAAAAGGCGAGCCCGTAAATCAAAGCGGTAATAAGCAATGGTGTTTTAATATGCCCGCAAGTGCCGATGCCGAAATTGTATTGAAATAGCATTATGAGAAAATATTGTTACTGTTTTATTCTTTTGAGTGTATTTCTGATGTTGGGTAGGGGGATGGCAAAGGCCGCGGTTTGGCAATGGTCTGTTCGTGTGAAATCGCATGGCACAAATCAGGACCCTTCGAGGGCTTTTTTATGGATAGCACCAGGTTGTAAACAAGTAAAGACCGTCATATTCGCACAGAACAATATGGAAGAGCAATCTATACTTGAAGATCCGGAATTCAGGATGGAAATGGGGAAACTGGGCGTGGCGGAAATCTGGGTTAACCCGGCTTTTAATCTTAAGTTTTTATTTAATGAAGGTGCCGGCGATCAGTTTAATGCGATGGTTAATAATTTGGCTGGTCTCTCGGGATACGATGAATTGAAAACTGCACCGGTGATCCCTATCGGGCATTCGGCAGCGGCAAGCGCGCCTTATTATTTCGGTGTATGGAATCCTTCGCGTACGCTTGCTTGCATCTCGGTAAGCGGGCAATGGCCTTATGTTAGGAATGTTTTTGCCCCTGATATCTGGAGCAAAGATCAAACCCTTGATTATATCCCTTGCCTGGAAACAATGGGCGAATACGAAGCTGCCAATACCTGGAGCGACGAAGGATTAAAGGAACGGCAGGAACATCCGCTGCTGCCGCTGAGCATGCTATCCAGCCCGGCTCAGGGACATTTTGCCGCTACCGGCGAAAAGGTCAAATATTTAGCCTTTTATATTAAAAAGGCTATGCAATACCGGTTGCCTAAAAACATAAAAGTGGGTACCTCGCTGAAATTGATTGATATCGACCCGACAAAAACAGGCTGGTTGGTTGATAAATGGCGCTATAACGAATTGCCTACTGCCGATGCCGCGCCTGTAGGCAGCTATAAGGGTGATGTTTCAAAGGCCTTTTGGTATTTTGATGAGGAAACGGTAAAAGTAACAGCAGCATACCAGGCAAAACATCGCAATCAAAAGCCACAGCTGATAGGCTATGTACAACATGGCCAAATGGTTGAACAGCGCAATACGCATCAGCAGGTAAACCTGAAGTTTGAACCTGCTGAAGATGGAATTACGTTTACACTTCATGCTGCCTTTTATGATACTGTGCCTGGGGGAAGCCCGCGTTTACCTGTTTGGTCTGATAGGCTGGTTGGTTCTTCTATAGGGCACGCCGCCGGAAATACTCCTATTGCTATCAACCGGATCACCGGCCCGGTTATTAAGTTAAATGATTCAACCTTCAGGTTAAATCCGCAAGCAGGTTATTGGGAAAATCCGCATAGTTATGAATTATGGTTTGCTGCTACCCATCCGGGCGATGCTGAATATAAACCTGCTGTACAGCAATCGCTGATGATTGTGCCTCCACGCAATACAATGGGGCGGGAGCAGCATATTACATTTTCGCCGATACCGAATCAAAAGCAATATGCCAAAGGAATAAAATTGCTTGCAAGTTCAGATGCACATGTACCGGTAGGCTTTTATGTTTTAGAAGGCCCTGTCGAATTATCAGGCAATACATTAAATATTGCGGCTATTCCGCCGCACAGTCGTTTTCCTGTAAAAGTTACCGTAGTGGCATGGCAGTATGGCAATAGCCATGAACCAAAACTGCAAACAGCCGTACCTGTAGAACAATCTTTTTTTATTGAAAAATAGTTTAAACACTTAAAATATTAACCGTGGTTGTGTTTATTATATCTAAATCAATATGTATCACTTAAACCCAACGCCAATGAAATAAATACACTTTAACCTCGGTAATTGATTCGAAGATGAATCGGTTATGCTCCTGCGCGGTATAAATTCTTCTTATTATACCCCTAAAACTGACTGCCAATTATCAGTTAAAATCAATGTTTAATAAAAATGTTTGACAGGCTGAATCAGCGTGACAGGCGGTCTATTGCCTTGAGCGAAGGAATTGCCACTGAATAGTTGGAAAGGACTAAAATCTTACTAATTACATTTTACCAATTTAAATTTTACGAAATT
The DNA here is from genome assembly GCF_028993635.1 of Mucilaginibacter sp. SJ. Taxonomy (NCBI): domain Bacteria; kingdom Pseudomonadati; phylum Bacteroidota; class Sphingobacteriia; order Sphingobacteriales; family Sphingobacteriaceae; genus Mucilaginibacter; species Mucilaginibacter sp. SJ. The sequence goes on from NZ_CP118631.1 coordinate 5,807,273, forward strand.
ATGAGAAAAGCTTTGTTTTATGCATGTATTATTATGCTTGCAACGTTTATCGGTTGCTCTAAAGAAAAAAAAGGCCTGGCATCAGCTAATACAACTGATGAGTCAAAAAATGGCAAGTTGAAAACTTCAACGATCGATTTTATACATCCGGGAACGGTATTAACCAAACCGCAAATGCAGTACGCTTATGCCCAGGCCATGGCTAATGTGGAACCCTACAAAACAACCTTTGCTAACTTTCAAAGCAACTATGCTACATTTTTATCCAGTAGTTATGCGCCACATGCGCACGCCCAGGTAGGCCGTAATTTATATAAGAGTGACTACGAAAATGATGCGATGGCTATGTTCGTCAACGGAGTAATGTGGAATATGACAGGGCAAACCCAATATGCAGATAAGGTTATTCAACTGCTTGACGCATGGGCATCAACCTGTACGTCTATTCAATATCCTGACAATGACTGGCAATTATGTAATGGTTACGGCTTGCATTTTATGATTTATGGGGCAGATATGGTTTACAACTATTCTGGTCTTACCTCAGCAAAGAAGACCAGCTATAAAAACCTCTTCAAGATATTTTATAATTACTATGCTGCGTACGCTACAACGTATAGCAAAACAGCGCCCTTTGTGGTGGCTGGGTGGCCATCATGGGGATCAAGCGCAGGTAAATTTATAATGGCATACGGTATTTTCTGCGAGAGCCAGACAGCATATAACCTTTCCCTGGAGTATTTTAACAGAACTGCCGCTAATGGTGCCGATAATGGTACAAACGTAACTGCATTTTTATCTACAGGTCAGCCGGTTGAAGGTGGCCGTGATCAATATTATACGCAATTATGTTTAGCCAGTTTCCTTGAGTGGGCTCAGATGGCTTACAACCAGGGCGATAAGTCACTTTATGATGCGCGCAGCGGGGTGATTGGCAAGGCTATGGAATATACAGCTAAGTATAACCTTGGCAACAGCGTGACCTGGGACCCTGTAACCCCCGCAACGCCGATATGGCAGGTTACACCTCCAATTGCTGCTATTTCATCATCTAATCGTGGTAATTATCGGCCTATCTGGTATATGGCCTACAATTACTACCATCGCTACAGGGGACTGAGCATGCCCTATACTGAGCAGGTGATGGCAGGTCAGGTAAACGAAGGTACGACAGCGACAATCACAGATGAGGTTGGATATGGTAGCTTATTCTACTGCAACACCTCACAAACAGTGGTTGCGCCTTCCTATACCTGGAATGGCATTTATTGAGTTTTACTTTTCTTATACGCCGGACCAAACTTGAGCCCGGCGTTTCTTATGTTTATATCTCCTATATTATCCGCTATTTGGTGTTATAAAGTCACCGCTTGTGTACTACTTTTTTAAAAAATACAAAGTGTAGGTAAATTCCAATTGATCATATATGGTAAAGCCGAAATGTTTATACCATAGTAAATTTTGCAGCACAGAAGTTTCGAGGAAAACCGGCAAGCCCTTTTCGTCAGCAAGATTTATAACCTCGTTAAGAAGCCCGCTGCCAGTTCCCTTATGCTGTTCGGCTGGGTCAACGCCTATAAACCAGAGATAAATCATAGGCTGTTTTAGCTGTTTTTCTTTGATTCGGGCTTCCCGATGCAAGACTGTTTTTATCCTCCTTACGCCAATAGCATGAAGTATAAGCTTCACATCAAGCCAGATTGCTTTTAATGTTATTCGCTTATCCTGCGGATACAAGGTAAGGGCACAGGCTTTTCGGTTATCTGATAGCCAGACCTTTCCGAACATCAGACACATTTCAAAAGAGTAATCCATCAAGGCAGCGATTCGTTTTAATCGCTTACTGTCCTGGCGAATAATATAATTGACACTTGGATTGTCATTAAATGAACCGCTAAGTATTTCTACAATTAAATCTTTGTCAGTAGCTACAGCTTTAATCATAATATAATAATTTCTATTTGCTTTTTATATCCGGCGGAGCATAATTATGGTATTAAACAATTTATTATTAATTGTATTTAAGATATAATGTTTTTTCATAAGATTATTTTATTGCATCATAACTATAGCGCAAAAAACAGCCTGATCAAGCCCGTAGAATTATCCAAAGAAGTGCACATTGGCAATCTAAAACACACCGTCTATAGTAATATTTTTTATTTAACCCATTGAATATCTATACTTTATTATTAATTTAGTACAAGCAATTCTAAACCTTTAATATGAAAAAAGACCAACTCAACGGCACTTAGCATGGACGATATCAGCTGTTCTACCAGTGCCTTTATCTATCGGCAACAAGATCAGAAAAAGGCCTGATCAAATTCTCCGGCAAAAAATGTGTACGAATTTGTCAAATATTTAAATTATAGCATTCGCATTTTGCGATAGGATTTTACGATAGTATTTAAAACCTATGTTATCCAATTAAAATATTAAAGATGATCCTATTCCATCCATTATTCCTGGGCAGTTGATCTGTGTTTATCAATAACCACTTAAATTATTATTTTTTATGGAAGGAATACCCGATTTAGTTAAGGTAATTTCAAAAGTCAATTCCATTTGGACAATAGCTGCGTTCACAATTTGCGCTATATTAATGGCTTTTAAATTTGCTGGGAAAGCCCCAAAGGAGGGACCTGGTATCAAGATATTCTATACCTGTGTTGTCCTGATTTTTCTAATTGGTATAGCTCCGATTATTGCCAATTTTTTTAAAACTGAAGACAAGCCTTATACATTCTCTATAGATGTAACAGATACATCTGGTGTGCATCCGGACATTTCCGACCTATATTTTACCTCAATTCCCAGCGCGCCTTCGGTCATTACAGCTGGTATAAGGAAATTTACTTTACAAAAAAAAGAAGTTGATGACACCATTATAACTTTTACTGCACAAACAGGCAACAAGCAATCGGTGGGAAAGTTATCAATCAATTTTAAACCTGAAAAGTCCGATTATTCTGGCACAATCACGCTAAAGACCATTGGACGTGGTCCGGCGGGCGGCGCTCCAATTAGCCCCCCGCGACGAAAAACCTTTTCCATGAACTTCGATAATCCATCTATCAGGCGCTCCATTGAGCAGGCAAATTTTTCTTTTAACACCGGGGTTGCAGATTATAAAATTACTATTTCCTATAATAAAGACAGAATTATTGAAAATTCAGATGCCGGGACCTTTAAACTTGAGGAGTGCTACCCGGAGATTTTGGTTAATGATAATCCATGCACTACTATTAATGAATATAAAATACCCGGCACTTTTTGGGTGAAAAATAAAGGTCAGATACTTTCTTACGCAAGACAAAAACTAATGGAGATACCTGAAGTCTACATATCAAATAAAACCAAGAACATCTTATCATGCTTACCAAAGTAGTATTTTATATCATTGGGCTAATATTCTTAACGAATATTGTGGTTTGCCATGCCCAAAAACGGAATAATCAAAAATCTCTGCCAAAACACCCAATTGTTAATGGATTGCTGTATGTGTGGGATTCCAAGTCAAAAGACTATCTTCTACCTTACATCGAACAGAAACTAAAAAATCTGCGGTATCCGGGAAAGCCGCAAAAACTTTTTGACAGCGTCGCCAGCTTGAACACATTAACTCAAAGCTCAAGCATTGAAGGTTCTATCATATCGAGTTTGATTGAAAACCAAGCAATTAAAGATCCCGGTATTGTAGGTCCCCAAAAGGTGCAGGAATACAAAAACTATTTGAGTTACATTAATATTTTTCAATCCGTTTTACTCATTAAAACGAATGAATTCAGAAATTTGATTGAGTTTCAATTTACATTATACAAGGAATTTAAGTTGAATGAAGGATTAACCTATAATACAAGTGCCAGCGTATTTATCGACCCTCAGAAACCACACTATCAAGCCGATATTATCCGGTCTCTTCAACAAGTGTTCGTTCAGGCTGCAACGCTACCACAGTTCACCATGAAGTCGAACTGTATGAAAGTCGATGAGCGATATTATTTGTCGACTAAAGATTCCATTGTATTTGAGCCATTAGTGACTGATGATAATCCGGAGGACGACAGAATTTATTTTTGGTCGCAAAAAAACAAGGACTCTTCGGATTACATAAGTTTATCAAAATCAGCAAAAAAACAAATCCTGAGAAACTTAAATAAAGGAGACTACACGTTAATGTTTTCGTTGACGGATGGCATCAGTAATTCTAAAGAGGAAGCTTTTCATATTAGTGTCTATGTCCCGCCTAAAATTCACGCGAAATATGGCGATGGCGACTATTATTATCCGGGTGATAATCAGTTAATTGTGCAAAGATATTTATCTACGCGCTACAGGGTGAGGTTGGCCTCCAGGATGAAAATATTTGTCAATCCTGCTGACTTTGAAGGAGATGTCAATCTTTCTTATAATATCATAGATGAAAATGGCAAGGCAACCTTTCAAAACAAGACAGTACCCTTGCCTAACGCCGGACAGATTGATATGGATAATTTTTTCATGGTCCACCCATTAACTAATAACGAATATTATACAATAGGACGTCTTCGCTCCGGCAATTATTCATTCGCCTTTCAGGCATTTGACAAAAGAATTAAAAGCGACACCTTTATACAAGAACTATCAGTCATTCAAAAAAGACCGATTGGATTTATTGTCGATGAATTTATTGCGCCCGTAAAAAGCGGGCGTCCATTCAATTCACCTTTTAATCTTTCATTTGGCATAAATCTAAAATTGGATAAGGCAATATCGATGACAGTGACTGAGGGAAGCAATCTAACTGGCACAACGGGAAATAGTCCATTTTCACGTTATTATTCAAACATCCTTCTGAATTTCATAGAACAAAATGACAATTATGGAATAGGAGCAGGCGTAATTTTTCCTACAACGCGAATACCAAACTTCGGTACTGCGATAGGAGGAAAAATATT